>JAIVJJ010000060.1 GCA_020200095.1 Acidobacteriota bacterium | reverse complement strand
TGCTGGTCAACACCGTCAAAAACTTTTTCAATACTGCGCAAAACAACCGCCAGCGGTACGCCCCGCTCCTGCCAATTTTCAATCAAAGCCCAATCCAGCGGACTTAACAGCAAATTGCGCCCGCGGCGGCGAATAAAAGTTTCTTCGATTTCAGAAAAATAATTAAAATAATTCAAATTAGTGGTAAGTGGTAAGTGGTAAACGGTAATTGAAAGCGTAAAAACTTACCACTTACCGTTTAGCACTTACCACTATTCTAAACGGATTTTCATACGGCGCAGCGCTCGCAAATCTTCCTCGGTTAAATCGAGTTCGACTTCTTCCGAAAAATCGTCAAATTCAGTGCCGATTTCCATCAAACCGATTTCTAATTTAAGTGTAAGCTGCGGTTCGTAACCGATTTCGCGCAAATGTTCAATCGCTTCGCTGACACGATTTGATTTCTCAATCGCCGCATTGATTGCCGCGCCGAGTTCGCGAACGGCTTCTTTTGCATTATCGTCAAGTTCCATTTCAGTTAAAATAAATGCTACGTGACATTACAGTTATCAGTCAACAGTCAGCAGCTATCAAAACGCAGACTGATAAATGACACCTGTTTTGTGTTAATCTATCGTTCAATATGAGTTCAGAGAGACGCGAAAAATTTCAAACTTCCTCGAGCATCGAACTGCCCGTAGATTTTAATCCGACGAACACAAAAATTGATTTTGAAAACGACATCGGAAACGCGGGCGAATTTCCCTACACGCGCGGAATTCGCAAAAATATGTATCGCGGACGTTTTTGGACGATGCGGCAGTATGCAGGTTTTGCGACAGCTGAAGAGTCAAACGCCCGGTACAAATATCTTTTGTCGCAAGGTGTGAGCGGACTTTCTGTTGCGTTTGATTTGCCGACGCAAATCGGACTTGATTCGGATGATACGCTCGCGGCGGGCGAAGTGGGCAAAGTCGGCGTGGCGATTGATTCTTTGGAAGATATGCTGCGTTTGTTTGATGCTATTCCGCTCGACACGGTTTCGACTTCGATGACGATAAACGCGACGGCTTCGACGTTGCTTTGTTTATATTTAGCCGTTGCGCGGAAACAAAATGTTTCATTCGATAAAGTTCAAGGCACAATTCAAAACGATATTTTGAAGGAATACATTGCGCGTGGAACTTATATCTATCCGCCAAAACCTTCTTTAAGATTGATTACGGATACATTCGCTTTTTGCGCCGCGGAAGTTCCGAATTGGAACACGATTTCGATTTCCGGTTATCACATCCGCGAAGCCGGTTCGACCGCTGCGCAGGAAGTTGCCTTTACTTTAGCTGACGGAATTGCTTATGTTGACGCAGCAATTTCCGTCGGTTTAGAAGTTGACGAATTTACGCCGCGGCTTTCGTTTTTTTTCAATTCGCACAACAATCTTTTGGAAGAAATTGCAAAGTTTCGCGCGGCACGTCGTCTTTGGGCGCGAATTATGAAGGAAAGATTTGGCGCGAAAAATCCAAAATCAATGATGCTTCGCTTTCACACGCAAACCGCCGGCTCAACTTTGACAGCACAGCAACCTGAAGTAAATATTGTTCGGACAACAATTCAGGCTTTGGCGGCAGTTTTAGGCGGAACGCAATCGCTTCATACGAATTCGATGGACGAAGCATTGTCTTTGCCAACCGAAACGGCGGCGCGTATCGCTCTACGAACTCAGCAAGTCATCGCGCACGAATCGGGCGTTGCCGATACGGTTGACCCGTTTGCCGGAAGTTATGCGATTGAAGAATTAACCAATCAATTGGAAGAAAAAGCAAAAAATTACATCGAAAAAATTGATGCGATGGGCGGAATGCTGAAAGCGATTGAAAACGGTTTTCCGCAGCGTGAAATTCAAGAAGCGGCTTATCAATATCAAAGAGCCGTTGAACAGGGAGAAGAAATTGTCGTCGGGGTTAATCGTTTTCAGATTCAAGAAGACAAATCAATTCCGATTATGCGAGTTGACCCGAAAATCGAAAAAAATCAAATTGAAAGAGTCCGTGCCGTGCGCGAAAAACGCGATGCGCAAAAAGCGGAAACTGCTTTAATGAAATTAGAAGAGGCAGCGAAAGTTGAGGTAAACTTGCTTCCGAAAATTTTGGATTGTGTGGAAAACTACGTTACGGTCGGAGAAATTTCACACCGATTGCGAAAAGTCTGGGGCGAATACCGCGAAGCGATTGCGGTTTGAATTTGAAGATGCCCTGCCCACGAAACTGACCAATTTCATATTATTTGAAGTTAAAGTAGAATAATAAAAACTTTAAAAATCATTATGGCAGACAATATCAATCAATCAAACCAAGCAGAAAACGCGGAAATCGAAACAACGGCGGCGGGCGGCGAATTGCGCTCAATCCGCGACATCGTTAAAGATTTGTCAAAACCTGTTGCTAAACGCCACCTCCGGTCACGCAAGCAAGGCGGCAAGGAAATTCAATACATCGCTTGGCACGACGCCATCAAATATCTCGATCATTACGCGCCGGGCTGGTGCTACGAAATTCGCTCGATGAATTCCGTCAGCGGAAAACTGATTTTAACAGTGCGGCTTTCCATCCCTTGTTTAGAAGGTGTCATTTATCGGGAAGCAACCGGGCAGGAAGATGAAACTTTAGATTCTTACGGAGATTCCAGTTCTAATTCGGAAAGTATGGCTCTTCGGCGCGCTAGCGCAAAGTTTGGCTTAGGGTTGTCTTTATACGACCAAAACAAATAATTTGAACAAGAATTTTTTCGCGGGAATTTTTAATTCTTAAATTACTCGTGATAAGATTTGCTTTTAATTCCTATAAAAATAATTTATTGCGTTAAATTAAACCTAGGCTAAAAACCTTTCGTTTTAACCAACATGAAAATATAAAAACCAACATGAAAATATAAAATGGATAAATTTTTAATTCGCGGTGGGCGCAACTTGAGAGGAAAAATTGAAATCAGCGGCGCGAAAAATTCTGCTCTGCCGTGTCTTGCCGCAACTCTTTTAACGCCAGAAACCGTCACCTTACATAATGTTCCTTACGTTAAAGACTTAATTACACAGCGTCGTCTTTTGGAAGATTTAGGCGCAACGGTTTTAACGCCGGAATTGAGAACGCACAAGGTTTCCGCCGCCAACGTCGAGGTTTTTGAAGCGCCATATGAACTTGTCAAGACGATGCGGGCGAGCGTTTTGGCTTTAGGTCCGCTTTTAGCGCGTTTTGGACAGGCGAAAGTCAGCTTGCCGGGCGGCTGCGCCATTGGAACTCGTCCGATTGATTTGCATTTAAAAGCGTTTGAACAACTCGGTGCAAACGTATCTTTAGAATCGGGCGATGTCGTTGCGCGTGCGCCGAAAGGAAGACTAATCGGCGCGGAAATCAATTTTGAAAAGGTCAGTGTAACCGGAACGGAAAACGTAATGATGGCGGCAGTTTTGGCGAAAGGTAAAACTACAATTCACAGTGCGGCGCGAGAACCAGAAATCGAAGATTTAGCCGAGCTTTTGAATAAAATGGGTGGGCGTATAAAAGGCGCGGGCGAGGAAACAATTGAAATTGAAGGAGTCGAAAATCTCGGCGGCGCGGAACACACGATTATTCCCGACCGAATCGAAACTGGAACATTTATTGTCGCCGCCGCAATCACATACGGCGAACTCGAAATTAAAAATTGTCATCCTGAACATCTCAAAGCAGTTATCGAGAAACTACGTGAAACCGGCGTTGAAATCGATGAACTCAATCAAAGCACACTTTTCGTAAAATGTTCTACCAAAGGTTTAGAAGCAAAAGATGTAACAACAGAGCCGCACCCAAAATTTCCGACCGATATGCAAGCGCAATATATGGCGTTGATGACTCAAGCCGAAGGCAGTTCGAGTATTTCAGAAACGATTTTTGAAAATCGTTTTATGCACGCTTCGGAATTGATGCGAATGGGCGCAAACATTCACATTTCCGGCAACACGGCGACGGTTCGCGGAAAAACGAAATTACTCGGCGCACCCATTCAGGCGTCTGACCTTCGCGCCTCGGCTTCGCTTGTTTTGGCGGCATTGGCGGCAGAAGGTGAAACTGTCGTCAATCGCGTCTATCATATTGACCGAGGTTACGAAACGATTGTCAAAAAACTTCGCAACATCGGCGCGGATATTGACCGCATTACGGATAATATAGCGTTAAGCGCGGAGTAAATTTTCCAAATCAATTAAAACAAAAAGGGGTAAATACATCGGATTTACCCCTTTCAAATTCATAACAATCAATCCTTAAAAGAAACGAATCGTATATGAAGCCCTGAAACCGCGTCCCGGTTCGGGCGCGAGGTCTTTGATGAACGATTGCGCGTTGCGATACAGACGATTGTTAAGGTTTGCCGCGCTGACCGAAAAAATGTGCGCGTATTTTTCCGTCGAGTAAGTGTAAGAACCGTTTATGTTAAACAATCTGTAACCGGCGGTCGGCGTTTCGAGCGTGAAAACGTCGTCCAAGTCTTTGCGTGCGACAAACACGCCTTCGGGACGAACGCTCAAACCTTTGTAGCGAAAATCAAGCCCGACGCGGGCGCGGGCGGGTGTAATTCGCGGAATCGGAATGCCCGTATCGCGCAATTCGGCGCGGACGACATCGCCGATGAAAAATGCGTTGACGTATTTATTGATGTCCACGTCAACGGTCAAATCCGCGCCGGTAAAACGGCTGTCCGCTTGCAGATAATTTCCTATCGGCAAGGCGTCCTCGACATCAATATTGCCGTCGCCGTCAGCGTCTTGCGGGGCGATAAAAACAAAGTTATTGATGTTGTAGTAGAAAAAACTGCCGTTAATACGAGTGCGGCTGATGTTTTGACGCAAAGATAATTCGATGCCGTTTGAACGCTCTCTCGTTAAGTTCTGATTACCGATTTCAAACGTAACCGTCCCGATGTGCGCTCCTTCGTTATAAAGTTCTTCAAGTGCCGGAGCGCGATATGAACTCGTGAAATTGGCGATGAACGACGCGCCTTCCCACAATTGAAAACGAGCCGCCGCCGCGCCGGAAAATCCGGTGAATTTGCGGTCAATGTAATCGGCGTCGTTAAGCGGGTTGTAGCGATTGGTTTCGACACGCCCGCCGAACTGTAAAGCTACGCGATTAAAATTAAATTCTTCGAGCGCAAAAACCGAAAACATATTGTGCTTTACTTTGCCTTGTACGAGAGCTTCCGCGCCGACGGTTTGATAATCGCGCGTGAAACCTTCAAAACCGAAACGTCCCGTCAGGCGTGAATACGGTTTTTGCTCAAAAACGCTGCGGTATGAAAATGTATCGTTATCAAATGTCGTCGCAACTTCATCAATGCCGTCGGCGGTTTCGATTTCCTCGTGCCGGTAATCGGTGTAATTGAGCGCGAAGTTCATACTCGTAACAAACGAATTGAGTTCGCGGAAACCGCCGCGAAATTTGTAATTGTTTGTCCGCAGACGCAAATCAATCGCTTCGTCCGGCACTGGCGGAAGAGTGTTGCTGAATTGATTTTGGATGATGAAAGGGTCAAATTGGCAAGGTTCTTGCTCGCCTTCACCGTTTTCTTCTTCTTCCGGCTCGCACGGCTCGCCGCTTGAGTTGGTCAGAAACGCGCCTTCTTCAAAAAGCGGAGCATACGGCACGCCGTAACGCCGTCTGTCTTGACCGTAAGTTCCTTGAAAAAACGCTTTTCTTCCAAAGTAACCGACGCTTCCCGAACCGCCCGCGTAACGCGAAGACGAATTGGGAATTTCGCCGAGCGGCGTTTGGTAATTGCCTTCGCGGATGCCGCTCGCGTTGACGTTAAATAAAAAGCGTTTGTAACCGTATTCGAGACCGCCCGCGACGCCGCCTTGACGGTTGTTGGTTGCGCCCAAGCCGGTTAAAAATCCTCGAATGCCTTCGTGCGCGTCGTCTTCGTCGGAAGTAACACTATTGACCACACCGCCGATGGCGTTTGAGCCGTAGAGCAAAGTCGCCGGACCTTTGATAACTTCTAATCTTTCCAAACTCAAAGTGTCAATCGGCTCGCCGTGGTCGCCCGATTGCGAACCAACCGAGCCGGTGCGAATTCCGTCTTGCGTAACCAGAACGCGGTCTCCGTCAAAACCGCGAATAACCGGGCGCGAAGTTCCGGGACCAAACGAGCGTTTGCCGACTCCGGCTTCGCGTTCCAAAACTTCCCCGATTGAAGTGCTTGCCTGTTCCCGAATCCGCAGCGAGCCGACCGAATTGACCGACTGAAACGATTCGAACACCGATTCTTCCTGACCCGAAGCCGTTACGGTTACTTCTTCCCGCAAAGCTGCCAAACTCAATCGAAAATCGAGCGTCTGGCTCGCGCCCGCCGCGAGCCGAATCGTTTGAGCGCGGTCGGAAAAGCCTTCGATGTGCGTAACAATCGTGTAAGTTCCGGCGGGAATGCCGGTAAATTCGTAAACGCCGTTTTCATCGGTTTCCGCCGAGCGGCGCAGCTGCGTAATTTCCACCGAAACGCCGCCGACGGGAGCGCCGCTCGTTTCGCTCGTTACCGTGCCGCGAATCATTCCGTTTGTTTGCGCGAAGGCGATTGTCGAAAATAAAAATAAATTGAATAAAATTAAACGAATAAATTTTTGCATAAAACCCTTGGTCATAATTTTTAGATTTTTAGATTAAAGATAAAGACTATCGATTATGACAAAGTTTTGAAATCCGAGAGAACGGCTTTTTAATGAACGGTCGCTCGCGGAAACGAATGGTATTTCAGCCCGATGTGCTTTCTTCAAAAAGCGAATCACCGAAAACGACGAAGCAAATTCCCGAAACGAAAAGAAGCAATGTTCTGATTTTGCGGTGTTCTTTAAAGTAGGCGGGCAAAAGCGTAATCAAGGCAATAACTATTGAGACACCGACGATTACGTATTCGATTCCCTCGTGCGCCAGAAAAGTAACGCCGAGCAAAGGCAAAAAGGAAATTAAAAAAGGCATCGCCAAACAATGCGCGGCGCACAGCCAGGAAACGGTCGCGCCGGTTTTGTCCAACAAGCCGTTCGCGTTAAAAGTTTGAAAGTTTAATCGCATAAAATTTTTCGCTTGAGAAAACTGGTTTTGAGCGAATCAAACAGTTTCGCGCTTTCTCTGAAAAATGACGATTTATTTTCAACCGACGAAAGTTTTTCCTTATCGAAATGCTCGAATGCGCCGATGAAAGTGTTTTAGAGTTTAAGTAATTGCTCGCGTAAAACGCGCGACTGCAAACGGCTCGACGCGATTTCCTGACCGTTTTTGAGCGTAACTTGATACGTTCCGCCCGGCATCGAATTGATTCGCGCAATCATTTCCAGATTGACCAACGCGCCGCGCGAGAGTCTGACGAATTTGTTCGGTTCGAGCCGTGCTTCGATGTCTTTGAGGCGGAAATTGATGGTGTATTTTTTGTTTTGCAAGTTTGTCAAATGAAGAAGCTCGCCATCGGCGACGATTGATGCAATGTCGGAAATTCTCGACCGGCTTTAACAAATAATCAACCGCGCTGACTTCAAACGCCTGCACCGCAAATTCATCATAAGCTGTAACAAAAGCGATGAGCGGCATTTGCGATTTTTTCAGCAGCTTGACGACTTCCAAGCCCGAAATTTCGGGCATTTGCAAATCAAGCAAAGCTAAATCCGGCTTTGTTTCTTTAATTATTTCGACGGCTTCCGCGCCGTTTTCCGCCTCGCCGACAATTTCTACGTCTTCAAAATCCTGCAAAATCGCTTTTAAGAAAAATCGCGCCGGGCGTTCGTCTTCGGCAATGACAATTCGGAGTTTCGTGTTCATAAAATTTTCTGTTTCGCCCGCGTGAAAATCACGATTTGTGAAATTTGAAATCTGAAATTTCCATTTTTATTTCAGCTCGCGTGCCGCTTCCCGTTCGGCTTTTAATTTCCAAAGCGGCAGCGTCACCGTAATAAGAGCGCAATCTCTGCTCGATATTATTTAGTCCGACGCCTTTTTGTTTATTTTGTGTTAATGCTTTTCCGGTTACGCCTGCGCTCGAATCAATCACGCTTAACTTTAAGAAAACTTTTTCAGCCTCGTTTTCCAGTTCGGCGCGGATAGAAACTTTACCGCCGTTTTTTCCTTTCGAGATGCCGTGTTTTACGGCATTTTCAACCAAAGGCTGCAAAATCAATGCGGGAATACGTATTCTCCCCAGTTCTCTTGCAACATCAATTTCTACTTCGAGCCGTTCTTCAAATCGGGCGCGTTCAATTTCCAGGTATGATTTTATAAATTCAATTTCCTCGCCGAGCGTTGTAAATTCGCTGCTTGCCTTTAAAACTCGCCGCAAAAGCTGTGTTAATTTCATCAATGTGACAAAGGCTTTTTCCGGCGCGGTTTGAATCAAATAACCGATGGTCGTTAAGGCATTAAAAAGAAAATGCGGGTTGATTTGGGCGCGTAATGCGCTTAGCTGCGCTTCGGTTGCGAGTTTGGAAAACTCCTGCTCGCGTAATTTTTGGTTGTAACGCTCATCGGTAACGCGCAGAGCGTCAATTCTTCGCGCCGTTAAAAGCGCAACCGCTCGCAACGCTTCGATGTCATCGGAGAGCAATCGCCGCCCGCCGGAAAAGCCGCTCAGACGAATTTCGTAAAAAGGAGCTTCAACGGTCGGCACAAAAACTTTTGCCTGATGCGCGTCAAAATTTATCGCCGGCAGATTAGTTTCCGCCGCGTTTTGAAAAATTGCTTCCCAATCCGCTTTTTCAACCGTAAGGGAATCGGCAAGTTTCTTACAAATCGCGTTCAGCACATTTTCAACTGTTTCCTGCCTTTCGATAATACTTGAAATTTCCAGACGAAGATTTCCGTAATCTGCGCGGCGCAAGATGATTTTATCCACGAACCAAACGGCGAATCGGTGCAAATTCGGATAAATCAGAGCCGTTGTCATCCATAAAGTTAAAACTATAACCGCCGCTTGCACATCGTTTCGGTCGTGCGTTTCGTGCCAAGCAAGAAGCGGAACGGCGACAAAAACATATAAGCCGAAAGCCAGAGAAGCGAGCAGCATTAAGGACAAAGCGCGTTTCAAAAACAAATCGGCGAAGGCAAAACGATAATCTTGCAGAAGAATAGCCAGCACCAGCGGTAGCGATGATTGATGCGCAACGAGTTCGATCAACCAAGAGTTTTCCTCACGCTGCGAGCTTAAATGCAGCGCCGAAACCGCGAAAATCAACAGAGCGGTAATCCAGATTGTTTTATTTTCCAGCGTTTGCTTGAGATTGAAAATTAAAAGCCCGCCAAGAAGAGCAAGCGAACCAAACGTCAAAATTTGCAGAGCCAAGCTTGAAGGTGCAACGGAGTAAAAAACGATTGATTGAAAATGCAGCAAACATGCCAGCAGACTTAGTCCGTATGCCGCAAAAGCTAGCCAACACACATTCGCGTTTTCGCTTTCCGAATTTTTCCAAGCCGAATGAACAACCACCGACGGCAGAAATCCGAGCGCTGAATAAGAAATCATCAGCAAAACCAGTGAAGCGTCGCCCGCGCCGAAATCTTTCCAGATTAAAACGCAGAGTTCGCCGACGTTCCAGAGCAAACCTAAAATCGCGGTTGCGAAAAGTAAAAAATCGAATGAGAAACTTCGCTTGTTTTTGCGATGTCGCACAACCATCGCCAACAAAAGCGCGTAGAGAGCGACTCCGACAGTAAAACCCAGAAGATTAATCAATGATGCTGTGTTCAGTGAATTCATCTAAAAGTATTAGATTGAAAAACCAACGGAAAGGCAAGGTTTGGCATAATACTTTGATTTTTATGCGAGCAGTTTTATTTAGAAAACGATGGCGGGAGTTTATTTTTTAATTTTTACTTTTTCGCGGTATTGATTGATAGCGACATAGACGACTTCGGCTTCCGTGACGCGCACCGATTGACCGTGACTTCCGAAACGCTGGGCTTCGACGATTACGCGAATAGTAACGGAAGTGTTGCCGACTTTGACGGTTTCGGCGTAAAAGCTAACCAGGTCGCCGATAAAAACCGGCTCGAGAAAAACGATTTCGCGCATTGCAACTGTGACAAAGCGGTCGTGTCCGGTGTGGCGGACAGCTTCGACTCCGCCGGCAACGTCAATGTAGCTTAGAATAATTCCGCCGAAAACCGTTCCGTGCGCATTTGTATCGCGCGGCATCATCGTAATTCTGATTGCTACTTCACGTTTGGTTTCGGCGACTTGATCTGCAGTTTCCAATGATTCTTTATCCATAAATTACTTTAAGCGCAAAGCGGAAAAGTGAAAACGGGTAAGAGTGAAAAAGTAAAAAAGCAACATCATCGCTGCCGAGCTAACTTTTTCACTCTTTCACCTTTTCACTTTTTCACTTTCCCTAAAGCCCAATCACGCACGGCGTTTTTCAATTCTTCCAAATGCTTGTCAAAAAAATGCCCGCAGTTTTCAAAAACAATTAATTTTGTCTCGGCGTTTTCGGCAACTTGCGCGACCAGCGAATTTAAACTTTCAACCGAGCCGAATTCGTCTTCGTCGCCGTGAACAAACAAAATCGGTTTGCGACAGTTTTTTAAAAAGGAAAAATCGTATTTATCAACCGGCGTTCCGATGCTTATTAAGCGAACTATTCTTTCATCATCAAGCGCGACTTCCGTTCCGACTCTTGAACCGAAGGAAAATCCGGCTAAAGTTATCGGTTGATTCGGGTAATTTTCTTTCAAATAATTCAGCGCGTCGCGCACGTCGTCTTTTTCGCCGTTTCCGTCGTGTTCGCCGGTCGAGTCGCCGACGCCGCGAAAATTAAAACGCAAAGTCACAAATCCGGCTTCAACCAAACCGGCAGCCGCGCGGTAAACGACTTTATTGTGCATCGTCCCGCCGCCGAGCGGATGCGGATGACACGCGAGCGCGACGCCGCGCATTTCGCCCGTCGGTTCTTTCAAAATCGCTTCGAGATGTCCGTGCGAAGCCGGAACGAAAAGATTTCCCTTTGGATACATATTTAAATTTTCGATTTTAGATTTTGGATTTTCGATTGGCAAATCGGTTTTTTCAAAACTTCGCTCAAACCACTGCTTTTCGCGCCTTTTTGATTAGATGTTTGCGGCTGTTTCGTGATATTTTTTGAAAGAATTTTATCTTTTCAAACGCGCCGAAAAAGTTTTCATAAATGGAAGAAATTATAAACAATAACCCCGAAACGATACCTGCGCCAAAAGCCGATTTGCCTATAAATACTAAGCCGACATGGAAAGAATGGCTCGGCACGGACGAAGCGATTCGCTGGGTTTATCTGATTTTCGGCTTTTTCGCCATTGTTTTGTTGATGACGCTTGTGCAGTTTTCGACTTCCGCGATTTGCTGCGGCGATTGGGACGGTTATTACCACATCAGATGGAGTTCGCTTTTGTGGGAAAATTTCCGGCAAGGCAAATGGCTTCCCGAATTCGTCTGGCTTCCCTTGACGGTTTTAAACGCGCAGGATTACGCCGACCATCATTTTCTTTTTCATCTTTTGCAGATTCCTTTTTTGTGGTTTTTCGAACCCGTAATGGCGGCGAAAATCGCGGCTGTTTTTTACGGAAGTCTGGCGATTTTTTCGGTTTACTGGCTGATGTTTCGCTACAAAATTGATTATCTGCTTTTGTGGCTAGCGGCGGTTTTGACGTGCGCCAATGCCTTCTTTTTTCGTATAAATATGGCGAAAGCGCCGCCGCTGACGATTATTTATACAATCGTCGGAATCTATTTATTGTTCGAGCGCAAATACGTCTGGCTTTTGCCTTTAATGTTTGTTTTCGTCTGGACTTACAGCCTTTTTCCGATGCTTTTTATCGCGGCGATTTTTTGGACGATTATCATTGCCTGGAACGAGCGAAAATTCGAGTGGCGACCGCTTTGTTACACTTTTGCCGGAATGATTTTGGGCAATGTTATCAATCCGTATTTCCCGCAAAACTTCTGGCTTTTTTACGAGCATTTTATTACTAAATTTAAAGTCGGCAGCGATTTTGCGGTTTCGGTCGGCGGCGAATGGTATCCGTATACGGGAATGGAGTTGCTGCTGAATTTTCCAGTGGCGCTCGCGGCAATGCTCATCGGCTATATTTTATTCGCGCCGAAAAACGATAAACTTCCCGAAAAATCCACGTTTTTTCTGATGTTCGTAACCGTTTTGCTCGCTGCGCAGTTTCGTTCAAAACGCTTTGCCGAATACTTTCCGCCGTTTGCGATTCTTTTCGCCGCATTTAGTTGGAAAGAATTCTTCGCTCCGGCAAATGTTTTGCCTCAAAACTTGCGACTTGAATCAGGCACATTTTTCGACAATGAAAAAACAACCGGAGAAAAAGGAATTTCTTACTTCCTCAAACAAATCGGGCTTTGGGCTTTGGGCGTGGTTTTGGTTTTGTGGATGTTTTATAATTTAGCCGGTATAAATTTGACCAGATGGTTTAACTTTAAAGAAGGAAAACGAAGATTTTATTGCCAATTGTTTGAAAAGCGGCTGGTGCGAGATGGTTTACGAAGACGATGAAGCCAAGATTTTGCAAATCCGCGATGAAAAAGTCGAACCGCCGAGCGATTCGGCTGAAGAAGCCGCGACGAATGATAATCAAAACGCAAATGAAGCGGAAAGCGAAGAAAATTAAAAATGCCAAATTTATAAAAGCGAGCGGTATTAAAAATCAATGTTCTACAAAATTCCTATAAAATCAGAGATATTTAATCAATGCTTTTTGATTGTTTTGTTTTCTTTTTCATTAGCTAATTTCTCCTGCAATTATAGGTCGTTTGAAACAAATAAAACCGTGTCGAATCAAACAGTCGAAAACGAAATTCCGCCTTTCGAGCGCGATTTGCAAACGATGCGAACGGCAAATTTTGATTTTATTTACGTTTTCCGGCGCAATGACGGCGGCGCGTTTGACACCGAAGACAGAAAATATTTGCGGGCGAACGCGCCGCGCGAAACCAATCGGTTCATTTCAACCGACGACGGCAAAGCCTTTATCGCCGGTTCTTCCTATAAATTTACGGCGGAAAATTTGGAAACACTCGGAAAGCGTTTTAATATCGAGGATTATTCGGCAAAGAAGGAAGAAATGAAAGAAGCAGCGAAATAACGGTTGTTCGAAAGAAAATCTATGCGTGAAGATAATATAAAAGACGCGGTTAAATATGTCGGCGACAAACCGGCGGAAGAAATCGCGCCGACAGCGGAGCAAAACGCTAATCTTGTTATTCTCGACCCTTCGACGCCTTCGGTGCGCTCGGTTGTGCGCGTGGTTTTAATCACGCTGGTAATTTTGTTTGTCGCCGGTTTTGTCCAAAACATTCTCACGTCGCTGACACATCTTTTCTTTCTCATTGTCTTGTCAGTCTTTTTTGCTTATCTGATTGAGCCGCTTGTGCAGATGATTCGCCGCCCATTTGAAGAAGCGAACCGCGATAAATATATGCCGCGACCGCTGGCGATTGCGACGGCTTTCCTGATTGTTTTTTCGGTTTTGGGCGGAGCTATCGCTTTGCTGACTCCGATTGTTGTCGAGCAAGCCAAACAGCTTACCATTAATCTGCCGACATACGCGGCTTCGATTCAAGGACAATTCAGAGACATCAGCACGCGCTACCAAAGATACCAAATTCCCGAAGCTGTCCAGGAACAAATTAATGAAAAAGCAGGCGGTTTGGTCGGCGCTATCGGCAACCAAATCTCGGACTTTTTGATAGCTTTAGCTTCATATCTTCCGTGGCTGATTTTAGTTCCGATTCTGGCGTTTTTCTTTCTCAAGGACGCAAACCTTTTTCGCGTTTCGGTTTTGCGGATTTTTCCGAGCGGAGATTGGCGGGCGCGAATCGAATCGGTCATTCACGATGTAAATACAACGCTTGCCGCTTACACGCGAGCGCAGCTTATTTCGTGCGTTTTAATCGGCACGATTTGCACCGTCGGTTTTTACTTGATTGGCGTTAATTACGCGCTGCTTCTCGGCGTAATTGCCGGTATTCTTGAATTTATTCCGCTCATCGGACCTTTGACCATCGCCATTACGGCTATAACGGTCGCTTCTCTGGAATCAACTTGGGAAGCAATTTACGTGGCTATATTTTTAGCTGTTTTGCGGATTTTGCAGGATTATGTTTTTTATCCGCGGATTGTGCGCGAAGGAATTCATCTTCATCCGCTGGCAATTATTCTTTCGGTTTTGGCAGGCGAGCAGGTTGCCGGAATTCCGGGCGTCTTTCTTTCAATTCCTATGATGGCGCTGTTGACGGTGGTTTATAAACACATTTTAGAACACAGCGGAAGCAAAGGAATTGTCCAAAATATTCTCGCGCCGAAAGACAATGTCGAGGAAAACGCCGAAACAAACGCGGCAACGTAAAAAAGTGAAAAGGCGAAAGGTGCAAGAAGAAAGTAAAAACAATTCCTTAGCACTTTTATCCTTTCTCCTTTCCACTTTTTACCCGCCGAGCGCTTTTTCAATCAGAACAATCACGCCCAAGGACAAAGCCGCAATAACAGCCGCCATCGGGATTGTCAAAACCCACGCCCAGACGATTCTACTTGCCACGCCCCATTTGACCGACGAAAAACGTCTGGCTGAACCGACGCCGACGATTGCGCCCGTAATGGTGTGCGTCGTCGAAACCGGAATGCCAAGAAAAGTCGCGCCGAAAAGCGTTAACGCGCCCGCCGTCTCCGCGCAAAATCCGCCGACGGGTTGGAGTTTTGTAATTTTTGAACCCATTGTTTTGACGATTCGCCAGCCGCCCGAAAGCGTTCCTAAACCAATCGCCGCGTGCGCCGCCAAGACAACCCAGAAAGGAACTTCGGGAAGTTTGTTGTTTGCCGTCATTTGTAAATATCCGCCCGCCACCAGCACGATGGTAATAATTCCCATCGTTTTCTGCGCGTCGTTGCCGCCGTGTCCGAGCGAGAAGGCAGCAGCGGAAAATAATTGTCCGATTCGAAAACCTTTGTCTACTTTGGAAACCGATGTGCGGCTGAAAATCCAATAAACCGCAACCATCGAAAAAAAGCCGAGCGTCATTCCAATAAGCGGCGAGAGCACAATAAACGAAAGCGTTTTTATCCAGCCTGCCGCGATAAAGACGTTTGATGCGCCGATAAAGCCGAAATGTCCGATATAAGAAGAAAGCGCCGCGCCCGCGTAACCACCAACAAGGGCGTGCGAACTCGAAGTCGGAAGTCCGAGATACCAAGTGATTAAATTCCAGATAATCGCGCCGAGCAACCCGCCGAGCAGCACGAAAAGCTGGTCGTCCTTTGGAATTGCGGCAATGTTGACCATATCGCCGCCGATTGTTTTAGCGACGGCAGTGCCGAAAACCACAAAAGCGATAAAATTAAAAAAAGCCGCCCACGCGACAGCCACGCCCGGCGACAAAACGCGCGTTGCGACAACCGTTGCAATCGAATTGGCGGCGTCGTGAAAGCCGTTCACGTAATCAAAAACGAGAGCTATAAAAATGATGAAAACGACTAACCCCAATGCAACACTTTGTCCGTCCATAAGCCTTTTTGTATTTGCGATTTGCGATTTGCGATTTGCGATTTATTCAATGGTTAATTGTTAATTGTTTTTACTTTGCGGCTGCAATTAACAATACAAAGAAATCGCAAATCGCAAATCGCAAATCGAAAATTCTTTATGTGTGTTTCAAAACAACGCTTTCGATAATGTTGGCGACCGATTCGCATCTGTCCGTAGCGTTTTCTAAAATTTCGTAGAGTTCCTTCCATTTAATAAGCTGAATCGGATCGGTTTCCTTCTGAAAAAGTTCGCCGATGGCACGAAAATAAACGTCATCGGCTTCATTTTCGAGTCGGTGAATTTCGACGATATGCTGATTCATCCCGTTTGCTTTGTTGAGCATCGAAACGGCGGAGTTTATTTCCATTGCGAGACCTTGAATAACTTTAGCGAGATGTTTGGCGTGGTCGCTAATGTCCTGAATGCCATACATTACAATCGCGCGTGCGCCCGCGTCTATGTAGTCGCAAACATCGTCGAGCGCGACGGCAAGCGTAAAAATATCTTCGCGGTCAAACGGCGTGATAAAAGACTTGTTCAGCTTGACCGAAACGCTGTGCATCAGCTCGTCGCATTCGTGTTCCAAATCCTTGATGCGTTTGACGTAGGATTCAAAGTTTTCGCTTTCGCCCTGCATCATTTCGACCAAGCCATTTGAAGCAATCTGAATTTTTTCCGTCATCTGCGCGAAAAGAACAAAGTATTCGTCCTCGCGCGGCAATAACCTAAAAGCCATTTTTGTTTGAAATCTCCATAGAATTGAATTTTGGATTGTTAGAATATAGCCGAAGAAAAATGGCTTGTCTATTGAAGGAAATATTATTTTTAGCGGTTAGTGATTAAACGAAGAAACAATAGAAAGACGCGCAAAACACAAAAACCTAATTCGATGGTCGCTCTGAATCAAATCAGATTTTCGGACTGTGTTTGATAAACGCGGCTTCGGTTAGATAGACGTTTAGCTCGCAGATGTCCTTGACGTAATCGCCGATGCGTTCGAGGTGTTTGGCGACAAACAGTAAATGTGCGGCGCTGGTCGTCGTCGTCGGATTATCAATCATTATTTCTATCAATTCATCAAAAACGCGTTTGTAGCACTTATCAATTACCTTGTCTTGCAAGATAACCTTCCGGGAAGTTTCCGCGTCTTCTGAAGTAAAAGCATCGAGCGCGTTTCTGAGCATTTCCGCCGCATTTTCCGCCATTATCGGTAAATCTATGTAATTTTTCAGTTGCGGTTCGTTATTTAAAACGAGCGCTGCCTGGGCAATGTTACTGGCGTGGTCCGCAATTCGCTCTAAAATCGGCGTGATTTTTGCTACCGAAATAACGAAACGCAAATCGTGCGCGGCAGGCTGCTGCAAAGCGAGAATTTCAACGCTCAAGCGATCAATCTCAAGCTCCATCTGGTCAATTATACGGTCATCTTCCAAAACCCTTTCGGCTAGCGGGCTGTCGCGCGTCGTCAGAGATTGCATCGCGCGGTGAAGCGCCGCTTCGGTTGTTCCGCCGAGCAGGAGAATTTTATCGCGCAAAACATTTAGTTGCTGGTCAATAATTCTGTGTTCCATTATCTTCTCTAATCTACCACAAAAAAAGTTTAATTATTCAAGGTTTTTCGGCTGTAAATTAACCGAACCTACCGGTAATGTAATCTTCCGTCAATTTTTCGTCCGGATTGGTGAACATTTTTTGCGTGGCGTTAAATTCAACGAGTTTGCCAAGCATAAAAAACGCCGTTTTATCCGAAACCCGCGCTGCCTGCTGCATATTGTGCGTAACGATGACGATTGTGTAGCGCTTTTTTAATTCGACGATAAGTTCTTCGATTTTTTGCGTCGCAATCGGGTCGAGCGCCGAAGCCGGCTCGTCCATCAAAATAACTTCGGGCTGAACGGCTAAAGCGCGGGCGATGCAGAGGCGCTGCTGCTGTCCGCCGGAAAGCCCGAAAGCAGAAGTGGTAAGACGGTCTTTGACTTCATCCCAAAGCGCGGCGTCATAAAGCGCTTTTTCGACTTGTTCGTGCAAATCGGCTTTATTCTTGTGCATTTGATTAATGCGAATGCCGTAAGCGACGTTTTCAAAAATTGACTTTGGAAACGGATTCGATTTTTGAAAAACCATTCCGACTTTTCGGCGCAGAGCAACCACATCCGTTCCGTTAGAATAAATATCCTTTCCGTCAATCAACACCGTTCCGTCAACTTTGGCAATCGGAATCGTGTCGTTCATTCGATTCAGAGTTCGTAAAAACGTAGATTTACCGCAGCCCGAAGGACCGATAAAAGCGACGACTTGACGTTCGGGAATTTCGAGCGTTATATCGTGTAAGGCTTGGTCTTTGCCGTAGTAAAAATTTAGATTTGAAATGCTGATTTTGCTTTGCATAATCTCAAACTGTGAAACCTTTTTATTTATAGGGATGACAGGATTAACAGGAATAAATACAAAATTATTTTTTAAATATTCCTGTCTATCTTGTTATCCCTGTAAATTTCTTTCGTTTCGACTAAAACCGCCTGCGCGTTAAAAATCGAACCGCGATATTGATGGCTAAAATAATTGCTATCAAAATAAGCGTCGCCGCCCAAGCCATTTTGTGTTCGACATCAAAAGGTCCGGTCGCGTAATTGAAAATCTGCACGGTCAGAGACGCCATCGGCTGGTCTAAAAAATAATTGTAAAAACGGCTGTTCAACGC
>JAIVJJ010000192.1 GCA_020200095.1 Acidobacteriota bacterium | reverse complement strand
ACCTCACGCCGCAGGAAAAACAATTGCTAAAAATGCTCGTCGAAGGTCACAGCTATAAAACCGCCGCCTACGACCTCGACATCAGTTATCACACCGTTTCTTTTCATCTCCGCAACATCTACGAAAAACTGCAAGTCCACTCTAAATCCGAAGCCGTCGCCAAAGCCCTACGCGAACGGTTGATTTGAAGAATGAATAAAACAGTTGGCAGAAGAAAGCCGACTGCTTAGCGCCCACTGCCGCTGCCTTCTTCCAATTTATCCATCATCTTTTTTCTTACCCTGCCAGAATTGGTAGTTACATAAGAGTTTGTCATCGGGTAGTGTGGTTAGAAATCAGCAAGTTTCGACTGGCGGAGAAAGAATTTCGCCTGTCGTATGAGCCGGTTGAAATTTCAAAGATGAGGAGAGAAATAATGAACAATAAAATTTTAAATTATGAGATGCGTCTTTTTCGCATCATCGCGCTCGTCGTGATGTCAGTAATCACATTCGCCGGCATCGCCGACGCGCAGGTAACCGGAAAAACAAAGCAGGGACTCGCGGTCAAAAAAGTTCGGCTTTGGACCGAGAATAATAACGTAATCCCTGTTTGCTGGGAGACCAACGGATACGACCGCGAAAAGGAAATTGTCCAGGAGGCTGTCACCCACACATGGGAAGAATTCGCGAATATCACCTTCACCGGCTGGGGATTCTGCCCGATCGGCGGCATGATCGGTGGGAGCGCGACAGCCGAGCATGTGCGCATCCGCATCTCGCCTCAGGGTAAAAACGACAAGGGTGAATACATCGACGCGGGTGCGGGTGGCTCGGCTCTGGTCGGGATGGACGCATTGAGCAGCGCCCAAGATAATAACCCGGGAATGAACATGTCATTTAACCCGGACGGGACGGCAGACAAAGGGCGTGTGGAGTATATCGCCGTTCACGAGTTTGGTCATCTATTAGGCTTCATCCACGAGCAGGATTCGCCGAATCACAATGCAGCCCACTGCGCAGGTGCTAGCGAGGCTAACGCAACTTCACTCACAGATTACGATCCCGACTCCGTTATGAACTACTGCAACAAGGACGGGAACAGGAAGGGCTTTCTGACCCTCAAAGATATTGACGGACTGCGGAAAACTTACGGCACCAGAAATATCAGATCTAAAAACCAAAATGAATGGTGGCTGTGCTCAAAATGTTACACCCTCTTTTACAATGGATACGCCAACAAAGGAGTTTGTCCGCTAGGCGGCGGACACCACGCCAACACCGCAATCCAGCTTAATTACTTCCTGCCGTATGACACGCCGGAAACCCCGAAGGCTCAAGCCAATTGGGGATTTTGCAACAAATGTCACGGAATGTTTTGGGACGGTTACCCAAATAAAGGAAGCTGTCCGACGGGCGGCGGACACGCCGCGCAAGGATACAATTTTACATTAACACACAACGTTATAGCCAGCGCGATGACTCAGGAGAATTGGCGATTTTGCACTAAATGTCACGGATTATTCTGGGACGGTGACCCAAATAAAGGAAGCTGCCCGACAGGCGGAGGACACACCGCTGCCGGATATAACTTTGTTCTTCGTCATCAGGGATATAGACCCCCCAAAAAACCGGAATCATCCACCAAACCG
>JAIVJJ010000059.1 GCA_020200095.1 Acidobacteriota bacterium | reverse complement strand
TTTGCGCGAGTTGGTTTTGCGGCGATGAACGCGCTGCCTTTGATTTCAGGCGCCTTCGGGCTGTTTCACAAAGAATCGGTGATTGCGGTCGGCGGATATAAACTTGACGGGCTTGGCGAAGATATGGAACTCGTTATGCGCCTGCACCGTCATTTTCGGCTTCACGAAAAACCGTATAGCATCTCGTTCGTAGCTGACGCGGCGTGCTGGACGGAGGTACCAGAAAGTCTATCCAGTTTGGGGCGGCAGCGAATTCGCTGGCAACGCGGGTTGATGGAAAGTGTGATGAGAAACCGCAAGCTTATGTTTCACCCAAAAAGTGGCTTGCTCGGCTGGTTCTCGATTCCGTTTATGTTCTTTTTCGAAGGCATCGGCGCCGGGCTGGAGGCAATCGGTTTTTTGTTTATCATCGCTTCTTACGCGCTCGGTTTGATGTCCTTCGACGCTTTTGTCGCGTTTATAATGCTGGCAATCGGAATGGGTTTACTGCAATCGGTATCGGCTATCCTACTCGAAGAAATGACATTTAACACCTATCCGAAAATCAGACAATTGCTATGGCTGATGTTCGCCGTTATTGCCGAAAGTTTCGGGTACCGGCAATTAAATTTCCTCTGGCGAATGGTTGGGCTTTACCGGTGGCTATTTAAAACCGAATCAATATGGGGCGAGATGGTGCGTACGGCTTCATGGACTAGCAAAGCCGTGGGCATCGTGGATTCCAAAAGGCTAAAAGCCATTCCACACTCTTTGCAATCGAAAGCAGCCGGAACGCCTTTGCTGCGTACAAAATATAATTGGCTGTTTAAAACCGAATCGATATGGGGCAAGGGAGAGGGTATCGATTCGCTGACCGGCAAATCTCCCGATTGGATGACTCCTATTGCAATAGAGTCCGAAAAACAAAAATCTATCCTTTCCTCATTACCAAAAGATGCGGCGACGGGGGTCGGCAATGTGGAGACAGTACTGGCAGATGATTTGTGGGAAGAAGCCGTAGATGAAGAAAACGTGCATAAGGAAATTTAAGGCTCTTAAAATCTCGGTGTCAATTTTATTATTTTGAGTGCCTATTGAGTGCCAAGTATGCCAAACTTAGCAAAACTCAATAGAACTATTATAAACCGAAAAGCGATAAAATGCAGTATAAACAGAAGTCAAATAAAGTTAACTAAACTCAAGAAAACAAACAGGTAAGACTTCGAATCAGAGGGTCGCAAGTTCGAATCTTGCCGGGTGTACCATTTTTATTTTTTATTTCTCAATGTGGAAAGCGGCTGTAAATCTCGCGCATCGCCGTCTTCATCATCAAAGCGAATCGGCACAATTAACGGTTCGATTTTTTGATTTTCATCCTTTTCCCGCAAATCATTACAAACAATTTCGACTTTTTCCGAGCCGATAAGTTTTATTAAATCATCTTTATTCGCCGATTTTAATTCTTTTAACGAACCGTATTTTTGCAGCAAATAGCGGCGTTCTTTTTCGTTGATTGAGGGCAAGAGCGCAGCAACCTCGTAAAAATGCGACGTATCGCGCCGCTTGCGATGAACGCTGTTGGCGAGTTCGTGCGCTTCGTCGCGGAGACGCGCGAGAATTTGAAAAACATCCGATTCGGGTTTCATTTTGATAACATTTCCGTCTTCGGTAATAAAATGTGAGATTTCGTTGTGTCTGCCGGTGGGTTTGGAGGCTGCGACAACTGAAAACTTTCGATTTGTCATTTTTTCGACAGCCCTTAAAGCCGTCTTAAGTTGTGATTTCCCGCCGTCAATTAAAATTAAATCGGGCAGATTTTTTTGACTTCTTAATCTTTCGGAAATTCCCTTTTCGAGCGTTTCAAGTTCGCTTTTTTCAGGCAAGAACCAGAATTCATACTCGCCGACGAGAAATTTCCCGTTTGCCCAAACCGATTTTGCCGCGACAAAATCAGTGCCGGAAATATGCGCAACATCAAAGCCTTCGATTCTACGCGGTTTTTTATTCAAGTTGAATTCCCTTTGCAGTTCAATTTGAATTTCGGCGAAATTTTTCGGCGGTTTGATTTGCCGAAAATCAAATTCAAATTTTGTTCGTCCGAAAGCGCGTTCGGTGGTTATTTTTTGATTGTTTTCATTTACAATTTCAATTTTGAGTTTGTGTCCCGCCCGCAAACTCAAAACATCTGATAAAAATTTTCGATTCGGAAAATCTGTCGAGACGCGGATTTCCTTCGGCTCGTAAAATTCGTAAAACTGCGAAATAACTTGCGTCAAAATATCAGCTGCGTCAAAACCTTCAATTCGTTCAAAAACAAACACGCGCTTTCCTAAAACTTTTCTGCCGCGCTGTGAAACGAGACGAACGAAAATTTTTTCGTTTGTTTCTTCGGTTTCAAAACTATCAACCGCATCTTCAATCCGATAATTCCAATCCGTCTCGCTCCTGACATTTTGGACATTTTGCAAAAAATCGCGCAATTTTCCAGCAGTTTCAAAATCCAAATTTTCAGCGGCAGTTTCTATTTTTGCGATTAAAAGTTTTTCTAAATCTTCTGCTTTGTTTTCTAAAAACAGTTTTATAAATTTTACAGTTTCATCATAATTTTCTTTATCGCAAAGGCTTTCGACGCACGGCGCGACGCATCGTTTTTCATAAAACATTGTGCAGGGAACGGGAAATTTGCCGTCAATTTTTATATCGCAACCGCGAAGGCGAAATGTTTGAATGAGAAAATCTAAGAAAAGACGTGCGCCCGTTTCGGGCAAAAACGCGCCGAAGTATTCGGCATTGTCGTTTTCAATTTTTCGGGTTACTAAAAGACGCGGAAATTTTTCGTTTGTTATTTTGAAATGCGGAAAATGTCTTTGCCCGCTTAAATCAAAATTGTAAAACGGTTTCCGGGCGCGCATTGTTCGCGCATACAATTTTATCAAATCTTTTTCGGCTGAATTTACAGTTTCAATTTGTTTGGTTTCTTTTCGCAAAAAATCCTTTTCGGCTAAAAGGCGCGAAATTTCCTGCTTTAAGTTTTCGGCAACGCCGACAAAAACCGTTTTATTCGTTTCGTTCAAAAAACAAAAAACGCCTGCTATTTCCGGCAAATTTTCAATTTCCGAAAGTGAAAATCTAGACATTTTTGCCCTCGTTTTCGTAAGCGTCCAAAAGAGCGTGAATCGTTTCGAGCGAATCGGCTTCTTCGATTGTTTTATCGTCGCGCCAGCGCAAAATGCGCGGAAAACGGACGGCGGCACCGGATTTATGACGATTTGATTTTTGAATTGCTTCAAAAGCGAGTTCAAAAACGAGCTTCGGCGCGACGCTTCTGACGGGTCCAAAAGTTTCCTTTGTGTTATTGCGAACGAAATAATCAACCTTGCGAATTTCCTTGTCGGTCAAACCCGAATACGCTTTGGCAAACGGCACAAGTTCGCCGCCGGACCAAACGGCGAAAGTGTAATCGGTAAAAAGATTGGCGCGTTTGCCCGTTCCTTTCTGCGCATAAAGCAAAACGGCGTCAATCGTGAACGGGTCAATTTTCCATTTCCACCAATCACCGCGATGCCGTCCGCCGCGAAACGGTGAATCGAGTTTTTTAAGCATCAAGCCTTCGACTTTCAACGAACGGCTCGCTTCGCGTTTTTCTTTTAATTCCGCCCAACTTCCCGCTTCTACCGTTTCGGTCAGGCGAAAAATTTTTCGAGTTTCTTCGTCCGAATTTCGCAAAATTTGTTCTAAAAATTCTCGCCTTGCGCAAAATTCAAAAGCGCGAATGTCTTTGCCTTCGTATTCGAGCAAATCATAACACTGCAAAACTACGGGAACTTCGGCGAGCATTTTTGCCGATAGATTTTTGCGTCCGATGCGTTTTTGCAATGCGGTAAAAGGCTGCACCGAATCATCGAGCCACGGCAAAATTTCGCCGTCCAAAACCGTTCCGTTCGGCAGATTTTCGGCGGCTTTGGCAATTTCGGGGAAGCGTTCCGTGATTAAATCTTCGCCGCGCGACCACATAAAAATCTGATTTTCGCGTTTGATAATTTGAGCGCGAATGCCGTCCCATTTCCATTCGGCTTGCCAATCGCGGATGTCGCCCAAATCTTCCAGAGGAAAATCAATCTGATGCGCGAGATGAAAAGGAAACGGGCGCGCAATCGGCGTTTCGTCGGCGTCAAGTTCGGTGCTGATGACGCGGCGGAAAAATTCGCCCGTCGGCTTCCATTCGCCCATTAATCTTTGCGCGATAATGTCGGTCGGAAGCTCGCTCAATTGTGAAAGAGCGCGCATCACGAGAAGCTGCGAGACGCCGACGCGGAAACTTCCCGAAATTAATTTGTTGTAAACGAGTCGCTGCGTGTAGTTCATTCCGCGCCACGCCGCTAAAACTTCGCTTTTCTGCGTTTGTTCGTCCGCGCCGCGTAAAGGCAGCAATTTTTTTTCAACTAAAATGTGCAAAGGCGTTTCGTCGGTTTGCGAATTGTTCGGCAAAAGCAGCGCGATGGTTTCCGAGCCGTCGACAACCGTATCGCGCGATTCTTCGTAAAGCCATTCGGGAACGCCGGTTTCTTCGATTGCCCATTCGCGCAATTTTTTCGACGGAACAATCTGACGCGGTTTTCTGCCTGAAAGAAAATATAAAGCCCAAGCAGCGTCTTCGGCTTTTGCCTGCTCGAAATAAAATTTTAAGGCTTCGACCTTTTCGTTGGTTTTGTTCGTTTGGTCAAGCTCGGTGTAGAGTTCAGTAAATAATTTCATTAAATTTCAAGCGGATCATAAATTTTCACTTTTTACTCTATTATTTTATCAACAAATTCTGTTGATAAAACGTCGTCGAGTTCGTCTGCTTCCTCACCAAATTGAGATTTCAAAGGTTTCGCATTCATACCGTTTTCGTTAATCCAGCGCACGAGTTCGGGAATAAAACCGTGCGTCACGTAAATCATTTCAGCGTGTGTTTCTTTGATTGCCGTTTGAAGTTCAGTCCAATCGGCATGATCGGACAAAACAAAGCCGCGGTCTACCGCTTTTTGCCGACGCGCGCCGCGCACAATCATCCAGCCTGAAGCAAATCCTGTAGAATGCGCTCCGAAACGACGAAGCCAGATTGAACCGGCAGCCGACGGCGGCGCGACAATCAATGAACCGATAAAATCTTTTTTATTTTCGACCGCGCCGACGTATTTTGTTTCAGGCAAATCAACGCCCGATTCACGATACGCTTGCGTCAAACGTTCGACAGCGCCGTGCGTGAAAATTTTCCCGATACTACTGTCAATTCCGTTCATTACACGCTGCGCTTTTCCTAATGAATAGGCAAAAATTACCGAAACTTTTTCGCGTTCCTGATTGCGCCGCCACCAATCGTTTATTTCTTCAAAAACAATTTCCGTCGGCGTCCAGCGATAAATCGGAAGCGCGAAAGTCGCTTCGGTAATAAAATTATGACAGCGTATGTGTTCAAACGCAGCGCACGTCGCATCGGGCGTTAATTTGTAATCGCCTGACGCGACCCAAATTTCCCCTTTGTATTCGACGCGAATTTGCGCCGAACCGAGAACGTGACCCGCCGGATGAAAAGAAATTTTAACGCCGTTTATATCGAGCCTTTCGCCATAAGACATTGACGAAATTTTTGCTTCGTCGCCGAGTCGAATGCGCGAAAGCCGCTCGCCTTCACGCGGGACGAGATAATCTTGATTCCCGCGATATGTGTGGTCGGCATGCGCGTGTGTGAGAATCGCTTTTTTGACCGGCTGCCATGGGTCAATGTAAAAATCACCTTGCTCGCAATACAAACCTTTATTTGTGAGGTTTACCAAACTTTTTGATTTCATAATTGTCTCGTTAATTATCAAACAATTTTCCAATCGTTTATTCGCTGAAAAATTGACTGAATTTTATTAAAACAAAATATGTTTGATTTTCAAATTCGTTGACGTCGCCGACTCTTAAACGACAATCAAAAATGATTTATCAAAAGCGGTAACAAAACCGTTTTACAAAACGGCACAATTTTTGCGAATAGAGAATTTATTCATAAAAAAGTGTTTTGTAATCATACGAATAACCCAAATGGATAAAATAGAACTGTCCGAAAAAAGAAACAATTGGATTATCGCAGCGGCTTTAGGCGTAGGAGCCTTAGCCGCTGTCGCCGCTTTTGGGAAATCTCGCCGCCGATACGATTTCGCCGGTAAAACAGTTTTGATAACGGGCGGTTCACGCGGTTTAGGTTTATTGATGGCGCGTGAACTTGCTACAGAAGGCGCTCGAATTGCGATTTGCGCCCGCAACAGCGAAGAATTAAAACGCGCCGAAGCGGACTTAAAAAGTTACGGCTCGGAAGTTTTTCAGACAGTTTGTGATGTCGGCAAGCAGGCTGACGTTGATAAAATGATTGAAGCCGTTCGCAATCGGTTCGGACAAATCGACGTTTTAATCAATGACGCGGGCATCATTCAAGTCGGACCGCTCGAAGTTCAAACGCAGAAGGATTTTGAAGATTCGATGGCAGTTCATTTTTGGGGACCGTTTTATACAATGCAGGCGGTTTTGCCCGAAATGAAGCAGCGCGGCGAAGGTCGCATTATAAACATTTCGTCAATCGGCGGAAAAATGGCGATTCCGCATTTCGCGCCGTATTGCGCCAGCAAATTCGCGCTCGTCGGGCTTTCATCAGCGATGCGCGTGGAACTTGTTAAAGACAACATTTTTGTAACCACCGTTTGCCCCGGCTTGATGCGCACTGGAAGCCACGTCAACGCAACATTCAAAGGTCAAAACGAAAAAGAATATGCGTGGTTCAGTATCGGAAACGCTTTGCCGATTTCTTCGATAAGCGGAGAACGTGCGGCGCGGCAAATTATTGAAGCTGGCAGGCGCGGCGATGCTGAAGCGATTATCTCCG
>JAIVJJ010000191.1 GCA_020200095.1 Acidobacteriota bacterium | reverse complement strand
GATTCGACTTCACGGCGCAGTTCAACGTCTTCGCCGCAACGTTTCTTGAAAAACGCTGCACGTTCGACGGGCGCAATCTCCAACGCCGCGTGATAGAGTTCTTCAATCTGTTTGAGCCGCCTGTTATTCATCGAAGCAAAAAAATAAAAAATTCAAAAAAACTTATTCCTGACTTTCGCCCGAATTGTTCCGAAGTCCGACGCGATTTAGTAAATCGGCAAATCTGGAATCGGCGCGAATTTCGTCCATCAGCGGGTCAACCTTTAAAAGCGTCATTCGTCCTTCGCGGTCTTGAAACGCTTTTTCCAACCGTTCAAACGCCCGGTCGCGTTCGTTTAAGCCGACATAGACGAGCGCGAAATAATAGGCGGAAACATATTTTTGTTTGGCGATTTTTTCGAGTTGGTCAAGCTGCTGCCGCGCTTTTTCGGGTTGTCCGAGTTTGGCGTAAGCGCGGGCGAGAATGACCAGCGGACGCGGGTCGTCGCTGAGTGCGAGGGCTTTTTCGCATTCGACGATTGCCGCCGGAAAATCGTTTTTCATCAAATACGCTCTGCCCAGATTAACGCGCGCGTAGGCAAACCGGTCGTCCATCTCGATTGTCTTTTGAAATTGCTCGATGGCTTCGTCCACGCGCCCGGCGAACAAAAGAGTCGTTCCCAAATCGGCGTTGACGATAAGCGAAAGCGGTTCGAGCGTCTGCGCTTTTTTCAATTCGGCAATCGCTTCGTCAAAGCGCCCGGCGCTCAACAAAATCGCGTTGCCATACCATTGCCGCGCGGTCGCGTAATTCGGATTCAGCTTGACGGCGAGTTTGATTTCGCGTTCGGCTTCGGCGGCGTTCCAGTCGTAATTGAAAAGCGCGTAGGCGAGCGCGTTGTGCGCTTCGGCAAGCGTTTCGTCAATTTCCAGAGCGCGTTTCGCCGCCGCTTTCGCCTTCGGAAAAGATTCGTGCGGCGAATCGGCGGCGTAACCCGACATCAAAAGATATGTGTCGGCAAGACCGGCGAAGGCGAGCGCGAAATTCGCATCGAGCGCGACCGCCTGCTCGTAATATTCGATTGATTTTTCAAAATCCTGCGCCGTTCGCTTGTTCCAATGAAAACGTCCCTTCAGATAAAGACGATAGGCTTCGTCGTTATCGGTATATTTTTTCGCCAGTTTCCGCTCGCCTTCGCCCGATAATTTCAGATGCAGCTTGTCGGTAATTTCGGCGGTAATCTCACGCTGCGTCGCCAGTAGTTCCGACATCCGGCGTTCGTATTTTTCGCCCCACAGCAGTTTTTTGTTTCGCACGTCCACGAGTTCGACGCTGATTGTCAGAGTGTCGCCGCGCTGCACCATCCGCCCCGTCATCACCGCCTGCACGCCAAGTTCGCCGCCGATTTTCACTGCGTCGGTTTCCGCGCCTTTGTAGCGAAAAACCGAACTCGTCGGGCTAACGCGCAGATTCGGCAATTGCGAAAACCGATAAATCAAAGACTCCGCCAAACCGTCGGAAAGATACTCCGAATCCGCGTCCGGGCTTTTGTTTTGAAACGGCAGCACCGCGATTGAATTGATTGGAAGCTGCGATTGATAATACCGATAAGCGAAAAATCCGATTGCCGAAATCAGCAAAATCGCCAGCC
>JAIVJJ010000433.1 GCA_020200095.1 Acidobacteriota bacterium | reverse complement strand
CTTCAATATCGCATTTTTCACGACCGCAAAAAATACGCTATTGGGCAGAAGTTTTCGCGCCGTTAAAATTACCGCGAATTAGAACTCATAAGCGCCTATATCCGTAGAATTTTTACCAAGTAAGGGATAATTATCCAGATCAACGGTATATCCCAGCTTTACTCCTTTTTTTCTTGCCGGGCTGTTTTCTTTCAAGCGGAAATTGCGATTCGCATAATCAACAAAAAGCGGGTCGGCAATAATATCTCCCTTCCCGGCAAGAACGCCTATCGGGTCGGAATTGCCGGGCGAATAATACAGATTATGATCGTGCGGATGATTGCCGATAGTGCTGCGAGTAGCGACGCGAACATCTCCGGCAGGTTTCACGAAAGGTCCAAAGACTTTCGTATCATTGGGAATGACGAAGATGTTATTTCGGACGATGAACGAGTTTCTGGCGGGATAAAAAGTCCAAAAGACAAAGCGGTCAACATTCGGCTCGCGCGTTCTGATGACGGTGTTGTTAAAGACGCGAACATTTTTCATCGAACCGCCGCCGATGAATTGGTTTTTGTCGTCGCTCAAGTTATACGCGACCGTAATGTTTTGAACATTCCGGGCAGCCATTTCTAAAAATCCGTGATTATTGACCGACGTATTATGATGGATATTTATATCATTCGCATTGAAGTTGTCATCTACGCCGTCAAGCTCGATGACACCTCCGTCAGAGCCATATGGACCGCCGTAAGTGCCGTAATTTTCTATTCTGTTAAATGATATTTCGTTTTGCCCGGAAACAATCATGATGGCAATCGGACCCCACGACCGAGCCATCATTACAGTCGCATCGTGTAAATAATTGCGGGTGATAAGATTGTCAGTTCCTTTCATCTTGATGCCGACCGGAGTATGAAAAAATTCGCAGTTTTTAACGACATTGTGATGAGTTCCCAAAGCCAGATACACCGCTCCGAGTTTCTGCACATTTTTATTTTTGTGGTCAGACTCCGGCGGGTTTGTATTATCGTGAAAATACAGACCGTCAATGACGACATAGCTGCCTTCTATCCTGAAGATATTTCCGTTAAGCACATTCCAATCAGGATTTGTAAAAGACGGAGCGGGACCACCGCCGTATTTTTCAAAAAACGGCGTTAGTTCTTTTCTCGGAGTTTTTAAAATTACATCAGCCTCAACCGCATAGCTTGAAAAAACAATTGGCTTTTCCGCCGTTCCCGAACTTGTGAAAACAAATCCGCCGGTATAAGAAGAGCCTCTGGCAAAAAGTATATTGTCGCCCGGCAGAAACTTGTTGCTCAGATTTTTTAAACTTTTCCAAGCCGTTTCTTTAGTCGTTCCTGAATTGTCGTTATTGCCAAAACGACTATTGACATAATAATTTGCGGCATTTGCCGGGAAGTTAAGAAAGAAAATGAAAAGAATTAAAAAGCAGATGCCGTGCCATCGGAACTTAGTGGAAAAAAAATAGCTCATAAATATAGCTCCAAGATTGATTAGTTATAATATGTGAATCAAGAGTAGAAAACTAGCAAAAGCAAAGCAAATGAAAGTTTTCCGAAACAATGTAATAACAAACCGTTTGCCGAGCGAACCGAGCTAGCGGTTTGAATTTGGGTTTTATCGTT
>JAIVJJ010000309.1 GCA_020200095.1 Acidobacteriota bacterium | reverse complement strand
CGACGATACCGCGCGACCAGACCGATGACCGGCGGATAATCTTCTTCACCGTAGCGTACGATGACATCTTTTATCACAGCAACTTTTTCGCCTTCGGCATCGAAAATCGGACGCCCCAAAATTTGTGATAAATAAAGCATAACCTTAAAGATAAATGATGTTTGCCAATGATTGAAGCGCGGAGAAACGGGCAAAAGAAAAATTTATTGTATTATACGCTTCAATCAATAAATTATTTCTGAAAATTTTATCAAAATTATAAGTTTTTCCCGGTAATTTTCAGTGTTGTAAAGGCTCTTTACGCTTTTTTGTGCGAAAATTACAATTCCTGTATGATTAGCGGGTAAAGAGTCAAAGGTAAAGAACTGAATAAAACGATCTAACTCTGCGCTACTGACTCTCCACTTAAAGATTATGTTTTGCACAAAATGCGGCGCGGGAAATTCTGATAAAGCGATTTACTGCCAAAAATGCGGGAGTATATTGGAAGCTGAAGAAGAAACGCGCATTGCACGCCCGCCAAAAAACGAAACGACGAAAACAAATGACAACGAAAAAGAAATTTTTTCGATTAGCCCGACTTTGATGTTCGTTAAAATCGGTTACGGTTTAGCGATATTGAGTGCGTTACTGCTGGTGGCTTTTTTATTTTCTTTTGAACAGTTATTCGGAATTAAGATACATTCGCTGGTTTCCGTTTTAGCCGGACTTTCCTTGCTTTTGATTCCCGCATTTTTCCATCTCAAACAAAAATTAGTGCGCTACACACTGACCGATGCCAAGATTGAAATTGACCAGGGTTTAATTTCCAAAACAACTAAAAACGTGCCCCTTCGCACGATTCAAGACATTACGGTTTCAGCTACAGTTTGGCAAAGAATGCTCGGTTTCGGCGATTTGATAATTGAAAACGCGGGCGAAACCGGCGGTAAAATTGTTTTGAAAAATATCAATTCCCCAAAGAAATACGCTGATGTTTTGCTCAAACAGATGCGACTTTTGAATAAGTAAGCGGTGAGCAGTAAGTTTGACTGCTCACCGCTTACTGCTCACTACTTTTATGAAAACTGTATTCGTAACCGGCGGCGCAGGCTTTATTGGCTCGGCATTCGTCCGCCTGCTTTTAGAAGAAAATTCCGATTTTGAAATTATAAATTTTGACGCGCTGACTTACGCGGGAAACTTGGAGAATTTAAAAGAGTTTGATGAAACGCGCCATAAATTCGTCAAAGGCGATATCACGAACCGCGAAGAAGTTTTCAACGCTTTGCCCGACGGTTGCGAAGCGATTTTTAACTTCGCCGCCGAATCGCACGTTGACCGAAGTATAAATTCGGCAAGCGAGTTTGTTTTGACAAATGTTCTCGGAACGCAGGTTTTATTGGACGCCGCGCGAGCGAAAAATGTTAGGAGATTTTGCCAAATCAGCACGGATGAAGTGATGGGAAGTTTGCCTGAAGATGAAAACACTTTTTTCACCGAAGAATCGCCTTTAAAACCAAACTCGCCTTACGCCGCCTCGAAAGCTAGCGCCGAACATTTTGTTCGCGCCGCTCACGAGACTTTCGGTGTTGATACGATTATCACTCGCTGCGGAAACAATTACGGCGGGCGTCAATTTCCTGAAAAACTGATTCCGCTTGTAATTGCTAACGCGATGAACAACGAACCCATACCTTTATATGGCGACGGAAAATACACGCGCGACTGGATTTTTGTCGAAGACCATTGCCGTGCCATCCGGCTCGCTTTTGAAAAGGGAAAATCCGGCGAAAGCTACAACATTGGCGCCAGAAATGAGCGGCAGAATCTTGATGTTGTAAAATCAATTCTCGACGCGCTCGGCAAACCGCACAGCTTAATTAAATTTGTTACCGACCGGCTCGGACACGACCGTCGCTACGCAATTGACGCGGGCAGGGTTGAAATGGAACTTGGTTGGAAACCGCGAGTTTCTTGGGAAGAAGGTTTGCAGAAAACAATTCAATGGTATCGGGAAAATCAGGATTGGGTAAATCGCGTCAGAAGCGGCGCGTATCGTGATTATTATAAGAATCTTTACGGAATGGAAGTCGGAGTTAAATGAAGGTTTTAATTACAGGCACGAACGGAATGGTTGCAAAAGCGGCGATTAATTATTGCCAATCAATCAGCGACCAAGTCTCGCCTTTTACACATCAAGAACTTGATATTTCCAACCAGACAGCAGTTTACGAAGCGTTTGAGCGTGAAAAACCGGAAATTGTTTTGAATTGCGCGGCTTACACCGATGTTGACGGCGCGGAAACAAATCAAAAAATTTGTTATCGGGCAAATTCAATCGGCGTTGAAAATCTCGCTCTAGCTTCAAAGAATATCAACGCCGCATTTGTTACCATTTCAACAGATTATGTTTTTGACGGCTTAAAGTTTGATTTTTACACGCAGCGCGACACGCCGAATCCACAAGGCGTTTACGCAAAATCAAAACTTAAAGGCGAAATTCTGGCTCGAAACACCTATGCGCGTTCAATCATCGTGCGTTCGGGCTGGATTTACGGCGCAGGCGGAACAAATTTTTTGAGCGTTATGCACAAACTTCTGGCTGACGGAAAACAAATCAAGGTGATTTCCGATTCTTACGGAACACCGACCTTTGCCGGAGATTTAGCGCGACGTTTGCGCCAATTGGCGGAAATTGATTTGCCAGGCACTTTTCACGTTACAAACGCGGGCGAAGGTACAAGTTATGAAGGATTTGCGCGAAAGGTGTGCGAAATTGGAGGCTTTGATGGAAATTTACTGCAAAGCGTTTCGGTAAACGAATTAAAACGACCGGCGCCGCGCCCGCAAAGTTCTAAGTTGGCTTGTTTGTTCAGCGAAAAATTTGGATTGGAACCGTTACAAAAGTGGGAAGCCGCGCTTTCCGAGTTTCTAAAGAAACTTAGCCGCGAATTACATGACTAACACAAATGGAAAGTAAAAACAATTGTGTTAGTTGTGTAATCCGCGGCTAATTTACCTGTTAGTTTTTCTTGTCGTGCATCGAAACGACTTCTTCCATCAGCGGAGTCGAGTCATCATTATTATCCGGCGAGTAATAATTATACGAATAGCCGTAATATCCGTATTCAACCGAATTAGTCTTGACGCCATTAATGACAACGCCGTAAATGCGCGCTCCAATTGTGCTAAGACGCTGTTTGAAACGACGCATCAAATGAATCGAACTCTTACCTGACAGCGCGACTAAAACAACACCGTCAACCAAAGTTGAAAGTATCGCAGCATCGGTAAATGAAATTGCCGGCGGCGAATCAATAACGATGTGTTTAAAATTACCTTTTAAGAACTGCAAAAGGTTCTTCATCTCAATTGAACTGAGAAGTTCAGCCGGATTCGGCGGAATCGGTCCGCTGGTTATAATTTTCAAATTCGGCAGATGCGAGAAAGGCTTGAGCAAACTTTCCGTGTTTCTATCGCCGGAAAGATAATTTGTCAAACCGTTTGCATTTTCTAACCCGAAATGATTATGCAGGCGCGGGCGACGCAAGTCGCAATCAATAATTACAACCTCCGCGCCGGATTGCGCTAATGTAATCGCCGTATTAATAGCCGTTGTCGTTTTACCTTCCGCAGGCTGTGAAGATGTAACAAGAATAGTCTGCGGCGGCTTTCCAGCGGAAGAAAACAACAGAGATGTTCTCAGATGGCGATATGCTTCTGCCATTGGCGAGCGGTTATCTTCGAGCGTCATCAGCGCCGATGAACTCAAATTTCCATTGCCGTTTTTATTGGGCAAGAGATTAAGTCGGCGTCTGTCGGAGCTGCTTTGGAGCGGAATTAAAGCCAGTGTCGGCAAGCCCAAATATCTGCCGACATCATCGGAAGATTTAACCGAATCGTCCAAGTAATCAAGCAAAAATGCTAAACCTATTCCGGCTGCCAGCGAGATCAAAAAAGCGATAAAAATATTTCGCGTTCTGTTTGGTCCGACTGGCGAGGTAGATTTTTGCGCCTTAGCGGAAACTTTTAAGTTATCAGGACGACTGCTGCTGATTGCCAACTCCAACTCCTTTTGCCTTTGCGTGTAGGTATCAAGCAATGACCTGTTGGTTTCTATTTCTCTGGTTAAAGTCGTTAATCGCGTTTCGGCTTGTCCCTGCTGATTGGCGGATGAAACTTCGCTCATATAAGCGGTGCGAAGCTGCGATTCACGGCGCTGTGCCGCTTCAAGCTGCGCCTGCAAACCGCGCAAGACTTCTCTTTCCGCATTTTTCTCCAGTTTTGTGCCTTCGGTTTTAATCTTTTCCGAAACTTCGTTTTGTATTCTTTCGCGGCTTTGTTTGAGCGCTGCAATTTTTGTTTCTATTATCTGAACTCCCGGATATTCGGGCTGATATTTAACCAGCAAAGCTGCTTTTTCCGTTTCCGCCGCTTGAACGTCTTTATCAATATCCTCAATTCGTTTTTCCAAGTCGGCAGTTCGTTTTAGATTTTGGCTGCGGGCGTCTTGAATGGCTCTGTTATCGCCGACAACCGCCAAAATATCGCCGCTGCCGCTGGCGCGCTGCGCCGCTTCATAAATCCCCTGAAGCTTTCTTCTCTCATCCTCCGCTGCCAGCCACTGACCACTTAAGGTTGACAGCCTGTCGGCATTCAAAGTTTGATCTTTGCCTTGAAATAGAGCCAGACCGCTGCGCTGCATTTCGCCGATGCGTTCTTGCTCTTGTTGGGCAACAGTACCTCTTAGGTCTTCAATGGATTTAGTCAACTCATCATAGGCTCGTTTAGCGCCTTGCATTTCCATAGACGCGTCTTGCTCAATGAAAACGTCTGCAACTGTGTTGGCAACCTTCGCAGACAAATCCGGGTTTGTGCTGTTGACAATAATATTAACCAGATTTGTATTCTTGATTTGTTCAATGGTTAAATTGTTCAACAAATAAACGGCATATTTGTCGGCGCGCTCTTCTTCTTCGGCTGTCAATGATATTTGTTCGGGTCTATCTATTTCGGTAGAAATTTGCGTTAAAGTCGGCAAAGAAGATTCTTTATTCCGGGTCTCTTTTTCGCTCGAAAACATTGAACCGACTGTTGAAAAAAAACCTTTGTTTTGCCCGCCCAAAATATTCGGGTCGCGCTGTAAGCCGAGTCTGACAACAACATCGCGCATCAAATCGGGATTTTGAAGAAGCCGTAATTGCGTTTGGTAATAGTTCGCATCCGCGCCAAAATTAATATTGATTGCATCTTTCGTTTGCTGTTTCGGCTTACGCGGCTCAATTATCATTTCCGTCGTCGCCGTAAAAATCGAAGGCTGACGGTACATATAAAAGGCAACAACGGCGGTCGTTAAAATCATTAGCGCTAAAATTACCGGCAGACGTTTGTAAACGACATTAAAATACTCGCGAATCGAACGTTTTTCCTCAAACGAATCTTCATCATAAAAAGGTGAATAATTTGCGGGAACATCCTGATTTGAAAGCTGCAAATCGTTTGCATTCGGTAAAGGCAACAGTCTTTCGTCTTTTTCCATACTTCTTTTGCTAAAATTCTTTGTTAAGTAAAACTCACTTAAATGTGTTAATGAGGTAACTCTGTTTTATAACACATTCGGTGTAAATTTTCATATAGAATTCTAAAATATGTAGAGTTTATTTTATAAATTCCTTGAAAATATACACTTTTTTAATTCGCGGGCAAAAGCGTTTTAGTTGGTTAATTGCACCGCTTTTGTTTCGGCATCAGCGAAAATGGTATACTTATACTTTTATAAAGCTTTATTTGTATTGCAGAAAATATTTTATAAACAAACTTTTTATGATTGGAATTTCCGAAAAAGAACAAATCCTTACAACCGAGACAATTGATTATGATTTTGATTTAGGCATTGTCGGATTCAAGTATTCTGACCTTTTTGATGCGGAAAAACTAAAAGAGTTGGCGGAAAAATTTTACGCCGAAGTCGAAGAAAAAAATCCGCTTCTTCACGAAGCATTAATCAAATATATCGAAAATCGCGGAATCGGTTACGAGCAAAGAGTCGAATCAAAAATTTTGTCAACGAAAAAGAATTGACGCTTGCTTTGCAGGAGATAAGAAACACGGCGTTTAGCGAAGTTTTAATTCACGACGAAGAACTTGCGGTTGCCGATATTACGGTCAAACTTCTCGAAGCGGAAGAAATTTTAGCGAAAAATCTGGAAATGACCGTTTCAGCGCAAAATACGGTGAACAAAATCAAAACCGCTTTCGACAAATTAAAAGACAAAAGTTTCGGCAAAGTTTTTACGCAGTTTGTCAATGAAACAGAAGAAACGGGCGAACTTTTGCAGGTAAAAACAGTTTTGCAGTTGCTTGAAACGTGGTCAGCCATTCAATTCTTTGGCAGAAAGAAGAAATGGTATAGCTTTAAAGTTCCGCACACGCTCGATTATCAAAATCTGGTTCATATTGTCCGCGCAAGTGAAAAAATTCCCGAACTATTCCACGGAACAGAAGAAGAATTGCGTCGCCGCGTCGGCTTTAAATTAACCGACGACAGAGGAACTTTGCGCGATTCGCTTTACGAAGTTGATTATTGTTTGATTTGCCACGAGCGCGATAAAGACAGCTGTTCAAAAGGTCTGCACGAAAAAGACGGCACGTTGAAAAAAAATCCGCTCGGCATTAAGCTAACAGGTTGCCCTTTAAACGAAAAAATCTCGGAAATGCACTTGATGAAACGGCAAGGCGATTCGATTGCGTCGCTTGCATTGGTAACGATTGACAATCCGATGTGCGCCGGAACTGGACACCGCATTTGCAACGATTGTATGAAGGGCTGTATTTTCCAAAAGCAAGAGCCGGTCAACATTCCGCTCGCGGAAACCGCAACTTTAACCGACGCTTTGGCTTTGCCGTACGGCTTTGAAATTTATTCGCTTTTGACGCGCTGGAATCCTTTAAATGCAAAACGTCCGTTTGCTTTGCCTTACAACGGAAAAAATGTTTTGGTCGTTGGACTCGGTCCCGCCGGTTACACGCTGGCGCATTACCTTTTGAATGAAGGTTTCGGCGTGATCGGCGTTGACGGATTAAAAATCGAATCTTTGTCGGATGAATGGACGGGCAAAAACGGAAAAGCGTGTCCGCGTCCGGTCAAAGACATCACCGAAATTACCGCCGAACTTGACGAAAGAATTTTGTCCGGCTTCGGCGGCGTTTCCGAATACGGAATTACGGTTCGCTGGGACAAAAACTTTTTAACAATGCTTCAATTGCTGCTCACGCGGCGAAAACGTTTTCGCGCTTACGGTGGCGTGCGCTTCGGCGGAACTTTGACGATTGAAGACGCTTGGAAATTCGGCTTTGACCATATTGCGATTGCGACGGGCGCTGGTCGTCCGACAATCGTGAAAATGAAAAACAATCTGATTCGCGGCATTCGCCAAGCGTCAGATTTTCTGATGGCTTTGCAACTGACAGGCGCATTTAAAAAAGACACGCTTTCCAATTTGCAAGTTCGTCTTCCGGCAGTTGTTATTGGCGGTGGTTTGACGGGTATTGATACGGCAACCGAAATTTTTGCTTATTATCCGGTGCAGGTTGAAAAAATGCTCGAAAAATTTGAGCAAATTACGGAGGAATTTGGCGAAGATAAAGTTTGGGAGCGTTTCGATGATGAAGAAATCAGCGTTTTGCAAGAATTTCTCGAACACGGAAAAGCGATTCGCGCCGAAAGACAACGCGCCGAAGAAGTTGGCGAACAGCCGAATTTCATTTCGCTGGTGCAAAATTGGGGTGGAGTTTCTTTGATTTATCGCAAGCGCTTGCAGGATTCGCCCGCCTATCGTTTGAACCACGAAGAAGTGCAAAAAGCTCTGGAAGAAGGAATTAATTTTGTCGAATGTATGAACCCAGCGGAAGCCGTGCCTGACGAATTCGGCGCCGTTCAAGCTTTGATTTTTGAACGCTTAAATTACATTGCCGAAACCGGAAAATTTGAAAATACGGGCGAGATGGTCGAATTTCTCGCGCGAACCGTTTGCGTTGCGGCAGGCACCAGCCCGAATGTAATTTACGAAAAGGAAAAGCCTGGAACATTCAAACTAGACGAATGGAAACAGTTTTTCCAGCCTTTCATATTACAAAAAAACGGTGATGGAAATTTTCACGCCGTCGAAACGGAAAAAGGTGAAACGGGATTTTTCACTTCCTACGAACACGATGGAAAATTCATTTCGTACTACGGCGATAATCATCCGCAATACGCGGGAAATGTTGTTAAGGCAATGGCTTCAGCTAAAGACGGTTATCCGAAAGTTGTTGAACTTTTTGCCAATGAATTGGCGGAAAGAGGTAAATTGCCGCAAGTTGAGCGAGACAAGATTTTTGACAACCTCGAAGCGACTCTGGATGAACAATTTCGCGCTTTTGTCGTCAAAGTAGAACGCCTGACGCCGACAATTGTTGATGTAATCGTCAAAGCTCCACTGCAAGCAAGAAAGTTTGAGCCAGGACAGTTTTACCGTCTGCAAAACTTTGAGACAAACGCTCCCGTTGTTGAAGGCACGCGCTTGATGATGGAAGGACTTGCTTTAACAGGCGCGTGGGTTAACGAGGAAAAAGGCTTGCTTTCGATGATTGTTCTTGAAATGGGAACGTCTTCTCGCTTGGTTTCTTTATTGAAAGAAGGCGAAGAAGTTCTCGTTATGGGTCCGACCGGAACACCGACTGAAATTCCTGAAAATGAAACGGTTTTGCTTGCGGGCGGCGGTCTCGGCAATGCCGTTTTGTTCTCGATTGCCAAAGCGATGCGCGAGAACAACAACCGAGTGATTTATTTTGCGGGTTATAGAAATGGCGCAGACCTTTTCAAACGCGAGGAAATCGAAAACGCTACCGACCAAGTGATTTGGGCAACCGATTTTGGAGATGAAATTGAACCGCAAAGAGAGCAAGACGCGCATTTTCGCGGCAACATCGTCCAAGCGATGATTGCTTATGCCGAAGGAAAATTAGGTGAGCAGAAAGTTGATTTGATGGACGTTGATCGAATGATTGCAATCGGCTCCGACCGAATGATGAACGCAATAAAAGAAACGCGTTACACTTCGCTCAAACCTTATTTGAAAGAACAACACACGGCAATCGGCTCAATCAATTCGCCGATGCAATGTATGATGAAGGAAGTCTGCGCCCAATGTTTGCAGCGCCACGTCAACCCGCACACGGGCGAAGAATTTTTCGTCTTTTCATGTTTTAATCAAGACCAAAATCTTGATTTTGTAGATTTCAAAAATTTGAATGACCGTTTGCGAGCAAACAGCATTCAGGAAAAACTTTCAAATCTGTGGCTCGATAAAATTTTTAACGATGTCGGGTTAAAAAGCTGATGGAAAAATTAAGCGAAGAAAGATTGAAAAAAATTGGCGAGTTATTCAGAAATCCGCGTCCCGGAAGTAAAGTCGCCGCCGCAAAAGAATTCGGTGTTGATTTAACTTTACTTGCGCGTAACTTAACCCTGACGCCGGAAGAAAGAATTAATGAAATGCTGCAAGCGGTCGAAGATACCGAATTTTTTTCAGGGGAAATGAAAAAATCTTTGCGAAGTCAAAGTAAAAAATGATTAAGACAACCGAAGCAATTCGAGCGCTTGCGAGAAATGAAGTTGTTTTTGTGGTTGTCGGCGGAATGGCGATTCGCGGACACGGTTCGTCGTATCTGACACAAGACCTCGATATTTGTTATTCGCGCGAGCGAGCAAATCTAAGACGAATTGCCACAGCGCTCGCGCCGTTCAAACCGCGACCGCGCGGATTTCCCGAAAATTTGCCGTTCGTTTGGGATGAACAAACTTTGCAGAACGGTGCGAATTTTACGCTCGAAACAACAATCGGCGACATTGATTTATTAGCCGAAGTTTCGGGCGTGGGAACATTTGAGCAGGTTCTTGCCGAATCGGTAAGCATAACTTTATACGATTACGAAGTAAAAGTTTTATCAATTGCCGGACTAATAAAAGCAAAGCGGGCGGCAGGCAGAACAAAAGATTTGCTGGTTTTGCCCGAACTCGAAGCATTGAAAGAAGCAATCTCTGAATCAGAAGAATAGTGCAAGAGCAAAATACTTTTCAAGTGACAAAGGCAAGCGCTTCTAATTTGCGTGATGAAAACCGCGATTTAGGTTTCGGCTCGGTCGTCGCGCGTGAAAGCCGCCAGCGTCTTTTAAATCCGGACGGAAGTTTTAACGTTCAGCGCACGGGATTGAATTTTATCACCTCGCTCAGCCTTTACCATACGTTTCTGACGATGTCGTGGGCGACGTTTTTGCTTTTGGTTTTGCTTTTGTATTTTTTGAGCAATATCTTGTTCGGTTTGATTTATGCTTTTTTGGGCGCGGAAGCTATTGTTGATACATCAAACACGCCGACCGAGAACCTTTTTTTACGCGGATTTTTCTTTAGCGTGCAAACCTTCGCCACTATCGGTTACGGGACGATTCATCCGGTCGGGGTAATTCCTAATCTACTGGTTACAATCGAATCTTACTACAGTATGATTGTAACCGCTTTGGTAACGGGCATTGTTTTCGCGCGTTTCTCGCGTCCGACGGCGCGGATAAAATTTAGTAAAAATGCGGTTGTCGCGCCGTATCAAAACGGCAAAGGTTTTATGTTTCGCCTTGTTAATATGCGAAGCAGCCAGCTTATTGACGTTTCAGCGCAGGTTTTATTCTCGCGTTTTGTCGAAGAAGACGGAGTTATCACCAGGCAATTTGATAATCTTCAGCTTGAACGCCGGATGGTTTCATTTTTGCCGCTTGCCTGGACGGTTGTGCATTCGATTGACGAAGCAAGCCCGCTTTACGGTTTAACGCACGAAGATTTGGAAAAATCAGATGCCGAAATTTTAATTCTTTTAACGGCAATTGACGAAGGTTTCGCTCAGACGGTTCACACCCGGACTTCTTATAAACCCGGAGAAATTGTATGGAACGCAAAATTTGTTAATCTTTATAATGAAATGAACGCCAACGAACCGATTTCAATTAACATTCGCAAACTTTCGCAAATAGAAAAAGTGAGCCGCGAATTACACCCATAACTTGAATTACTAAGCGACCGTTATTACTGCGTAGTGCTTGCCAATAAAATTCTTAAATATTCTTCTGAAATCTCGAATCATTTGCAGCCTGAAAAATTTTTGCAACTTTTCATTATTAAGGGCGTGTAGTAAATTGGTTGGGAAATTTGGTAGTCCCTTCTTTACATTTGGTATTCTTTCCTAGAATTTTAATTATTTAGCCTGTTCTTCGATAAGACAGGCTTTTTTTTGTCGAATAAACAGGGCGGAACAGAATCAAAATGATAATGTGATTATTACACAAACTTAGCTATTCAAGTGTCTAGATAGCTAAATAGAAAAACTGTGAAGGGGTTACTGCTTGATTGGTTTTCAATTATGTGTTGTTGGCGCCACATTTCTTCATAAAAAAGGAGCGTGATTGCTCACGCTCCTTTCTCCTATTAGTAAACTCAGCTTTGACTGAATTTGCTATGTGCCTATCTCACGAAGGATGCAGGAACCGGTGTGTCTGTGCTCATACCGAATGGAACTCCTTTGAAACCGTCTTTCGACTGTAACAGATACCAGATACCATTACGGTAAACTGCCATATCCGCTTTTCCGTCTCCGTCATAATCGGCTGCTACCGGAATATCTCCGGCTTGTCCGAATTGAACACCCGTGAATCCAATTTTTGAACCCATTACGTACCATGTTCCGTTGTTACGGAAGACAGCCACGTCGGCTTTACCGTCACCGTCATAGTCAGCAGCAACTGCTCTGTCGGTAGCGATACCAAATTGGATTGCTTTGATTCCTTCCGCTGATTGATTGATATACCAAACTCCATTAGAAGGTCGGAAAACTCCGATATCAGCCTTTCCATCACCATCGAAATCAGCCGCAACCGGTTGATCACCAGCTTGACCGAATTGAACACCGATAGCTCCATCCATACTTCTTTGGATATACCAAGTGCCATTTGATGGACGGAAGACAGCTACATCAGCTTTTCGGTCGCCATCATAATCAGCAGGAACAGGAATGTCGCCTGCCGCGCCAAATTGTAACGAGGTAAGTCCGTCTTTACTTCTCAGGATATACCAAGTTCCGTTTGAAGATCGGAAGTTCGCAATGTCGGTTTTGCTGTCACCATCGAAGTCCGCCGGAACAGTTGTGTCCGTTGATAAACCAAATTTTGTCGCATCAAAATTCTGTGATGGAACTCCCGTTGAACGCGCTACATACCAAGTAGTATCACTTGGACGATAAACCGAGATATCCGATCTACCGTCGCCGTTAAAGTCGAACTTCACGTCTCCTCCTGGAGGAGCAACAGTAGTGCCATTGGTAAAGGTGACAATATTCACACCAGCTATCAAACCGCCTGTGCCAAAGAGTGTTGCCTGTCTGGTACCAAGATTTACACTCAAGCCGCCAGTTGCAGCACCTGCTGCTACTGTTGTACTGGTTGACGATGTAATCGCCGTTACGGTACTTGTGCCTCTTTCCGTAATCGTTACGGTTGAGCCAATATTAAACGCTCCGCCCAGCAGTGTGCCGGTTGCACCTGCTCCTGCCGGATCAACGAATGTGCAGGCACCATCTTGCGCAGCTGCCCCTGCTATAACCGTTACAGGCGTCGTGAATGACGGGAATAAATTTCCGCCTAAACCAGTTGGGCTGACTAAAGCTACGTCAAAGGTGAATGGTGTGCCAACAGCCACTCCTGTTCCAGCAATCTTACAAACCTTCAACTGTGTTGGCTGAAAAATAAAGTTTGTAAACTCTACTTCTACGACTGCAGCCCGGGCAGGAACTGCCGCTCTTCCCAAGGATGCCGTTACCGGTAACGGCGTAACACCTGGTGTTAGATCAGGATTCGGACTCGGTGCAAACG
>JAIVJJ010000190.1 GCA_020200095.1 Acidobacteriota bacterium | reverse complement strand
AGGTGTTACCATCCACTCATCTGGCAGAAAGCGGTGAGCTAATACTATTAGATTTACATCTTCTTCAACTAAAAAACCTATTTCAATCGGAGAATTACGAAAATACGTTAAATCTTTCTCGTCCGGGTCCGACACATATAATTCAAGTAAATGTCCGATTCGATGTGACCAATGGTTATACTCTCTATTCAATTCCATTAATATAGTAACGCCGTCGGCATCAAAGCGGTCAGAACGACTCGGATTTCCTTCCTTGAGCCAATAAGGAATTTGGACGCACTCGGCGCAGCGAACTGTCAACAGCGTTTCTATCTCGCCGTTAGTTTCAAACCGTCTGGTAACCGGAAACTTGTTTTCGTTGTTATGGTCACGGTGTAAAAGTTGCACTCCGCATAATTCACAAAAAAAAATTCATACCCATTATTATATCTCTTCAAACTTTCCGGCTGGAGTGCTTCAGAGCAGTCTGTTGCCTGATTCGACCGTTTGAAGCAGCGAGACAGTTTTAAGTAATAAGAGTTACGCTAAAAACTATTTGCTAAATTTTATTTGAAATTCTTAATCCAAGATGGTCGCACGGCGCGTTGGTTAAATCCTGCTCAACACCCAGATATTTCTCAGTCGTTTGAATCGAATCGTGTCCAAGTGATAATTGAATCTGATCAATCGGCGAGCCGCCTTTATGTGCAAGCTTGGCGAACGTTCTTCTCAGGTCGTGGGGAGCTATTCCTTGATTTTGTAATTTCTCAGCGTAACCATTGACAATATCTCTGATTGCTTGCGGCGTGAGTGATTTGCCCATTAAGTTATCGCCCTTGTTGACTCGACGAAATACAAAACCTTCTTCCAAATGAGCAACTGTTTTCCAAGCATCAACGGTTGTCTTTGCCCACGATGGCATCGGAACAGTTCGCATCTTATCTCTCTTTCCGACAATATCAACTATTGCCCAGCGTCCTTCTCTTTGTTCAATGTGATGAAAAGAAAGAATTGCAGCTTCGGCGCGTCTTAAACCACAACCGATTAAGATTGCTAGCAACGCACGGTCACGCATACCTTTTAGTGTTTTAGTATCTGGTGCGTTAAGCCATCTTTGCGCTTCTTCTTTGGTTAACCAATTTCCTGTTCTTCTTCCGCGAAATGGCACTCCTTTGACTGCCCGAATTCCATTGGCAAGACGTGAATCAATCAAAGCATTATCTTCAGCTTCGGTCGCGAGCTTTCTAATGGCGGAAAGTTTTTGGTTAACAGTAGCTGAAGAGAGTTTCTGAGCACGCAAAGATTTCACATATCTTTGTATTAGTGCCTTATTCAGTTCGGGTCGATTTTGTTCTCCATGCCAAACAAAAAATTCTTCCAAAGCTCTTTGATAAGCACGACGAGAATTCTCGCTTGGCTTTATGCTACAAAAGCCCGCCGGAATTCGAGATGGAATTGAAAATCAAAAATCAAAGGAGGAAAGACAGTTTCGTATCTACTTCTTCTTGACCATCTCAATTCGGAACAGGCTTTGAAATTAGAATTATTGCTGCTCGTCTCCGTATGTTGCAAGCGCGCCATTCCGGAATCTGGACTGAGTTGTATTATAAGTATCGCATCTTCTGCAATCTCCTATGATCCTTTTGCTTCCTCAGATATGTCACGTCCAAAACGGATTATAATGAAATGAGTTATTTAAAATGTTCATAAATCATCTCCTCTATTTCTTGACGGGTAGGCATAGGATATCTGATAGCGCGGAAATGCCACTGTAGCTGTTTCATTAGTTGGTCTATAATTTCTTCGTTTTGCAAATCTGCGGCTAGCGATCCGCCCGGCTCCGGAGGTTTCCGCGCCTGACGAGACTCATTATACTGCTGACTTAATTGTAAGAACTTATCCCGGTCAGAATCTTTGGCGATAAGTCCTAACAGGTTTCCGAACTTTGTCTTCATACAACTTTACACTTTGGAAATAAAAAAATTGCATTTTTTAGTTTACTAGAACTGCTTGCAAAGCGATATTAAGCTAAAAATTTAACTCGCAGAGTTAATGCAAATTCTGCCGTCGTACCAAATGGACTCAACGCTGAATTTTTTATTGTCAATAAGTAGCGGCTCTTTATTGCGATTGAACTTACTGTGATCCGCGCAATCTTGAAGTCAAAGCCTTCCTTTCCAGCTTAGAATCCTCGGAGAACACTCCATCCTTGCTCTGATATGGCGAGAGAATAAAACTCTGCCTCATAACTCATTTAGCCTTTCTGCCGGCTTTTCGGCGACTGCTTTCGTCGCTGTCCTTGAAACTCGTCGCGCGTCCTTCTTCTTTAGCCTTAGTCGCCGCCCGACTGTTGCCGCGACTCTCACTGCCTTTAAGCGCTTTCAAACGGTTTTCGGCAGTTTCAACTACAGATGGTGTGACTTTACGCTCTTTGAAAAGTCCCACCATCTGTTCCTGAGCTTGTTGAGCTTTGTTTCCCTCACCTGCTTCAACAGCCGCTTCAGTGTATGTATTGACCACATCCTCATACCAGATATGCCCCATCGTATTGGCGGTGGCGCCGGCCTGTTCGATAAGCATCGCCGAGAGATTGTCGACGAATGTATCAGGCTCTTCTTTAAATACTCGCACCTTCATGGACGAGTCAAGAGTCGGCTCGATGACTTTACACGACGTTGCGAGCGGTCTATAGCGTGCCGCGATGAGATGTTGGGAAATCGGATTTTGCTCGCCAATCTCTTCGTTCAGACGCTTGGTAGCCCAATCGAGCTTATCGTTGACGTCATCCATAATG
>JAIVJJ010000239.1 GCA_020200095.1 Acidobacteriota bacterium | reverse complement strand
ATTGGTCGCAACTCGGCATCTTTGAAAAACTATTTGAGCAGATGAGCCAAGACCGCGATTTGGAATATCTGCTGATTGATTCGACAATTGTGCGATCACACGCCTGTGCTGCCGGAGCGAAAAAAAACACGGGCAGCAATCTTTAGGCAGAAGTCGCGGCGGACATTCGACCAAAATCCATTTGGCGACTGACTCGCTCGGCAATGCGATTCGTTTTATTTTAACGGGTGGCGAGCGAAACGACATCACGCAAGCCGAAGCCTTAATTGAAAACTTATTTCCCGATTACGTCATTGCCGATAAAGGTTATGATTCGGACAAATTTATTCTGCTGTTAAAGAAAAGAAACTCCGAAGCGGTCATTCCGTCAAGAATAAATCGCAAAATTCAACGATTGATTGACACGGATTTATACAAAGAACGTCATTTGATTGAATGCTGCATCGGGAAATTGAAACACTTTCGGAGAGTGTTTTCCAGATTTGATAAATTGGCAAAGAACTATTTAAGTTTTGTGCAGTTTGCCAGCACAATTGTTTGGCTCAGATAGTTATGTCAACAGAACCTAATGAGTAGAGGCAAACTTGATAGAGAAACGGCTTTGAAGATCGAAGAAAGTTTGCCTTCAGTACATGATATCCAAATTGCAACATTAAATTTTTCACCTGATATCATCTCAATAAGATTTCCTCCCGAAAGCAAAATACCTATTGCCGCTGTTTGCCTTCAAGATGCTACTTCATCACTTGAAGAAGTAAGATATGCCTTACTTGAATCTCTCATGCAAATTGTGTGGTATAGAGAAAAATGTAAACCACCAAATGAAAGATACGCTATATTCTTTGGGAAATTTTATGCAGATGATACCGCTTTACGAATGTTTGCTGTCAAAGAACATTTAACTGAAGCAATTATAAATATTCTTGGATTTAGTAAACAAGACTTAAAAGATTTTAGAAAAAATATGCAAAGCGATAAATTGACCAATATTGGAAAGAGTTTGAGAAATACTTCACCGATTCATCCAATAGCAAATCCAATTTGTAAATTGGTTGAATCAGATGATTGGATTAAAACAATGAACTACAGAAACAGATGGGTTCATAACAAACCGCCAATTATAAAAGGTCTTGGAATTAACTATGAACGAAAGAATAGACTAATAGTTACATCGGATTCAATAGGAGTTACTTTCGGTCGAGGTGACGAAGCCGAACTTACAATTGATGAGTTGATAGCGTTTGTTAAAACAGCATTTTTCTTATTAGTAGAATCAACCACAGAAATTATTGACTATTTCATTGATTATTTGATTATATCGAGAGCCGTTTTACGGAAACCTATAAACAATTTGGCTTTGGAATGTGGGCGGTTGAGTTAAAAGCGGGTCAAACGCCGATTGGAATTTGCGGCTTCGTCAAACGAGATTCATTGCCCGACGCGGATATCGGTTTCGCTTTTCTGCCGCAGTTTGAGAAGAAAGGTTATGCCGTCGAAAGTGCAGAAGCCGTGATGAAATATGGCAGAGACTTTTTAGGTTTGAAACGCATTCTCGCCATCGCCTCGCAGGATAACGAAAGTTCCAGTAAATTGCTTGAAAAAATTAATTTTAGATTTGAGCGTTTGATTAAACTGCCGCACGACGATGAAGAAGTTAAGTTGTTTTCATCGTAAACGAATAAAACGCTTCCAACTTCCAATTTTATCGCGCCATCATTTTTTACTTTTTTAATCTGTTTAATTATTATCAAGATTGACTTTAACGTCTGACTAACGCAATTTTACTTTTTTCGTGTAAAATTTAATTTTCCTTACATTAATTTGGAGTTTGTAAAAGTAATGCAAAAAACAACGAATCTAAAAATCTTATCAATCTTAATTTTTGCCCTTATTTTTTCTATGTATCAAGAAACGCCTGCCCAACGAAAAAAGACGACAGCAAAAAAACCGGCACCGGTTGTCGAAACAAAACCGGTCGCTTCGACCGACATCAGCTATACAATTTCGATGTCGAAGCCTTGGACACATCTTTTGGAAGTCGAAATGCGTTACCGCCCCGCGAACATATCCGATAAAGCCGAACTGAAAATGCCGGTTTGGACGCCGGGAAGTTATTTGATTCGTGAATACGCGCGGCACGTCGAAGATTTCTCCGCCAAAGATGCGAGCGGTAAAAATCTTGAATGGCGAAAGATTAACAAAAACACCTGGCAGGTTGATACTAAAGGGGCAAAGGAGATTGTCGCCCGATACAATGTTTACGCTAACGAATTAACGGTTCGCACAAATGAATTAAATTCAGATCACGCTTTTTTCAACAACGCTGCGCTTTTGATGTTTCCGAAAGACGGATTAAATCTGCCTTCGACGGTAAGAGTTGTTCCCTACGGAAATTGGAAAGTCGCAACGGGTTTGCCAAAAGTCGCAAATCAAATTAATACATTTCGCGCTGAAAACTTTGACGTTTTGTATGATTCGCCATTTGAAGTCGGCAATTTCATAGAAACGACTTTCGATTTTCGTGGCGTTCCACACCGCATCGTTTTTGAAGGTCAAGGAAACTACGATTTGGAAAAAACCGCCAAAGACATCGAAAAAATTGTCGCGCAGGGCGTCGAGATTTTCGGAGAAATTCCCTACAAAGATTATCTTTTTATCGTAAATTTACGCGGCGGCGGCGGTCTCGAACATCTTAATTCAACCGCGCTGCAATGGAATCGGTTTGGTTTTAAACCCGAAGCGAGTTATAGAGGTTTTTTAAATTTAGTCGCGCACGAGTATTTTCACTTGTGGAACGTCAAACGAATTCGCCCTGACGCGCTCGGACCGTTTGATTACGAAAACGAAAATTACACAAAACTTCTTTGGGTTGCCGAAGGCGGAACGGCTTATTACGAAGGCGTTTTGATGCGCCGCGCCGGTTTAATCAGCGATAAAGACGTTTTAGATAGTAAAACCGCGCTCATTCAAGCATTGCAAAATCGCCCCGGACGATTTGAAACCAGCCTCGAAAATGCGAGTTTTGACGCTTGGATTAAGTATTACCGCCAAGATGAAAACTCGGTTAACAATCAAATTTCCTATTACGACAAAGGCGAACTCGTCAACTTTTTGCTCGACACTGAAATTCGCGCCGCTTCGAAAGGCGCGAAATCTATGGACGATGTAATGCGTTATCTTTACAACGAGTTTTACAAAAAGAATCGCAATTACACGCCAGAAGATTTTCAAAGAACGGCGGAAAGGATGGCTGGCAGAAGTCTCGACGATTTTTTCCGTAAATACGTGCGCGGAACTGAAGATATTGATTACAACCGAATCTTAAACGGCGTCGGTTTGCGAATAAATCTTGACAGCAGTGCGAAGAAACAAGCGTTTCTCGGCGGAAGTCTCGCGCAGGACGGAGATAAATTAATGGTTCGCGCTCTTCCTTCGGACACGCCCGCTTATCAATTCGGTTTGAACGCTAATGACCAGATTGTTGCGATTGACGGAAACCGCGCAAGTCAAACATTTTTGACAAGCTACATCAGCGAGAAGAAACCCGGCGATAAAATAAAATTAACCGTTTTCCGCTTTGACACCTTGCGCGACATCGAAGTTACGCTCGGCGGACAAGCGAAACAAGATTATAAAATCGTGCCGGTAGAAAATCCGTCCGAAATACTTAAACGCGCCGTTAAAGTAAATTTTTTAGTTTTTTCGATGAGAGAAAATTTTAAGGTAAAGTCGGGAAAACGCAGCCGACGCAAAGGAAAAGAAATTTGAAAAGGATAAAAAGGTGAAAGTTTTTCTTGTAGCTCAAGTTTCTTTTTCACTTATTCACATTTTCACCTTTTAGTTTTATTTTTGATAAATTATGTTTAAGCGAAACTTTGTAAGATTTCTTTTACTTACGCCTCTGCTGGTAACATTTGGTTGTCAAAGAAATATTTTTGAAACGCCGACTGTTGCGCCCGCTTCATTACGCGATGTTCCTGCTTTGAAATTGAACTTTCGTTTTGAAACCGATGTTCCTGCGCCTCCGGTAAATGAAACTGTCCAAACAGAAGAAAGAAACGCCGCCGTGCAAGCGGATTTTGACCAAAACCGCACGCAGGAATTGCTCGATAAAACTGTTTCCTCGCCTGACAAACAAAAAGTTTTAGCCATTTATCACCGAGTCGGAGATTTGCCTTCTGAATTTCGCCTCGATATGTATGCGGCTGACGGCAAACTTCTGCGAAAAATCACGCACGACGGAATGGCTGTGCATTTTCAAGACACAATTGTCTGGTCGCCCGATTCGAGCGCAGTGGCTTTTGTCGCAATGGTGCGTAGCGGACAAACAAACTCCGCGACGCCCGAGAACGCTTCAAATCAAACTGCAAATCAGGCAAACAGTTCGCCTAACAACGAAGCCAATGTGGGCACAGATGCGAATTCAAATACTCAAAACACAAATAATACAGATGCGAATGCCGAAAACGCTAATGTCAATCCACCCGCTACACCGACGCCGCAAGTTGAGCAGCCAAAGATGGTTCTAACTTTTCGCACCGAGCAGATTTATATCTGCGACTCAAACGGTGGCGATGTAAAACCAATCACACAAAATGAAGGTTTGATATATTTTTATTATATTTGGTCACCTGATAGTTCCGCTTTAGTCGCGCTTGCCGCAACTTATCAGGAGTGGAATTATTTGCAATATCAAGCCGAAGGCAAAACCGAACAATTCACACCGATGGGCAGACCGCGCCTAGTCGAAAAAAACGGACGTGAACGTCGTCTTGACGATAATTTAACTTCGGTGCAGCCGGTCTGGTCGCCTGATTCAGCAAAAGTTGCTGTTGCTTTTGAAAGGCAAGTGAGAATTTATGACGCGATTGGCGACGCGCCAACGCAAGCCGCGATTCCGCTTCGTAACCAATTACTTGTCTCTTCACAAGCGTTTGATGAAGAACTGCAACGAAAAGAACAAGGCGGAGAAGTGAACTCAAACATTAACGCGCAAACAAGTACAATCACAAACGCAAATCAAACGCCGAATCAAACGCCAAATCTCCCCGCCGGTACGCTGCCTGATGAAAACACGCTCGTTTCGTTCAATCCGATAATCAAGCTCGAGTGGACGGAAGACAAAATGCTATACGTGCAAACCGGCTATATTAAATTGATGAAAAACGAAGCCGACAGCGCACGCAGTTATTTGCGCTGGCATCGCCTTATTTTTAGCCCGCAAGCGGTTGCCAGATAACTCATTATTGTTAATTAGTTTATAGAGGTTGTGCAAGAATAAATCCTTCAACAATTCTTTCTTGGTGACGCAAGCGCGTTTGATTGTTGCCGGTCGAGCATCTTTATTCAAATTATAAAACATCTTAGTTTTTGTCGCAGACGGAAACCTTCTTTGTTATCATTCCAGCTATGAAATTACGCAATTTTTTATTATTTTCAATCGTTTTTATTTTTTCTTTCTCAAACATTTTAGCCGCTGAAACAGGATATTTTCATCTTGCCTCTGAACCGGTAATTCGAATCGGTTTAGCAACTAACGCTCGAAGCGTTTCAATAACAACTACCGACTCGTCACTGGTCGCGGTGAGTCCCGACGAACCGCAAAAATTTTTATCCACCAATAAAATAAGCGTTTCGGCGCGTTCGTATCGTCCGCCCGTTTTCGAGATTTATTATTTTGAAATTCCGAATATTGCAACGCGCCCGGAAGCCGACGATGTAGCAAAGGACGCGCGTGAAGCAACCGGCGAAAAAACGTTTGTTTTGCTGGACGCGAAAACAAACGTTTGGCGTGTAAGAATCGGCGATAAAAAAGAAACCATTGAAGAAGCCAACGAGTTTAAGGCTGTATTGGGCGAAAAAGGTTTCGGAACGGTAGAAATCATAACGGAAAAGTTTACGCAGCTATCAGAAGAAGCCGTAAAACTCTCCGGTGAAATTGCCAAAAATTCAAAATCCGAAGTCAGAAGTATAATTTCAACATCTACAAGCAATTCCGACCCGAACAATGTTAGACCGATTGTTTCAAGTAATTCAACCAATGCTGCAATCAATCCGAATCTGCGCGAAGTAATTGTTAATGGCGCAAGCGATACGGCGAAATTTTCTTCACTCAAATCTGTGGCTTTCGGCTCAATCAATGAACGCGCCATTCCCGTGCGTTTTAACGGGAAAGCGTATCGCGGAAAAATTGAGGTTTTCGTTAATTCGCGCGGAAGTTTGACGGTTGTCAACGCCGTCTCGCTGGAAGATTATCTGCTCGGTGTTGTACCGAATGAGCTTTCTCTGCCTGCAATCGAAGCGCAGAAAGCACAAGCTGTCGCCGCCAGAACTTACGCCATTGCCAACATCGGACAATTCGGTAAGCAAGGTTTCGACCTGCTTCCAACGATTCGCTCGCAGGTTTATAAAGGTCATTCTTCGGAAAGCAAAATGGGAACGCAAGCTGTTTTGGAAACACGCGGTGTGGTCGCAACTTACAAAGGTAAGCCAATAACTGCTTATTATACTTCTACTTGTGGTGGAAGAACAGAGAATTCCGAAAACATCTTCGACGTTAACGAGCCTTACTTGCGTGGTGTAGAGTGTTCGCTCGAAGGTCATAAATATTTTGAACCTTTTTTGATAAAAACCGTGCGCCTTTCAGCGAAAATGCGCGACGAGAAAAATCTTGAACTTGTGCGCTTGATGTCGCTTTTAGCTGTCAACGGCTTTCAACTCAGCACCGTACAATTAAATGATGATTTTTTTGAAGACCCACCGACCGACAGCGAACTTTCGAATTGGCTGAATCAATTGGCGATTCGTTTCGCAAAACCTTTTCCAAACATTAATAAAGAATCGGCAAAGCCTTTGGAACTAGCCAGAATTTTGTCCGCTATGATTTACGGCGATAATTATGCCAACACGCTTTTGTCGGAAGCCGACATTAATTATCAACTTACCTTTGATGATGCAAGCGAAATTCCGCAACCGCGCCGTGCCGACGTTGCCATTTTATTCCGCGACGCCTTTTTCTCGCTTTACCCGGATTTAACCTTAAAGCCGAACAAAGCGTTTTCACGCGCGAAAATGCTGCGCCTTATCAAGCAGATTTACACAAAAAAGAAATGGTTTCCGTCGCTGCAAAGCGGCGTTGCGAAATCGAGTGAGAACGGAAAACTCGTTTTGCGAGTCGGAAAAACTGAAAAACAATTAATCGTACGACCAGATGTTTTTCTGCTGCGAAAATTCGGCGACGATTTTTATCAAGTCAAAGAAACCGCGCTGGTCGGCGGCGAAACAGTTAATTTCCAAACAAACGGTTTGAGTGAAGTCGTTTATTTAGAAATTGAACCGACAACGGTGACGGCGACGGCGGAAAGAATGTCGAGTTTCACGCTTTGGAATACAAATCTCTCGCCTTCGACCGTTCAATCGCGCCTTTCGCGTTACGTGCGCGGAATTGGCTCTCTGATTGATGTTCGCATCGCTCGACAAGGTTTTTCACGCCGCGCAATTGATTTGGAAATCGTCGGCACAAACGGCATATTTCACTTGAAAGGCGGAAAAATACGCTCAGCTTTGCGTTTGAACGAACAGCTTTTCGTGATTAATAAACGATATGATTCGACAGGTCGCGCAACTTCGTATTCATTCACGGGACGCGGCTGGGGACATGGCGTCGGAATGTGCCAATATGGTGCTTATGGCTTGGCAAAAATGGGCGTAAAATATGACGCGATTTTGAAGCATTATTACACGGGAATTGATTTAACAAAGGCTTATTGATGAAATTCTCTCGTAATCAAATTATCGGTTCGCTCATCTTGCTTTGCTTAATTATGCTAATCGCACTGATTAGGCTGGCAATTTATTCAGAATAAAATTCACTACAGAGTTTCCCAGAGATTTGTTGATTTTCTCCCGTATTTTCTCTGTGTTACTCTGTGTTCTCCGTGGTAAAAAATCTTCAAAAACCAATCTATGCTATCGTTGGTCCGACCGCTTCGGGCAAAAGCGAACTCGGAATTGAACTCGCTTTACGAATCGACGGTGAGATTATCAATTGTGATTCGGTACAGATTTATAAAGAAATCAAAATCGCTACGGCGAAAGTTACAAAGGAAGAAATGCGTGGCGTTCCGCATCATTTATTTGATTACGTTTCGCCGAATACAAATTACACGGGGGCGGATTGGGCACGTGACGCAGCGGAAAAGATCAAAGAAATCGAAGAAAGGGGAAATGTGCCGATTCTTGTTGGCGGAACGGGCTTTTACTTACGAGCATTACGCGAGCCTTTTTTTGAAAGTCCGAAAACTAACGCGCATTTACGAGTAAAGTTAAAGAAAATAAAAGAAACAAAAGGCGCGGAGCATCTTTATAAAATCTTAAAAAGAGTTGACCGAAAATCCGCCGGAAAACTTTTTCCTCGTGATTATGTGCGCGTGGCGCGGGCGCTCGAAGTTTATTTTCAAACTGGAAATCGTTTATCCGAAATTCAACCGAATCGCGCCAAAGCGCCCGAATTTGCTCATCGAATAAGAATTTTCGCCTTAAATCCGCCGCGTGAGAGTTTATATGAAAGAATAAACAAGCGAGCCGAAAAACATTTTGCAACCGGTTTAGTCGAAGAGGTGAAACATTTGCGCGAGCACGGCGTAGAAGACGACACGAACGCGCTCGGTGCGCACGGTTATCGGCGAGTCTGCGAATACTTGCGCGGCGAGAGAACTTTGGAAAGCGCGATTGAGCAAACCAAGCAAGACGTGCGCAATTACGCCAAACGCCAGCTTACTTGGTTTCGGCGCGAAGCAGACGTTATTTGGCTTGAAGGCTTCGGCGATAAAGCGGAAACACAACAGAAATTTTGGAAGCTGATTAAATTATAAAAACTTATGAAGTTTTTCTTGTTGTATCTATAAATCTGTTTTATACTTATATTTGCAATCCCACCAAACAAATAGATAAAGAGAAAATGTTATGGAAAAATTTACTGCCCAAAACATACAGGATGCGTTTCTAAACACGGCGCGGCGGGAAAAACAAAGCGTGATTACTCACCTTTTGTCCGGCTCGACGCTTTCCGGGAGAATCAAAAGTTTTGATAAATTTTCAATTTTGCTTGATGTGGGAGAGCAGGATTTTTTGATTTTTAAGCACGCCATCTCGACCATTTCACAGGAGCGAAAAAAGACAACAGTTTCGGATTAAAAATTTTTGCGCGGAAAATTTATAACTTTTGAAGGAATTGACGGGAGCGGCAAATCTACGCAGTTGCGTATGCTTGCCGGCGCGCTTCGCCTACAAAAATTTGATGTTTTAACTACCTGCGAGCCGGGCGGAACGCCTTTAGGCAGACGTCTGCGCGAAGCATTTCTTGAAACCGAAGAAAACGTTTCACCTCTTGCCGAACTTCTCTTGTTTGCTGCTGACCGTGCTCAGCACGTTGATTTTCTCATCAAACCTGCCTTAAAACAGGGGAAAATAGTCGTTTCAGACCGTTATGCCGATGCCACTTTCGCTTATCAAGGCGCAGGTCGCGGCTTTTCAGAAGAAACGGTTAATCAAGTTATCAATCTTGCCACCGACGGACTCAAAACGGATTTAACGCTTTTCTTTGATTTGCCAATTGAAAAAGCGCTCGCGCGAACAAATTCGCGCAACCGGAAAGGCGAACAAAAAAATCGGATGGATTCGGAAACATCCGATTTTTATTCGCGCGTGCGGGCGGGTTATCTAAAAATTGCAAAAAATGAACCGCAGCGTTTTCGGGTAATTGATGCAAACGATTCGGTTGAAAAGGTTCACAAAAAAGTTTTGAAAATCGTTTCGGATTTTTTAGGACACAAATAATAAACTGACGAAAAGCCGAGATACAAAGAATTTAAAGATAAAAAATAAAAGCCAACGTTTGATTTCTTATTTATCAAACTCTGAGTTTTGTCGGCTAGAATATGTTTGAAAAACTAATCGGTAATAATCACGTTAAAGAAGTTTTGCGCAGAATGCTTTCATCCGAAAGAATCCCGCATTCGCTTCTGTTAGCGGGCGCGGAAGGCGTCGGAAAAAAGCAATTCGCGCTCGAAATTGCAAAAGCGTTTGTTTGCCAAAATCCGAAAAACTTTGAAGCCTGCGATGTTTGCGCCAGTTGCCGACGCGCCGGAAAGTTTGAGTTTCCAAAATCTGATAAAAAAGACGACTTTGAGAAGGTTATCTTTAGCGAACATTCTGACATCGGAACGGTAATTCCATACAAAAACAGTATTCTGGTTGATGCGATTCGTGAACTTGTAACCGAAGCGAATTTTCGCCCGTATGAAGCCAAAGCGCGGTTTTTCCTGATTGATGATGCGGAGAAACTTAATATTGCTAAAGACAATGCTGCCAACGCGCTGCTCAAAACTTTAGAAGAACCTCCACCGACCTCGTACATTTTTCTTATTTCGTCGCGTCCCGATACGCTTCTGCCGACAATTCGCTCGCGCTGCCAGACAATCCGTTTTGCACCGATTGATAAAAAAGAAATTGAAGAGTTTTTGCTCGGCACGAAAAAATTTTCGCCTACCGACGCCGAACTTTTAGCGAGGCTTTCAAATGGAAGCATCGGACGCGCTCTGGAAATTGATTTGGGCAAGTTTCGGGAAGGACGCGAGGCGATGCTGAAAGTTTTGCAAAGCCTTTTGCTCAGAGAAGACCGCTCTGTACTTTTAAGAACCGCTGAAGAAATGAACGACGCAAAAAATAAAGACAATTACGACGCATCGCTGGAGATTTTGGAAACTTTGATTCACGATGTTTGGGTTGTAAAACTCGGAAACGAGACACAGGTGGTCAATTTTGATATTTTGCCGCAAATAAAAAATCTGGCGCAAAATGTCGAAAGCAAACGCCTCGCTTCGTGGCTTTCGGAAATCGAAAAGATGCGCGAAAATTTCCAAGTTAACATCAATCGCAAAATCGCCACCGACGCGCTTTTTATGCAGATGGCAAGTGGATTTTAATTTTTGATTTTGGATTTTAGGTTTAATTTGCAGAAATAAAATTCTTTACCTTTGCGAAAATAAATTCTAAAATTGCCTATCTCGACTTTCACAAAAAAGGAGTAAATTATGAAAAGGCAGATTTTTCTTATTCTTTCTATTCTTTCGTTCGGTTTTTCAACCGCTGTCGCGCAAACAACGCCGGCGCAAGTAAAGACAATATCGGGCGGCGTTGTAAATGGCAAAGCATTGTCTTTAGGCAAACCCGCTTATCCGGCAGCCGCTCGTGCCGTTAATGCAGAGGGCGCGGTCAATGTGCAGGTTGAAATTGACGAAGAAGGAAATGTTGTTTCGGCAAACCCAGTTTCAGGTCATCCGCTTTTGCGCGAAGCCGCGCGTGAAGCCGCGCTACAATCAAAGTTCAAACCGACTCTTTTAAGCAGTCAAGCCGTAAAGGTAACGGGCGTTTTGGTCTATAATTTTGTAGCGGACGCAACGCCGAATTGGCTTAAGGTCGGTTATGATTTAGCAAGCGTGCAACACGCTCCGTCGCTGGTATTTCTGAATACGAATGCAATCGCCAAACTTTTTCAAACGGATTGGACATCAGAAAAAGAATAGCTTCAAAAATTGGCGGAAATAAAACAAACTGAAGTTACAAGCGTTTCTCAACCGATTGTCACAAGCGAAAAAAAAATCAGCGAAAGTACGGAAAAAAGACCGGACGGAACAACTGTCAAAAAGGTAATTACGGAACAAGCCGTTAAATCCGACAATCAAGACGATCCGGAGCGAATTGCGATTTCACAATCTTTGATTGCTGCGCTGCAAAGTCGCCTCGGAAGTGATGAAACGAATTTGTGGCAGTTTAATACGGGTTTGAGTCTGAGTTGGGCTGTATCGAAACTCCGATACACAAACGAACGGCAAAGAGTCTTAGATTCGCTTCGCCAACAAATTCAATCCGCGCCGAGTAAAATTTCGGCTGAATATATCGCTGAAATACAAAAAATCTTGGAAACTTTGGAAAAGTCGAATCCGACGACGGAAGACCGGCAGCAAATCGGTCAAATTATGTCGAAACTGTTCAGAAATCAATAATCTTTGCAACGTCTTCGTATATCAAATTGCTAATCGGCGAATGTTTGGCAGCGAGAGTTTCAAGCGTTTTGTCGGCACAATATCATGAATCTGCGGCAAGCGGAGAAATTTATGAAGCATCAAACAGTTTTAATTTTATCAATTTTTGTTTTGTTGTTTTTCTCGACCGGGACTTTTTCACAACAGCCGGAGATGAAAGACGGAACAAGACCGACTGCGCCGGAACTTTTTACGGTTGGCGAGGTTAGAGGCGTAGTAAACGCCAAAGCCATATATCTGGCAAAACCCGTCTTTCCGATTGAAGCGAGAGAAGCCGGTGCGGAAGGCACGGTTCGCGTTGAGATTACAATTGATGAAGACGGCAACGTCATTTCGGCTAATGCCGTTTCCGGTCATCCTTCGCTCAAAATTTCATCGGAAGAAGCTGCCCGCAAAACAAAGTTTAGAATCACGCGCAACGTCGACGGTCAAGCCATAAAAGCGACCGGCGTTCTGGTTTATAAATTTACGATTGAAAGAGCGAGTTGGTCTAAAATCGGTTATGATTTGGCACTTCTCGAAAAAACGCCGACACTCAAATATTTTTCCTTTGCGACCATTGCTAAAGCGTTCCAACCTGAATGGACAAATGAATTGGAACTACTCGAAAAAATAGCGCAAATGAAACGCGCCGAAGTTGAAAGGCAGGCAAATGCGTCGGAAGATAATCAGCCGGTTTTTAGACGAAGTATCGTGAAAAAGCCTGATGGAAGTGTATCATCTTCAATGACCGGTGAAATACGTTTGCCGATTCCGAATCCGCCGACGCCGGAACAAATTTCTGTTTCGCAAATTCTCATTTTTTCCCTTCAAAGTCGACTCGGAAACGACGAGCTAAGTTTGTGGCAGTTTAATCTGGGTGTGAATTTAAGCAAGGCGCTTGAACTTTATCGCAATCCAAATGAACGCTCGAACGCCGCCCAAATTTTAAGACAGTTTTCCCAAAGCGCGCCGCAAGATGCTTCTGCCGAAGTTCTGGCTGAACTACAAAAATTGATTGTGATTTTTGAAAAAGGAAAGCCCACAATGAATACTCATAACGAAATCGGCAGGTCATTGTCGGCTATTTTCAGAAGCAAATAATGTCCGAGAAATCTTCAAACACCAAGCGCGTTTTTGCGGCTACGGGAATTTTAGCGGCAATAACAGGCGCGTTCGTCGTCCATTATTTTAATCCGACAACAGCGAAATTTTTCCCAGTTTGTCCGCTTTACGCAATGACCGGTATTGCTTGTCCGGGTTGCGGTTTGACCCGCGGATTTCACGCGCTTTTTCACGGCGATATTTTAGACGCGCTTCACTTTAACGCGCTGCTGCCCGTTTACACTTTTATCTTCGGTTACATATTTCTATCAATGTTTTTGGTTGCCGCGCGCGGGCGCGGGCTTTCGTTCAAAGCGTTTCCGCCCTTTGCGCTGTGGGGACTTCTTATTGTTTCGATTATTTTTACAATCGTGCGTAATTTGCCTTTTTACCCGTTCAATTTGCTGGCGATATGAAATTCAAAGGTCAATATCTTTCCGCAATTACTTTGTCAAAATCTGTACAAGTGGTTTGTCCGCGCTCAAAGACTTTGCATTCGCGCCTTCTTTGCGCAAAATTTCAACTTCTTTCACGAATTCTTCAACAATATCAGCGCCCGAAACTCGGCGCATCGGAACGCCGTTTTTGAAAATCATTCCGACGTTACGCCCGAATGTAATGCCGAGTTGCGAATCGTGCGCTTCGCCAGGACCGTTGACTGCGCAACCCATAATTGATAAATGCAAAGGTTCTTCGACGTGGGCGAGGCGACGTTCAACTTCCGTAACGATTTCAACAAAATTATCAATATCGAGCCGCCCGCACGTCGGACACGCGACAATGGTAACGCCGCGTTGACGCAAGCCGAGAGATTTCAGAATTTCCCAACCGACACGAACTTCTTCGTGTGGTTCAGCCGCTAGAGAAACGCGAATCGTGTCACCGATGCCTTCGTGCAATAAAATTCCCAAACCGATTGAAGATTTTATAGTTCCGCCAAACGGTGTTCCCGCCTCCGTTACGCCAAGATGCAACGGGTAATCAACCTTTTCCGACATCAAACGATATGCGGCAACTGTGCGCTGAACGTCGGATGCTTTCAAAGAAATCACAATATCGGAAAATCCTAAATCTTCTAAAATCCTCACGTGTCGCAAGCCTGATTCGACCATCGCTTCGGGTGTAGCCGTGCCGTATTTTTTTAATAAATCTTTTTCGAGCGAGCCGCCGTTGACACCGATTCTAATCGGAACGCCTTGCGCTTCCGTTGCGCGGACAACTTCTCTGACTCTATCAATCGAGCCAATGTTTCCGGGATTAAGCCGCAGTTTATCAATTCCGGCGTCTAAAGCCATTAAAGCCATTTTATAATTGTAATGAATGTCGGCAACGAGCGGAACGTTTGTTCGCTTTCGGATTTCTTTAAGCCCGATTGCGTCCTCTTCATCTTTAACGGCAAGGCGGACAATCTCACACCCCGCCACGACCATTTCTTCGATTTGTTTGACGGTTTCTTCCACCTTCGCCGTATCGGTTTTTGTCATTGATTGGACGGCGATTGGCGCATCGCCGCCGATTTGAACGTTGCGAACCATTACTGCCTTTGATTTTCTTCTCATAACCGTTTCCCGAAAATCATTATAGCGTTTGCGACATAAAAACCAATATCACAAACGCTACAAAAAAGTTAAATTGAATAAATTACCAATACCAACTTGCCGTATGCTGATGAACGTGCGGAAAGCAATGCTATTGCCTTTAATTCGTTTTATCTTCCGACCAGCCGCGAAATATCCAAAAACAAAGTAAAGACCATCAGCAGCAAAATTATCGCTAAACCGGCAAGCTGAATTTTTTCTTTGACCGCCATCGAAAGCGTTAAACCGAACAAACCTAAAAAGCCTTCGATTCCTAAAACCGCAATTTGACCGCCGTCGAGCATCGGAATCGGCAAAAGATTAAAAACGCCCAAGTTCAAACTTATTACCGCGAGGATAGAAATTAACCCAACAAAACCGGCTTCACGAACAATTTGCGAGATAATCTGCACGATTCCGATTGGTCCGGCAACACCGGCATCCTTTACGGAACGCTGACCTGAAAAAAGCTGTCCGAAAACTTTTCCGGTCAGACGGATAACTTCCAGATTTGAATTGACGGCAAAGCTCGCGGCTTGCGCAACTCCAACAGGTTCTCTCGCGCTTTCGATTGTGTTTCCGAACTTAATACCAATCAGCCAATCGCCGCCTTCGCTTTGTTTGGCACGAGTCGAAATCTCCTTGCGCTCACCATTGCGATTGATGGAAAGATTTAACGGCTGGTCTTTGGCTTCAGAAATAAAATTTTTCATTTCCAATCGGTTACGAACCGGCTTTCCGTTGACCGAAACAATCCAATCGCCTTTTTGTAAACCTGACGCGGCGGCTGGCATATCGGGCTGAATTTCTCCGACAACAACTGGCTCGGCTTCCATTTCAGGTTCTAAATCGAGCGAGCCGATGACGTTTCCGTCTTGTTCAATTTTACTCGGTTTAATCGTTAGCGGAACTTTTTGCCCACCGCGTTCAACAACAACTGGAATTTCCTTTTCAGGAGCAACCAGTGAATCGTTGCGAATACGATCCCACGTCGGATTTTCAATTCCGTCGAACCCGATTATTCTATCGCCAACCTTAATTCCCGACTGCTCTGCCGCGCCGCCGGATTTAACCATTCCGATAATCGGCGCGGGCATCGAAGGAACGCCGTAGATCAACGCCCCGAAAAACGGAATTGCCAGCGCGAGCATAATATTCATAAACGGTCCGCCGATCATTACCAAAAATTTCTGCCAGCGTGGGCGCAGTTCGTAAAGCTCCGATTCGGGAACAATTTCGCCTTGGTCATCTTTGCCTTCGAGACCTGAATTCGATTCGTCACCGTAAAGTTTGACATACGCGCCTAAAGGAATCGCGCTGATGCGGTAATCTGTATGTCCACGTTTGAAGCCCCAAATGCGCGGACCCAATCCGAAAAACGAATACGCGTCAACGCGCATTCCGAGAAGTTTGGCAACTGCGAAATGTCCAAACTCATGAATGTTAATAGCGATACCAAGAACAAAAATTACTGCTAAAATTACTATAATAAAATCAGGCATTGTATAAATTCCTTATTAAAGATTACTTGGCGGTTTAGAAACAAATTTCGCCAGCCAAGTTGCAAACTAAAGTGTAAAACTCACCCTACTCTTCGGTCAAACGCGAATTTTACGGTAACAAATCGGCAATCTTAATTTTGCTTTCCGGTTTTACCAGAAGAGAAACAGTTTCAATTTCGGTTAAAATCTGAATTTCAGTATAAACAAAGCCGAGTTTTTTATCACGAATCGGGCGGCGATAAACTTCCAAACAACGATTTTGCAGGTTCAAAATCCAATAATCCTGAATTTTATTTTTCGCGTAAAGGCTGGCTTTTTTCGTACGGTCATTTTGGAGCGTGGTGTCGGAAACTTCAATTATCAATTCGGCGGTTTTCGGATGCGATTGGCTAAAATCTCTAACTTCGCCTTTAACCACCGCAACATCGGGTTCCGGTTCGTTAATGCTGCTAAAACTTAACGGAAGTTGGCTGTCAATTACATAACCTTTGATAAAAATTTTTCGCAAAACATCAATTATTAATCTCACAGCCGTAGCATGGGCTTGTTTCATCGGCGACATTTCGACAATTTCTCCTTCAATCAATTCAACTCGCTTTCCCTCGAAAAATCCCAATTCGGCAAGTTGATAGTATTTCTTTCGCGTCCAGCGAAAAGTTTTCGGCTCGCCATTCCTTTTCGATTTGATTGCAGGTTCTGTTTTCGGCAATTCCAATACGCCTGTCATAAATTTTCTCCAAAGTTTAGCTAAACCGCAACGCTCTGCGCCGTCACCAAACACAAAGCTTCGTTTCGCGCTTCTCTATCACATTCTAAAACATTTTCGAGACTTGTTACAGGTTTTGTTTCGTGTTTATTCATAACGCTTTCGATAATTTTCGGAATGTCTGAGAGGCGAATTTTGTCGTCTAAAAACGCTTGAACAGCGATTTCATTCGCAGCATTCAAAACGGCTGACATTGTTCCGCCAATTTTCAATGCTTTGTAAGCCAGATCTAAGCACGGAAATTTTTCTAAATCAGGATTTTCAAAAGTTAATTGCGATACTCGAGCAAAATCAAGCGGTGGCTGGCAATTTGGTTGCCGTTTCGGATATGTCAAAGCGTATTGAATAGCGTGGCGCATATCAGTTACACCGAGCTGCGCGATTATAGAACCGTCAATCAGCTCAATCATCGAATGAACAACTGATTGTGGATGTACGACAACGGAAACTTCATTCGCGCCAAAACCGAAAAGCCAATGCGCTTCAATAACTTCCAAGCCTTTGTTCATCAAGGTCGCACAGTCAATCGTAATCTTGTCGCCCATATTCCACGTCGGATGATTTAAGGCTTCTTCGCGCGTCGCATTTTCAATTTCTTGTTTGGATTTCGTGCGAAAAGGTCCGCCGGAAGCAGTTAAAATCAAGCGTTTGACTTCTTCTTTTGATTCGCCGCGCAAGCATTGATGAATGGCGTTGTGTTCCGAATCAACGGGCAAAATTTCGGCTCGATTTTCCCGCGCCACTTTTGTCATTAACTCGCCCGCCATTACGAGAGTTTCTTTATTGGCGAGCGCAACTCTTTTTCCCGCTTCCAAAGCCCGCAGCGTCGGCACGAAACCAACCGCGCCGACTGTCGCCGAAACAACTGTTTCCGCTTCTACAATCGTGGCAACTTCGATTAGACCTTGTTCACCGACAACAATTTTTGGAATCTGAGATTTGAAATTTGAAATTCTCCGAAGTAAATCTTCGGCGCAAGTTTCGTTTTCGACGGCGACAAGCTCAGGCTCAAATCGTAAAACCTGTTCGGCGAGTTTTTCCACGTTTTTTCCCGCGCCGAGCGCGACGACGCGAAATTCGTCTCGAAGATGTTCGACAACCTTCAGCGTGTTGCAGCCGATTGAACCGGTTGAACCTAAAATAGAGATTGAGCGCATAAAAAACGAAACAACAGATTAGCACAAAATTTACTGGTTAAATAATTTGGCGTTTCTATATGTCTTATTTGATGTTTGATAGTAGATTTTATTCGTCTTGCGGCTTATTTTTTCAACCGAATTAAATTACTTGGGGAAAAGTAACTAAATGAAAATTTGTGGTGTCTATAAATACAGGCGGCAACACTCGTTGATTAAAATTTGAGAGAGTTAAACCGTCTATAAATTTTACTGAGGAGAAAAAAATGAAAAAATTATTAACATTATCAATGCTTTTGGCTTCGATAGCTTTCACGGCATTTTCAACCGAAGCAAAAACGACTACCGCAAACAACGTCGTGGCACCGCAAATCCAAATTCAACTGGGACAAAACAGACGTAACAATCGTCGTAATTACCGCACCGTTCGTGTGGTAACCCAAACGCGCAATGTTCGCGTCGGCAGACGACTTTACCGTGAAACTTATCAAACAAGATATATGCCGAACGGTAGAGTTGTAACCAGAATTATCAACCGCGTCAGAATTCGTTAATAAGTTTAAGCAAAGATTTTGAGCGTGAATCTACTCTCCTCTCGCTCAACTTATATTTATCTATTAGTTTCTATTCCTTTCCTTCTCCGCAAATTCCCGCGTTGCTTCAAGATAATTTCCCTTATCCGTTTTTTCCGACAAATACTGATTAAATTCCGCCGATTTATTTTTCGGAACACTCAAAGTTTGCCAGTCCGACGCGCGAAAATGTTTGGCTAAAACCGTGATTTGTCCGATGTGCGAAGCCGTGTGCATCGCCGCGCGGTTAATAGCTTTGACAACGGTGAAATCTTCGCCGCGAATTTTGACAATTTTTCCTAAATCTTCCGTTTTCAAAGATTCGAGCGAATCAAAAAGCGTTTGCCAGCCGTTTTCCCAAAACTGCATCAACCCGGTGCGCGTGTCACCATCAGCGACAAATTCCGAATCGCGGTTGCGGTTGGGCTTTTCGCCATCTGAAGTTAAAAAATCACTCCAGCGCGAACGCAAGTTTCCGCCGATGTGTTTCGTAATTGTCGCAATCGAATTGGCTTCTCCATCAATCGTACGAAAAAATTCTTCGTCCGAAACCTGCGCCATTGCCCTTTCCGCCATTTTTTTGTAATTGCGGAAAGATTCAATTGCGTCAGCAAGATAATTTTTGATAATTTGTTCGGTCATATTTATTTTATTCTAGGATAAGCCAGAACCCATTCTAAAGCCGGGTCTCGCCCTACGAGATATCGCCGACTCGCTTCAATTCAAAAGTTCCTTTATAGGTTGACCCGGAAACTTCACCGGAGATTTGGCAGTCTGCCGTTACTTTTCCGCTCAAAAAAATATCGTCACCGCCCGCATCAAGTTTGAGCAACAGATTACCGTCTGTAAAACTCCCTTCGAGGATTGGAACGTCGCCCGAAGGTGTGTTGAGTACGCCTGAGATTTTCTTTTGGTTTTATTTTTGGATTGTACCTCCAAATCATTTCAGAACTATTGCAAAAAACGCAAAGCTCTATCCGGTATTTCAGTTAACGGATCGCGTTTTTTCATTTCTAGGTAAAATTTGCGCAAGAGCGGTTTGGCATCCGTTTTGGCTAATTCCTCAAGACCGGTTAAATTTCGGCGATCAAGATTCGCATTTATTTTCCACAAACCCAAAGCATCGGCAATCTTCGCGCTTTTCGCGGCGGCAATGGAAATTTTACTAAGTTCATCGCTCCAATAGCGGTAACCGCCAAAAAACATTTTTTCCGCTTTTTGCCAATCTGCGCTTTTAATATACGCATCGAATAATTCACGTTCAACGTCATTACGCTTGTAGTTTAAATTGCCTTCATATCCTTCCGGTGCGATTTTCAGGCATTCTTCCAAAAGCGAGATTGCGTCTCGATTTGCATTTTGTGAAGTCATTGCTTCAGCAAGCGAAAAGGCACGGTTTCTGATATCTTTTCGCGCTAGAATTGTTAATTGATTCCAGACGAGTTCGCGTTTTTTTGCATCCCATTTTTTGCTTTCCATCACTTCTTCTATGAGATACTTTTCTTCCTGGCGCCAACTTACACGGACAGCTAAAATCTGCGGTAGAAGCTCGCTGTTAGTAAAGAATTCGTCGAGCAAATTGTCGAAATCATCATTGACTATTCGTGCCAATGTAAAGATATATTTTGAATCGCTTTCAGCTATTGCCCTACTGAATTCGCGGCGAAAAAAATCTTCTGTTTCATTTTTTTTGTGATTTTTGCCAAACCATTTTAGGCTACGCAAAATCTGCAAGCGCGATTCAGAGGCACTAATCCCGTTCGGCTTATATTCAAATTTCTCCAAAACCTTTGTAAAAGTTTGCCAAACCTGTTCTTCCTCTTTGCGCCCCGAATAATATGACACTCGATTTAGCCAGTAAGCCACCGAATTTTCGTTTTCGGCTTCATCTTGTAGGATTTTTGATTCGACAACGCGCTGACCGGAACTTGCCTGAACTGCTCCGGCGAGACCGAAAGAATTATCCCGTAGAATATCGCTCGTGTCCATTGCCGTTAATTCCTCGACAATCGGTTGCGCCAAATGCGGTTGATTATTTTTTTGATAAGCCTGCGCCAATACCGTTTTTGTCCAGAAGCGCAATTGTTTTTCCGGGTTTTTCACTACCGGTTGTATCGAAACAAAACGAAAAGCCCTCTGTCGAAATAATTCCAAATCCTTTTGTGTAAAAGTTAAGGAAAGAGATTTTTCAAAAAGTTTGGCGGCAACAAAAGGATTATGCTCTTTAAGATAAGCTCCTAGTTCATAAGCCTCATAAGCCAAATTGGTTTCCACAACACCGGCTAACCAAGAAACGTCTTGTTTATATTTAACATTATCGAGACCAACTGAAGAGTATATGGCGTATGAGACCGCTTGCAGATATTTCTGGACAAGAGAAAAGTTAGAAGGATTTTCCCGAATTTTCTGCATCAGTTCATTATAAATTTCATCTGCTGTGCCGAGCGACTGTTTCAATCGAAGCCATTCATACCACCACATTTCGCTATTTTGCGCCCGAATCTTTAACCAATTTTCAAGTTCACGAACATCACTTTTTTCTCGCCACAGATTTATAAAAATGCTTACTCCGTCATCGCCATTGGCAGCAATTTGTTCGTAAAAAATCTTTTGTGCAGTCAAATCTTCTTTGCCGATTGCTTTCCGCGCGACATTGTAAGTCTGTGTCTGATTTGGAGATGAGGAAAAATCCTTGGCGATTTCTTTGAGAGTTTCGTGAACCCGAAGGCGATGCCCTGCGCGGGCAAAGACGCTTAAATTTATTAATAAATCAGTGGTTGTGCGGGCGGATTTCTTTTGTGCCAGTTCGTTTGCTAAATCGCTAACATCACGTTTTAATAAAAGGCGCTCAATCTCTCTCTCAATATCTTTTTCATCAGATCCTCTCGGTGTTGTGGCTTGGGAATTAATGGCAAAAATAAGCACAAGGATTAGTAAAAAAACCCCCTTTAAATTTGGAAATTTCATAAATTCTCCTGTGTGAAATTTTCTGTAAATTGTGGTTAAAACTTAAAAATCTGATGTATCTTGCCGCGTTTACAGTTGCTTTGGAGCAAGTATTTATATGTTTTTATTTAATTTAAGAAGTTGGTTACAATTGAAAAATCCAAGCGCGATTTGTGCTCACCGGACCAATTTCGCGTGTACCTCGTCCGTATCCGCCGACAATCAATGCACGTTCATCGTCTAAAAGTGTAACCGTCGCGTAATAAAGCGGCTCGCTAAATTTGCCTTCCGTTTTTGTAAAACTGTTTGTTTTCGGATCGAAAACTTCTGCGCCCTCACCACCACCGCCTATAAACACTTTACCGTCTTTAAGTAAAACTGCAGCTCCCTCGATTTTGAAACGCGCAAAATTCATATCGCTGCTCTGCGCAAATTCATTCGTTTTTGGGTCAAATATCTCTGCACTTTTATATTGTCCGTTCCAATCGCGGTTATCAGAGCCACCGAAAATCAAAACGCGATTGTCCGAAAGTCTTACCGAATCGTGTTTGTAACGCACAGAATTCATCGCTTTTGTAAAGCTAAAGCTGTTATCTTTCGGGTTGAAAATTTCCGCACTTGATAAAATTTGTCCGCGAACAAACGCGCCGCCCGTCAACAAAATTCTGCCGTCTGCTAATTCGGTTGCTGCGTGTACCGCGCGCGCGCTTTTCATTTTTCCGATTAATGTAAAAGAGTTGTTCTGCGGATTAAATATTTCGGCTTCGCTGAGATTTTCCCTTCCGTCAAAGCCGCCTGTGATTAAAACTCTGCCATTTCTAAGAAGCGTCGCCGTGTGACCCGAACGACGGCGGTTTGTATTTCCGACGGTCGAGAATGTTTCCGTCTGCGGGTCGTAAATTTCTGCGCTCATTTCAGGCAAATTGCTTGCCCAACCGCCGACAATCAAAACTTTTCCATCGGGCAAAAGCGTTGCCGTATGACTGACGCGCTTAACACTCATTTTACTTCTTGCTTTGGCGAAGCCGTTTGTTTTCGGGTCAAAAATATCTGCGTCGTCAAAAAACACATCGTTGCGCTCCATTCCGCCCGCGATTAAAATTTTTCCGTCTTTCAAACGAGTTGCCGTATGCGCCGCCCGCGCTTCGCTCAATTTACTGATTTCAGTAATTTTTCCGTAGGTTTGTATTTTTGGGAAAGTTACAACATCAGCAGATTTTTTCTGAGCTGAACAATTTGTAGTAAAACCAATAAAAATCGTCAATATCGTTCCTAAGCATAATTGATAACGCATAATTTTTTCCTCTGTTTATAAAACACTGGCGAAGCATTTTTTATGACAGTTTTTATTTTCCTAAACTTGCTTATGAATTTTTATTGTTTCCGCAACTTCATTTCTACTAATTGTTTTTTGCTCGCCTGTCTGCATATTTTTAAGCGCAACCAAACCTTCGGCTCGTTCTTCGTCGCCTAAAATTGCAACAAACGGAACATTGATTGATGAAGCGTATTTAAATTGTTTGCCGAGTTTGTCGGCTTCGGGATAGACGAGAACGCGTAAGCCTTGAGCGCGTAAATCCGTTGCAAGTTCGAGCGATTCGGAGATTGTTTCTCCGTTCCAAACCGTTACCAAAACGTCCGCCGAAGCGTTTTGCAATTCGGCGGGAAACATTCCGCGCTCGTCCATCACGACAAGAATTCTTTCGAGTCCGAGCGAGAAACCGCACGCCGGAATTTGTTCTTTGCCGAACATTCCAATAAGACCGTCGTAACGCCCGCCTCCGCCGAGCGAACCGGCAAGGTCGGGAACATTTATTTCAAAAATTGCGCCTGTGTAATATGACAAACCACGTGCAAGGCTTAAGTCAACTTTTATATTCCCCGCCGCAGACGTTCCTGATACTAAAGCTAAAATGTTTCTAATTTCAGAGACTCCATTATTACTATTCCGAATAAATCCTGATAAATAATCTAAACTTGCATTGTTTATCGAATTAGCTAAAGCAATGCGCGCCTCTTCAAACCCCGAAAAAGGTTCTATTTCACTTTGTTCAATGATTTGTAATTGCCGTTCTAGAATCTTCAAAAATAAGTCTTTAAGAGTTAATGCTCCCTTAACCATCTTTGTCAGATGGTTAAGGTCATCATTCATTTTTTCAATTCCAGTCTTATCTTTTTTGTCAATAATTGTTAGTGCTTCAATATGAAATTGTTCATTGATTCCAGCCGCATTCAACATGCCGCGTAGAATTTCTCTATGATTGATACGAATTTCATAATTCTTAAATCCCAATCTTAGTAAAATTTCGCTCACCGCCGCGCAGAGTTCCGCTTCGACAATCATAGAGTTTGAACCAATCGCATCAACATCGCATTGGTAAAACTCTCTAAATCTGCCACGTGCAGGTCTGTCGGCTCGCCAGACGGGTTGGATTTGATAGCGTTTGAAAAATTTCGGTAAATCGTTTTTGTGATTTGCCACAACGCGGGCGAGCGGAACGGTTAAATCGTAGCGCAAAGCCAAATCCGCTTCGCCTGATTTTTCGTGTTCACCGCGTTTTAAGATTTTGAAGATTAACTGATTGCCTTCTTCGCCGTATTTGCCCGTCAAAGTTTCGAGATTCTCAACCGCCGGAGTTTCAAGCGGCTCGAAACCGTAAGATTCGTAAACTTCTTTGATAATTCCGATAACGTATTCGCGCCGCCGAACGTCAACGGGCAAAAAATCGCGCATACCGCGTGCCGGATTTGTATTAGCCATTTCTCAAACCTTTACCATTTTTTAAAAGTATAGCCGAAGTAAAATAAACTCTGGTCAAAGCCGGGATTGATGTTGCCTCTCGAAGCGTTAGAAATGTGTTGCAGTTTGAAACCGACGGTGTACGAGCGTTCCGATGCGGTTGCGAATTCGACACCGCCGCCGCCTGATGTAACAAAGTTTAAGTGCGTGCCGAATCGGTCAGGGAAAACCGGACTGCGGTCGTCGGGAATGGATTTGGCGAAATAAATCATGCCAAGGGTCAGCCCGATAAATGGTTGGACTTTCTTTTTACGACGAAAATTTAATTGCAGACCGACTGGCGCAAATCCGATGCCGTAAACGGTCTCGCGCTCGCGTTCAACATCAAAAGTATTCGGCGTTATTTGAACAACTCTCTGCCGTTCGTAATTGATTAAGGCAAGCGGTATAAAATCAATTTGGTATTTGAGCGCTAGACTTTCGCTGGAAGCAATCCGGCGCGAGTATTGAATGGAAGCGAATCCATAGGTTGATTTTCTCGAACCGCCATAAAGTCGCACTGTTTCCGGCACAAATCCGCCTAAAACGGAAAGCTCGTTTTTCTTATCAAACGCTTCGGAATCACTAATTTGAGTGACCGCAGCGTTTTCATTCGCCGCGTTGTTTCTGCTTTTATCCGCAAATTCATTTGAAGCCGTTTGTCCGAATACTGACAAGATGCCGACAACCGTAATAAAAAAAATACTAATCACGGATGCGAGATTAGCAGAAAATTTTCGCATAAATTTTTCCTTAATTGATATTATTCGAATCCTAAAACACACACCGAATGCTCGTATTTTAAGCATAAACCAAACTTCACAGCTATCTTCCTCTTTGCAAATACATTCCAAAATAAACCATATTAGTATTATAGCCAACATTTAGCGGCGCAGTGTAACCGTTGGACATATGGTGGTATTTGTAGCCGATAAAATAGCTTTTAGTTTCCGAATTTCTAATTTCAACGCCTGCGCCGAATTCGGGCATAATTTGAAACCGGTTTCCGATTTCGTCGGGTTCGAGCGCTGAGCGGTTATCGGGAAACTTCTTGTTAAATAACGCAACGCCCATACCTCCAGCTATGTATGGCTGTATTTTCTTGCTGTTTCGCCAGTTAAACTGCAAGCCAAGCGGAACAAAACCGACGCCAAAAACGGTTTTGCGGTCACCGTTGACGACTGCGGTTGTACTAGGCGAAGTCTGCACCAATCGTCTCTGACGGTAATTAACGATAATCAGCGGATTTAAATCCATATAATATCTGAACCGATGACTCGGATTATTTTTCATTGACCACGCGTGGCGGATGCCGAACAACACGACCGGCGCCTTTTGTGATTCGCCTTTCAAATCTTTGTGAACAGTGAAAGAACCGGCATAATAACCCCATTCCTTATTACTGCCCGATTCGGTTTGCTTTTCGTATTCGTTATCAATTCGGGTTTTGACCGGAGAGAAAGATTTGCTGCCGGAAAAGTCGTTTTCAATGCGACGCGGAAAAAAATTTGTTGATTTCTTTGAAGATGCAGATTCGTTTTTCGTGCTTTTAGTCGAATTATCAATGCCGTTTGATGAATTTTGCGCTTGTACAAATGTAAAGCTGAAAATAATAATAAGCCAGAGCGTAACGCTCCGGCTCGGACGAAATAAATTCATTTATATTTTTGCTCCTTAATCCCTTGTTCTTGTTTATAAATCTTCAAAAGTTCTGTGTAATTCTGCCAAAAGCGAGCCAAATTGTAAAACTCATCGTCGCTTAATTTCCGCTTAACCCGTGCCGGGCTTCCCATTATGAGTGAGCGCGGTGGAATTTGCGTGCCGGGCGTAACGAGCGAGCCGGCAGCGACGAGCGAATTTTTGCCGATTCTCGCGCCGTCCAAAATAATCGCGCCAATGCCGATTAAACAACCCGTCTCGACGTGGCAGCCGTGAAGCGTAACGCGATGTCCAAGCGTTACTTCATCTTCTAAAATGGTCGGATGCGTTTTGCTTGAAACGTGAATAACGCTGCCGTCTTGAATGTTAGTTCGCGCGCCGACGCGAATGTAATTGACATCGCCTCTAAGAACAGAGCCAAACCAAACGCTGGATTCCGCGCCGATTTCCACATCTCCAATGACAATTGCGTTTTCGGCGACGAATGCCGTTTTGTGAATTTTTGGAGAGAGATTTTGAAAAGTTTTAATCATAAACGATTTTGGGAAATTTTAATGCAATGGTGCAAGAATGCAAAGAAAAACAAGTGCATTAATTTATGAATTGACAATTGCAGTGTTCAACGTCCCGTGGCAAACTTTTCTTTGAACACAAAAACAAGCAAGGGAGAATTTAATGTCGAAACGACCGAAAATTTTAGCGTTCGCTGGAAGCCTGCGCGAGCATTCATACAATAAAAGAGTTTTGAAAACCGCGATTCGAGGCGCGGAAAACGCTGGCGCTGAAGTTACATACATTGATTTGCGCGATTACGCGATGCCGATTTACGACGCCGACATTCAGGAAAAAGAAGGCTTTCCCGAAAACGCTACGAAACTGCAAAAGCTTCTGCTCGAACACGACGGGTTGTTAATCGCTTGTCCCGAATATAACGCTTCGCTATCAGCCGCATTAAAAAACGCGATTGACTGGACTTCGCGGGCGAACGGCGACGTTAAATTAGCCGCAGCGTTTAAGGGAAAAGTAGCGGCGATGATAACGGCTTCGCCCGGCGCATTCGGCGGCATTCGTTGTTTAAATCATTTGCGCGGCGTTCTTTCGATTTTGCTGGTCAATGTTTTGCCGAAAGAAATTGCAGTCGCTAAAGTCCACGAAATGTTCGACGGCAGCAGCGACGAAATAAAAGATGAAAAGATGCGCGGAATTTTGGAAGGCTTAGGCGAATCTCTGACTGATATGTTGCGAAAAACGCACGGCGAAGTGAAAGTTGTAGTGGCTGAGTAAATTTTTTCTTTTTCGCTTTTGCTTTTTTCGCGTCTTTGGTTTGTTTCGGGGGCAATAGAATTTTCTTCTTGAAATTTTAACGTATCTTCGCAGCTAAACTTTGTTTCTTTTATTTGTGTTAATCTGTGGTTAATTTATCTAAAAAAATGAGGTGGAAAAATGAACGGTTGTGAACATTTAAGGGAAATCCAGAAGGTTACGCCGAGTGCGGACGGTTGCGAAGATTGTCTGAAAACGGGCGACCGTTGGGTTCATTTGCGTTTATGTGAGATTTGCGGTCACGTCGGCTGTTGCGATTCGTCGCCGAACAAACACGCGACGAAACATTTTCACGCTACCAACCACGCAATTATCAAATCGTTCGAGTCGGGCGAAGATTGGGGCTATTGTTACCCAGACGATTTATTTTTTGAAACGCTTCCGGCGAAGTAAACAATTTTATGAATCAAACAGGTTTTGAAAAGGAAATGGCTTTTCCGCCGCTTCCGCTTTCGCAGTGGAAACCGACGAAAAACACGCTGCATCTTTATTTGCAGATTGTCGGAAAAATTCGACTCGCGCTTTTTCCGCCGATGAATCACTGGTGGAACGTCGCGCTTTACGTTTCAACGCGCGGTTTGACGACGCGCCCGATTCCATGTTTCGATTTGGCTTTGACCAGATTTTCGGGAAAGCCCGCGCCCGTACGCGAAAACGCGGGAACAGTTGAGCGCGAGGCTTATTCGCAGGAAGTCATCAGTTTCGGTTTCTGGGCGGGCGATGACAACATTCCTGCACCGGCATTTTATTCTTACACTGCACCCGAACCAAAAGGTTTGACGGAAGAGAAATTGCAGCCAGAGGCAGCATTTTGGGGTGAATCAAACGGCAGTCATCTCGCGCTTTTGATGTATGACGAAGCGAGAAAAGCGAAATCGCCACGCGAAACGATTTTGCAGTTTTTGGAAAGCGCCTATCAAGCCGGAACGAAACGCGCCGATTGGGACACGAAAAAATTCGTATTGAAACCCCTTTAACGATTCACCTGCAATGCCGTTCATCTTATGAAAGAATTTACCGAAGCCGAGAAGCAATTGTTGATTACGGTTGGCTGGCTTGCAAATCGTTACGGTTTGATGGCGGGCATCGAAGCCGGCAGTGAATCTACCGTTGAAAATTTGAAAAGGTTTGGAAATATCTGGTTTGGTAAATATCTGGTTGATTGGTCTGAGGCATATGAAAATTTAGCTGCTAAAAATTATTTATCAGAAACGGACGGCATTTTTGCACTCACGGAAAAAGGAAAACTTGCAAGAAAGGCGATTGAAATTGACAATCCTTTATGGCTTTATGAATACAATAATTTCTTTAGCAAGGCAGTAAAAAGTTCTGCTCACGCGCTTTTTTGCGAAAGGGTTTACAGCAAAAACTTATGTCAACACGGTTTGGCAGATGTTTTTCAATTAAATAAGCTGCTTGAAGTTTTGAAATTAAATGCTGGTTACCGCGTTCTTGATTTAGGGTGCGGAAACGGTTTTATAACCGAGTATCTACAAAATCAAACAGGCGCGTTTTTCCAAGGTATAGACATCTCGGAAGAAGCGATTAAACAAGCATGTCAAAGAACAACTGAAAAAAATGAGCGTCTCTCTTTTAGCGTTGGAAATATGAATCGCCTGAGCTTCGAGCCTAAAATTTTTGACTGCATTATTTCGATTGATACGCTTTATTACGTTGATAATTTGGAAGAAACAATGAAACAAACGATTCCAATTCTAAAGCCTTTTGGACAAATGGGAATTTTTTATACGCAATGGATAAGTAATCTGGAAGATAAAGAAAATCTTTTGCCCGAAAACACGGCTTTAGCAATTGTTTTGAAAAAACACAGTTTAAAATTCACCGCGCTTGATTTGACTGAAAATGAAGCAGAACATTGGCAAAAAAAGGTTGATGTTTTGGAAGAACTGAAGCCTCAGTTTGAGAAAGAAGGAAATCTGGATTTATATAATTATCGGCTTAACGAAGCGGTACGTTATGCAAATTGGGATTTAAGGAAACGCAGCCGTTATCTATATCATATTTGGTTGAACTAGAAAATTAATTGGTTATTAAAATGATTGACTTACGAAGCGACACGGTTACAAAACCAACCTCTGCCATGCGGAAAGCGATGGCGGCAGCGGAAGTCGGAGATGACGTTTACGCAGAAGACCCGACTGTAAATTTACTACAAGAAAAAGCCGCCGAGATTTTCGGCAAGGAAGCCGCGCTTTTTTGTCCGACGGGTTCTATGGGCAATCAAATCGCCGTTAAATTGCATACGAAAGCGGGCGACGAAATTATCATCGAAGAACGCGGGCATATTTTTAATTATGAAATGGGAACGCCTTCGGTTGTTGCGGGCGTTCTTGTCCGCCCTGTGCGAAGCGCGGACGGAAGCGGCATTTTGACTTGGGACGAAATTAGTTCGGCTTTGCACACGAATCAACCTTATTACGCTTGCCCGACGGGTTTGGTTTGTCTGGAAAATTCGCACAATCTCGCTGGCGGAACAATTTTGACAAAAGATAGAACCGATGAAATTTGCGAGAAAGCGCACAATCTAACCATTCCCGTACACCTTGACGGAGCGAGAATTTTTAATGCTTCGGTCGCTTTGAATGAAAGTGTAGCCGAACTTTCAAAAAATTGCGATTCGGTGCAGTTTTGTTTGTCGAAGGGTTTGGGCGCGCCGGTCGGTTCGATGCTTTTGGGTACGAAAGATTTTATCGAAGAAGCGCGTGTCTGGCGTAAACGACTCGGCGGCGGTATGCGTCAAGTCGGTGTTCTAGCGGCGGCTGGTTTGATTGCTATGACAGAAACGCCAAAGATTTTGCACCTCGACCACGAAAACGCGAAAAGGTTGACGGAAGGCGTGGCAAATCTGAAAGGCGTTTCGATTGACGCGGAAAAAGTCGCAACGAACATCGTGATTTTCGACGTTTCAAATGCAGAAATTACCGCTGGCGAAATCTGCGCGAAATTAAAAGAACACGGAATCTTAGCTTCCGCTTTCGGTAATTCAATTCGGATGGTTACGCACTACGACGTTTCAAAAGAAGATATTGAAACAACGCTCAAAGCGATGGAGAAAATTATCAAGTGAGCTACCAAACAAATTGTGTAAAAATCAAACTCAAGCCAAACTCACTCGAAAAAGTACGCGAGTGGTCAAAATTTATCAACGACAGAAAAGATGAAGTCTTAGCGACTTTGCGCGACGAATCCGTGATTCTGGAAACGGCTTTTCTCGACCAAACCGACGAGGGTGATTTTTTGATTTATTTAATGAAAGCCGAAAGTTTTGAAAAAGCTAGACAAGCGGCGGAAACTTCCGTTCACGAAATAGACGAGTATCATCAAAACTTTAAGCGCGAAACTTGGGAAGACGGTAAAAAACTTGAACTTTTGATTGATTTAGAAAATTTTCCTAAAAATTGAAATCAAAGTCAATCAGTCAATTCTACTGACTGCTGACTGCTGACTGCTGATGATTATCGCCATTGATGGACCTTCGGGCGCCGGAAAATCCACGCTCGGTAAAATGTTAGCCAAAGAATTGGGCTTGCTCTATCTCGACACGGGCGCAATGTACCGCGCCGTTGGCTTGGCTGTTTTGGAGGCAAGTGTTGATGAGGAAAACGAAGAAATCGTCGTCGAATTTGCCCAAAAAGCAAAAATTGAATTAGTCGGCGAACCAGAAAATTTACAGGTTTTATTAAACGGAACAGATGTTTCAACCGAAATTCGCAGTGCGCAAGTCGGACAATTAGCTTCGATTGTCTCGACAATTTCTGACGTGCGAAAAATTCTTGTCGAACATCAAAGACGGCTTGGAGAAAACGCGCCGAAAGGCTGTGTTCTGGATGGGCGCGATATTGGCACTGTCGTTTTTCCAAACGCAGACGTGAAGTTTTTTCTAACCGCAAAGCCGGAAGCAAGAGCGCAAAGGCGTTTTAAAGAAGATTTGCAAAAAGGTCGGACGACAACTTTTGAACAAACTTTAGAAGAAATAAATCAACGCGATGAACGCGACGTTTCCCGCGCTGATTCGCCTTTAATGATTGCCGAAGATGCAATTGTGATTGACACAAGCGAGATGGATTTGACGGAAGTTTTTGAACAAATGGTGCGCGTCGTGCGTGAAAGGCAGAAGATGAATTATGAAACTTCCTAAATTTACATTCAAAGATGACGCACTCTGGAATTTAATTTACCAGCTTTTACCTTTGTTAATCGCAATTATAATTGCGCTTGTTTCATTTATGTTTCACGCTATTTGACTTAAAAAACGACAGTCGCTAACATCTTTTAGTGCCTTATGCTCTCGTAGCTCAGTTGGATAGAGCAACAGCCTTTAAATAAGGAGCCTGTATAGAGAATAAGTAATTTATACAGTGGAGAGCGCTATATCGGTGAATATCTAAGGGATTTTGCGAAAAATCCTATGACAACACCGAGGGAACTTTGTGAAAGCCTTTGAAAATAAGTGGAAATGATAATTCATCATACGAAAAACAAAGGCGATTTAGGAGTTGCGAAGGCTTTCTGTGATTTGGTTGAAAAAGGATTCGTAGTTTTGTTTCCGGCAACCGAACACGCGCCGTTTGATTTGGCGGCTTATAAAGACAATCGTTTTATAAGAATTCAGGTCAAATATCGCCGAGCCGTAAATGGTTCAGTCCAGATTCCAATGAAAAGCTGGTGGGCTGACATAAACGGTTCGCACGGAAAGCAAATTGATAAATCACAGATTGACGTTTTTTGCGTTTATTGTCCTGACACCGACCAGTGTTATTACTTCAAACCGGAAACGGTCGGAAAGTGTTTTACGATTCGCGTCGCAAATCCTAAAAACAACCAGGCAAAAGGTATCAACTTTGCCGAAGATTACACAGAGACACCGTAGAGACTAAACGCGCTCAGGCTGAAATGCCTAAGATATAGTCCAGACTTTCAACTTGTTTTTCTTTTGGGAAACAGGGCTTGGGAAACCAAGTGAGGTAAGCTAAGCTGTGGGTCGCACGTTCGAGTCGTGCCGGGGGCATTCAAATTTTCAAAATAAAAAAGCGAGTGATAATCATTAGGTTGTTGCTCGCTTTTTATAGCGAAAATGTTATTGCAACCTTTTCGGAAAAATAAAACTCAAAGGCTTTTACGGCTTGAATTAAGAAGAAAAATTTTGTAATAATTAAGGGCTTCGCAAATTTAGATGTTTTTAATCTAAATAATTTTATGGCGGCTATAGTTCAGTGGTTAGAGCGCTTGATTGTGGTTCAAGATGTCGTGGGTTCGAATCCCACTAGCCGCCCCACTTTTTAATTGGCGGTCGGTACAAAGCAGTTTGAATGTCTCGTTTGAATCTGTTTGTTTCCCTTTCTCGAAAAGCTTAAAATAACTGCATCTTTAAAATTTTTCTACTGAGGTTTATTTAATGACGAAAGCTGTCCGGTTTATTTTTTATTTCGCTTTGTTATTTTCCGTCTCGAGCCAATTTGTTTTGGCGCAAAAGGGCGAAAAACTTTATGCTGACGGAGAATTGCTTGTTAAATATAAAAATGGTACGGCATCAGCATCGGCATATTCTGCAAATTCGCGGATAGGCGCAAGTGTTCTCGAAGAATTTCCTAACCTCGGTTGGCAGCGCGTCAAAATTCCCGGAAATTTATCGGTTGAGCAAGCAGTTGCCCGCTATAAAAATCTTGCTGGAATCGAAGCAGTGCAACCTAATTATTATTATCATTTACTTGCTACACCCAGCGACCCGCAATTTCCCCAGCTTTACGCAATGCAGAAGATTTCCGCGCCCGCTGCCTGGGATTTAACTACGGGAAGCGCAAACACCGTTGTTGCCGTCATTGATTCAGGCATCGCTTATAATCATCAAGATCTAGCGACAAATATGTGGAAAAATCCCGGTGAGATAAACGGAAACGGCATTGACGATGACGGTAACGGTTTTGTTGACGATTATTACGGGTACGATTTTTTCTACAACGATTCCAACCCGATAGATGATGCCGGCGGACACGGAACGCACGTTGCCGGAATAATCGGCGCGGTTGGAAATAATAATCTCGGTGTTGTCGGCGTAAATTGGAACGTTCGATTGATGGCGATAAAAATTTATAGTCCGAATGGCACTGACAGTACCTCCGCAATGCTCGTTAACGCTTATAACTATGTCCGAATGATGAAAAATCGCGGCGTCAACATTCGCGTAACAAATAATTCCTACGGCGATTGCGGTGAGGCTTGCGGATACGACCAAGCGACGAAAGATGCGCTCGACGCGATGGGAAACGCCGGAATTCTGAATGTCTTCGCGCCGGGAAACAACGGTCGAAATATTGAAAACTCACCGTTTTATCCAGCTAGCTATACAAGTCCGAGTATTCTGTCTGTAGCTGCTTCGACTTCAACCGATGAACGGGCAGGCTTTTCAAATTACGGTGCGACGAGCGTTGACATTGCCGCGCCGGGTGAAAACATTTTAAGCACTTTCAATTCTTCAGACAGTTCATATAGAAGTTTGAGCGGAACTTCAATGTCTTCGCCGCACGGGGCGGGCGCGGCGGCGCTTCTTTCCAGCTATAATCCGAATCTTTCCGTTGCGTCGTTAAAAGCAACTCTGATGAATACGGTTGATCTGCTCCCGCAATGGAACGGTGTAGTCAAATCAGGCGGAAGATTAAATGTTTTTCGCGCTTTGCAAACTCAAACCGTTTGCAATTTCAGTCTTTCGCTAAATCAAGCGAATCTTAATTCAGGCGGCGGCAACTCCAGCGTCAGTGTTATATCCCCTGCAAATTGCGATTATTCGGCAATCAGCAACTCGAGTTGGATTACGGTTACAAGCGGAAACCCAGGAAGCGGAAATGACGCTGTTACATTCAACGTGCAGGCAAACCCAGGCGTAACGCGTACAGGAAATATCAACATCGGCGGGACTATTTTCACCGTCAATCAATCCGGCGCCATTGCAAACCCGAACCGAGTTTTGGATTTTGACGGCGACGGGCGTACTGATTATTCAGCGATTCAAAACAACGGCGGCACGATGATTTGGCACAATTATCAAAGCACTAATGGATATGCGTCTGTCAATTTCGGACTTTTCGCCGACGACATCGCGGTTCCGAATGATTTTGACGGTGACGGCAAAACCGATATTGCCGTCTGGCGCAATTCAAACGGCACATTTTACCTTCTGCGTAGTTCGGATAACGCTTTGCAAGCGGTTCAGTTCGGTCAAACAGGCGATAATCCAAACATTTCACAGGATTTTGACGGCGACGGGAAAGTTGATTTTGCCGTCACGCGCTCGGTAAATAATACATTGGTTTGGTATATCCTCGGCACAACCAGCGGTTTTCGCTCGGTTCAATTCGGCAAAGCGACGGATAAGCCTTTACGCGGCGATTACGATGGGGACGGAAAAGCAGATTTTGCCGTTTATCGTCCGGTAAACGATTCGCCGGCAAATACATTTTTTGTTCGAAAAAGCTCTAATAACGAAGTAATCGGTGTCGCGTTCGGTGATTCGACAACGGATAAAATCATCCCTGCCGATTATGACGGCGACGGGAAAACCGACTTTGCCGTCTGGCGAATAACAAACGGAGCTTGGTATTATTTAAAAAGCTCAAACTCAAACTTCAGCTCTTTTCAATTCGGAACAACCGGAGACTTGCCGGCGCCGGGCGATTATGATGGCGACGGTAAAATGGATTTTGCCGTTTGGCGACCAAATGTCAATCAAACAGAAGCGGGCATCTTCTATGTTCAGAAAAGTTCGTCGGGTTTTTCGGCTTTTGGCTGGGGAAATTCGGCGATGAAAATTCCCGCCAATTCTATGCAAAGCCAATAATTTTTAAGATTTTTATTTGTTTCAAACTTTTCGTAAAAAAATGGCGTCTAAATTGGTAAGACTAAAATTTAGCGTAATACAATTATTTTCGTGCTTTGACAAACAATGAAAATCATTGCATTTAACAATCAATAGGTAGTATATTTGATATTATTAATTGATTAGCGTAAACTCCGTCTAAATAGCCTTTAAGAATTAAAGAAGGAAAAAAAATGAAAAATATCTTTACCAAAAGCGGCAAAATTGGTGTAATGTTTGCCTGTGTAGTGTTTTTAGCAATTTCGGCTTCGGCTCAACTTAGCTTGCGTAAAGCTCTGGATTTTGACGGCGATAACAAAGCCGATTATTCAGTTTTTCGCCCAAGCAATAACGTTTGGTATATCAATAAAAGCGGCGGCGGTTTCCTTTCTCAACCGTTTGGCTCTACGACTACCGATTACCAAACTCCAGGTGATTATGACGGCGATGGTAAAGGCGACATCAGCGTTTGGCGTGAGACGAATGGAATTTGGTATCGTATAAATAGCTCTAATAACGTTGTTGTAGGCGTTCAATTTGTCCCGGCGCTAGTCCTACCGCGCAAGGTATTTTCTATATTCTTCAAACCAGCAATAATACTTTGCTGGCAATTCCCTGGGGCTTTAGTAGTGATTTGGTTGTTCCGGGTGATTATGACGGCGACGGCAAAACCGATATTGCGGTAGTTCGGGAAGGCGCAACTGAAAATTCAGCTCTCACCTGGTTTATTCGCCAGAGTTCAAATGGAGGATTAAGGTCAGCTGCGTTTGGATCTACGGGCGGAGCTCTTGTAGCCGGCGATATAACTGCCCAAAACGATTATGACGGCGACGGTAAAACCGATATTGCCGTCTGGCGTGATGCAACCGGAGTTTTTTACATTTTACGCAGCACGGACGGCGGTTTGACCAGCGCTCAGTGGGGAGCGTCGGGCGATTTTCCGATTGCCAGCCACGACACACATTAATTTTTTCAGAATCGTCAAATAATAGAAGGTTGAAGGCTTGTTTAGGGTTTTCAACCTTTTTGTTTATTTCTTGATTTGTAGTAGTTTTCATTATTTCAGGTGAAACAACAGATAACACAAATTAAATTTTATTTTCAATAAGTTGTGCAATCCGCGTAAACTGTCGTGAAAAAACTCTTAAAGTTTCGGAGAAAATGATCAATCTTTCCGACATTATCCGTGAAAAATTTACCGAAAAGAAAATCGTCATCATCGGCGATTTAGTTGCCGACCAGTTTTTATACGGCACGATTGCCCGCGTTTCGCGTGAAGCTCCAGTCTTTATTTTGCGTCACGACGAAACCAAAACTTTGGCGGGCGCCGCAGCAAATGCGGCGGTTAATGTCGCGTCGCTCGGCGGAAAAGCAACCTTAATCGGCATTGTCGGAAAGGATAGAAACGGAGAAGCGCTTTTGGAAAAACTTTGCCAATCAAAGGTTAATTGCGATTACGTCGTAGTAAGCGAAAAATATCAAACAACAACAAAGGTGCGCGTTTTGGCAGGTCAGCATTACGCTCCGCGCCAGCAAGTTATTCGTATTGATTACGAAAATTTTCCGAAGGCAACGACAGCTACGCCGAATCAGGAAGAAGTAGAGCAAATTTTGGGTAAGGATTTTACCCAGAAAGATTGTGTTAATCTTTGCCAAAAACTTGGCTTTCAGTCTTTGCTCGTTACGCGTGGAAACAAAGGAATGCTGCTTATTGAAAAAGACAAATCGCCTGTGCAGTTTGAGGCAATCGGCGCGAAAGAACCGATTGACGTAACGGGCGCGGGCGATACGGTTATCGCCGCTTACGCTTTAGGTCTGGCATCAGGTTTGAATTTTTCCGATGCGGCGAATCTGGCAAATCACGCGGGCGGAATCGTCGTAATGAAAAAAGGAACAGCTTCGGTCAGCTCAGAAGAACTAATTGAATCTTTATCAAAATATGCGAAAGTAGAACATAAAACGCAAACAATTCAACGAACGCAATGAACTCAGCAAACTTTTTCGCGCCGATTTTAGAAAGAAATCGTCTTCTGGCGCGAGCGGCAATCGAACGCCAAAAAAATAAAAGAATCGTTCTGGCAAACGGCTGTTTCGACCTTTTTCACGTCGGACACATTCGATATTTGGCAGGCGCGCGCGAACTGGGTGATTGTCTGATTGTAGGAATTAATTCCGACGAACAAGTTCGAAAATTAAAAGGCGAAAATCGCCCGTTTATGCCTGAACAGGAACGTGCTGAAATCGTTTCCGCTTTAAAGTTTGTAGATTACGTAACAATTTTTCACGAACCAACGGTTGAAGAATTAATTCGCGCGATTCGCCCGAACTTTCACGCCAAAGGCACGGATTACACGATTGAAAATGTGCCGGAACGTGAAATTGTTATCGAGTGCGGCGGGCAAGTTGCCATCGTCGGCGACCGGAAAAATCATTCATCAACGGATTTGATTAAAATTGTGAGCAGTGAACAGTGAGCAGAAACTTTTTGAGTTTTCTTCTAAACTGCTTACTGCTTGCTGCTTATGTATAACTCGCGCACGAAAGTTGATTTAATCATTGAAGTATGGGAAAAGCTCGACTGCGAATCGGTCGGCGCGAAGGAAATTATTGCGATTGAAAAGGCAGTGCGTGAAAATTTTGGCAGTAGTGCGGTCGAAAGTCCAATGATACTAGCGCGTCTTTTAGCCGACGAAGGTGCTGAGCTTCGCCACGCGGAAATTATGGAGCTGGATGTTGAACGTCGTTTAGAATCGCCTTATGCTCCGATGTTTCGCAACATTCTGAAATTTTCCGACTTTAAGCAAGCTCTCGTTTCAATTCGACAACTTGAAAATTTACGCAGAAAATTTATTGCCGAAAACGACCGCGAAGGACTTCGCCTCATGCGCGAAACGGCGATTAAAGGTAAGAATCGGGCGCGAATGATTGCCAGGAATGAAAAGGTTGCGCCTGAAAAACGAGCCGAAAAACAGGAAATTGCCGAATGGTTCACCATTTGGCTGCAAAACCCGGAAGTTTTTGAAAATTGGGTTTTGCTGCGGCAAAACTCAACTGATTTTAAGTATAGGTTTGAAGAAAAATAAAATTAATTTAAGTCGGTAGCGCAAACACGCGAAGACCAGAATATTGTCGCTGCCTGCTATTTTACGGATGCGTCATTTCCTCCGGCTTAACTAATTCATCAAATTTCTCGCCGTCCAAAATTCCCAATTCAATTGCCGACTCGCGCAGATTAATTCCTTTTTTATGCGCGTGTTTAGCGATTTTTGCGGCGTTGTCGTAACCGATGTGTTGATTTAGAGCCGTAACGAGCATTAAGGAATCATTTAGATATTTATCAATTTGTTGCCGATTTAATTCGATGCCGTTGACGCAGAAATCAACAAATCCGTGACAAGCGTCTTTTAATAAACGAACCGAGTGCAGAAAGTTGTGAATCATCACCGGCTTGAAAACATTAAGTTCAAAATTCCCTTGCGAACCAGCAAAACCAATTGACGCGTCGTTACCCAAAACCTGCGCGGCGACCATCGTCATCGCTTCTGATTGTGTCGGATAAACCCGTTCCGACCGCCGTTCCGCCAATCGCTAAATCGTAAAGTCCTTCCAAAACCATTCGCAAACGCTCAACGTCTCTTTCAATCAAACTTGCCCAGCCGCCAAATTCCTGTCCGACAGTCAAAGGCGTCGCATCCTGTAAATGCGTTCTGCCGATTTTTACAACGTCGGCAAATTCTTTCGCTTTTGCGTCAATCGCGTCGTGAAGCCTTTGCGCTTCCGGTATGAGCGCGTTCACCGTTTCCGCGGCAGCAATATACATCGCCGTCGGAAAAGTGTCGTTGGAAGACTGCGATTTGTTCACGTCATCATTCGGGTGAATCGGCTTTTTGCTGCCCATCTCGCCGCCCGCGATTTCGATAGCGCGATTTGAGATAACTTCATTGGCGTTCATGTTTGTTTGCGTTCCGCTTCCAGTCTGCCAGACTCGCAAAGGAAAATGCGCGTCAAGTTTGCCCGCGACAACTTCATCGGCGGCTTGAACGATTAAGTTTTTCTTGTCTTCCTCGAGTTTCTCCAAGTCGAAATTTACAATCGCCGCCGCCTTTTTCAAAATGCCGAGAGCACGAATCATCTCGCGCGGCATCATGTCGAAACCAATGTTGAAATGATGCAGGCTTCTTTCGGTCTGCGCGCCCCAATACTTGTCCGCCACAACCGCGATTTCGCCCATCGAATCGGTTTCAATTCGCGTTTTTATCTGGTCGGTCGGTTGTTCCTTTACTGATTCTACCGGCATATAATTTCCTCTCCACACTTAGAATAAAAGCACTTGATTAAAATTAAAACTAAAAGTATAAAATTTACAATTTCAGCTTTTCCTGATTATAATACGCTAACGACAAGTTATAAAATCTGGTAATCAATGTGAATCTTGTCAAACTGTTTCGTCTTGCCTAAAGTATGAAAGCCTTGACAAAGATAAATCACCTCTTAAACTTCTCGCTTCAAATTTGGTTTGGCGGTCTGTTAATCGGAATTTTTTGTGTCCCGGACGTGTATGCCGACAAATATCATTTCGATTCGCGGGATACGGACAGTGGGCTGCCGCAAAACAGCGTCAAGGCTATTTTGCAAACACGCGACGGCTATCTCTGGTTTACGACGCTCGACGGCGCGGTGCGTTACGATGGCGCGAAATTCACCGTTTTCAACACGACAAATTCTCCCGGCATCAGAAGCAATCGTTTTGCGAATATGTATGAAAGCGCGGACGGCGCGTTGTGGCTCGGCACCGAAGACGGCGGCTTGACCCGTTATCAAAACGGTGAGTTTAATAGCTTTAGCGCGGACGAAGGTTTGCCCCATAACCTTGTCAAGACTATCGCCGGAGACGAAAACGGGGAACTGCTGGTGGGGACTCATAATACCGTTGGGCGGCTGAAAAATGATTTTTTTGAAATTCTTTTCAAACAACCATACCCGGATCGAACATATTTCGGAAAATCTCCAGACGGGTTGTGGTTTTGGGACAATACGGCATATTACCGCCTTAAAAACGGTATTTTAGAAACTCATCCGACCGGCGACGCACTGAACAGCGAATACACGAGCGTGATTTTTGAAGACCGCGCCGGCGACCTCTGGATCGGGAGGCGCGACGGCGGTTTGTATAAGTTGAAAGGCGGAGACTTTCAATCGCCTGTGCAGTATTTTCCGTTGCAGCAAAACTTCACGTCGGCTTTCCAGGATCGTCAAGGTCAGATGTGGTTCGGCACGGCGAGCGGCGCTTTGTACGTTCTGCAAAACGAACGATTCGTCGAATTGATAAAACCGCAGGAAAGTTCAACGAGCGATGCGATTGCCAGTAACGGCATTATTTCAATTTATCAGGACCGTGAAGGAACAATTTGGTGCGGCACTTTCGCGCGTGGTCTGAAACAGTTAAATCGAGAAATTATTACAGTTTTAACGACAAGTCAGGGGCTTGGCAACGGTAATGTTTCCGCGATTCTGGAAATGAGCGCGGGTGAGATTTGGATTGCCGCAAATAATGTGAGCCGCTATAAAGACGGTAAATTTACCAACTACGCCGAAGCGAAAGCGATGTTCGCGCTTGCCGAAGACCGCGAAGGCGCGTTGTGGATCGGGGGGATTGACGGCTTGCTTCGCTTCAAAGACGAAAAATTTACTGACTTCGAGGAATCGATAACAAAACTTTTAGGCATAAATTTCGAAATCTACGACATTCACCCGGACAGAGCCGGAAGTCTTTGGTTTGGAACCAATAAAGGTTTGATTCGTCTTGACGGCGACGGCGCGGCAAAACTTTTTACGACGCGCGACGGGTTGGCGGGCCACAATGTCAAAATTATCTACGAAGACGGGAATGGTGATTTGTGGATTGGAACTTACGGCGGGTTGTCGCGCTTTGACGGCGAATCTTTTGTCAATTACACCGAGCAGAACGGTTTGTCCGGCAACCGCGTCCGCAGTATTTATGAAGATGCGAGCGGCACGTTTTGGATTGGGACTTACGACAGAGGATTGAATCGTTTTCAAGATGGAAAATTCATTAATTACACGACTGCGGAGGGGCTTTTCAACGACGGTGTTTTTCAGATTCTTGAAGACGAGCGCGGCAATTTATGGATGAGTTCAAATCGCGGCATTTACCGCGTCGCTAAAAGTCAGCTCGAAGATTTCGCAGCGGGAAAAATTAACGTTGTTACGTCAGTTGCTTACGGCAAACAGGATGGATTGCTAAATACGGAATGTAACGGCGGAACACAACCGGCAGGCGTCAAAACCCGCGACGGGCGGCTCTGGTTTCCGACACAGGACGGCGCTGCCGTCATTGACCCGGCAGCGGTTTCGATCAATCCGCTGCCGCCGCCGGTCGTCATCGAATCGGCGATGATTGACCGTGAAAGCGTGGCTTTCAGCGACGAACTCGAAATCGCGCCGGGCAAAAACGATTTGGAGATAAATTACACCGGTTTGAGCTTTATTAAGCCGGAACAAGTCCGGTTTCGGTATAAGCTCGAAGGCTTGAACGACGATTGGATTGAAGCCGGAAACCGCCGCGCGGCTTATTATTCTTACGTTCCGCCGGGCGAGTATAATTTTCGGGTTATCGCGGCGAACAGCGACGGCGTTTGGAACGAAAGCGGCGCGATGATTCGCGTCATTGTGCAGCCGCCTTTTTGGAGAACCTGGTGGTTCGCGGCATTGATTGTTTGCTCGCTTATCGGTCTTGGCTTTTTGATTTACAACCGCCGCGTCGCCGTTCTCAAACGGGCGCATCACGTTCAGGAAGCGTTTTCGCGCCGCTTGATTGAGTCGCAGGAACAGGACCGAAAACGCATCGCCGCCGAGCTGCACGACGGTTTGGGGCAAAGCCTTGTGATAATCAAAAACCGCGCCGTTTTGAGTTTGACCGCGCGGGAAAATTACGAACGCGCCTTCGAGCAGTTGGACGAAATCGCGGGCGCGGCGACCGAAGCGTTAAACGAAGTCAAGGAAATCACATACAATCTTCGCCCGTATCAGCTTGACCATTTGGGTTTGACCAAAGCGATTGAATCAATGTTGCGCCGCGCGTCGTCCGACGCAACCGAATTCAGCTTTGAAATCGATTCGATTGACGGCGCGTTTCCCGAAGATTCGGAAATCAACGTTTATCGCATTGTACAGGAAAGCGTCAACAACATTATTAAACACGCGGATGCAAGCCTTGCGAAAATCCGTGTTGAAAGACGCGAGCGAACGGTTGAAATTACAATTGAAGACAACGGCAAAGGCTTCGACACGGAAAAAACTCGCGCCAATGGCGGCGGTTTCGGTCTGCTCGGCATTGCCGAACGCGCGCGGATGCTCGGTGGCGAATTCCACGTTTATTCAACAGCCGGAAAAGGAACAATTATCAGCATCAAATTACCGATTAATTAATGAGTGAAATAACTTTAATCATCGCCGACGACCATCCGATTGTTCGTCAAGGTTTAAGGCAGGCTATCGAAGCCGATGCCGCGTTAAAAGTCTTGACGGAAGCGAGCGACGGACGCGCCGCGCTCGAAGCAATCGCAAAATACCAGCCGCAAGTTGCCGTGCTGGATATTGATATGCCGCTGATGGACGGCTTCGCGGTCGCCCGCGCCGTGCGAGAAAAGAAGTTGAATGTTGAAATGGTTTTTCTGACAATTCAACGCGACGAAGATATGGTCAACGAAGCGGTTAATTTAGGCGTCAAAGGCTACGTTTTAAAAGACAGCGCCTTGACGGATATTGTCAGCTGCATTAAATCAGTTGCCAGAGGACAACATTACGCGAGTTCCGTTCTAACGTCTTATCTCATTAAACGCAGCAGCCGCGCCGCCGCTTTAACCAAGGAAAAAAACGGCATCAAAGACCTCACGCCGACCGAACGCCGCGTTCTCAAACTCATCGCTGAATACAAAACCAGCAAAGAGATTGCCGAAGAACTTTTCATCAGTTACCGCACGGTCGAAACGCACCGTGCCAACATCTGCCAGAAACTCGACCTGAAAGGCAGTCACGTACTTATAAAATTCGCTCTTGCCCACAAATCCGAATTGCTTTGAGTCAAAGCAACAATTGATTTCCGACGCCAATCATTCGCGCCGAATTGCCAATCAATCCCAATCAAAAAGCCGCAAGTTTTGACGCTCACGGCTTTTTATCTTTCCGCCGAAGTATTTAATTAACTGCAATAATTACTTGCCAGTGTTGACGAACTGATAGCCGCTTTGTCTGCTTAGCGATACGACGTAAAAGCGCGTTTGTAATTAACTGCATTTTTGTACTAATCGCCTTGAGCCGCAAACGAGTGTGTTCTGTAAATTACTTAGTGCTTATCCCGGCGGCTGTCTTATATGCCAAGCGGTAATTTTGATAAGCCTGTCTGTAATCCCCTGATGATTTATAAGTATCGCCCTTAGTAAGGAACGAATTAGCCAGCGCTGTATTCGAGCCGGCAAGATTGGCGATGGTCTGAGCGACGATGGCACGGGCAAAGTCGAGATAACCACACTGCTGGCTGCTTTGAGCAACACCTTTATCGTTCAGCACAGGAGCGCAGACATTACCCGGTGTCAGAAACATCGCAACGAAAGTCGCGCCGTCTGTTGATGATAAATCCGCCTCGATTTGCATCCGCAGCAAAAATTCCTTGTTGGTTTTCGCATTATCTACAACAAATTCTTTGTTAGTTTTCGCATCTTCGACAATCGTGTTCTTGTTCTTATTGTCATTGATAAGGATTGTCGTCGTTCCGTCGCCTACCGCTGTCGTAACGGTTGTGGTGCCGGTATTTATCGCGCTTGTAATCGTATTTTTGTTGGCTAACGCATCGGCGACAATCGTGTTTTTATTAGTCGTCGCGTTGCCATCAATAAAAGTTTTAGCATCGGTTACTGCCGTGGTAATAGTCGTTTTGTTAGTGGCGGCATCGTTGATTATATTGGTTTTGTTACTGTTATCGTTTGCGATGATACTAGTTGCGTTGTTGTTGTCGTTGATAATGCTGTTGTCTAAATCCGTATGAATAGTTTCCATCCGCTTTACGGCTGTGTCAACTGACCTTTCAGTAAAATTATCATCACAAGCATTAACTTTATCTCGCACCTGCTCGGCGGCGAATAAAAGTCCGTCGGTGACAATACACGCTAAACTGCTGTTGCCGCCGCCGACGCCGCCTGCTCCGAGAACGATAACGCCCGCAACAACAACTTGATTACAACCTCGGTTGAAGGCGATATCTAATATTTTAGTCGCTATATACGCGGCGTTCGCGGCAATAACTACATCTAATTTGGCACGCCCCGCACCGATTAGCGCCTGGCAGACGGCATCGGGTCCATCAATGCCGGGCAGCGTTGATTTCAAAGCGGCAGGATCATCGCTTGAATCATTATCGCCGGATGTTTTCCACGAATCCACGCCGAGCTGCGCATAGGCAGCCTTCATAACCGGCTTAATTTTTTCAAGCTTTTCCTTGGCGACCACTAACTCATCATCCACTTCCTCAAGGTTAATACTTTCACTAAGCGTGTCCAAATCATCCAAAGAAAATGCCGCGAGTTTTGATTTTGCTGCCGTAAAGCGTTTTTTAGCATTGGTGTTGCCCGGCGTGATTGTGTTAGAGACATCCTCAACTGTAGTGAGAACTTCCGTTATTTTGCCCCGTAGTTTCTCAAGTTCGGTATCGCTGTGTTTTCTCTCTTTTTTATACGGGGTTGGATTCGGGCTTGGGCTTGCCTCTGGAGTTGGGCTTGCGCTTGGATCTATAGCATAAGCGGAATTGATATTAACTATGGTAAATACCATTACTATGGCGACGATGCTAAAAAGCGCGCGAAAACCGTTAAATTGTTTCATAATTCTAATTTTCATTTGTATTTTCCTATAATTTTAAGATTTGTAAGGCAGAGTAATTAACATCAATACATCCTATACTCTAACCTGATTGTGTTTTTTATCTATTCTGTCTGAATAAATTAATTGAAATTTCAGTTTCTTGACATTTCATAAATTGCCGTAAGTCATTTCAATACTTTCTGCCGCCTTTCCCAATCTTTTCTGAATTCGTCAGGCGTTTGATAACCGAGACCGCTGTGCGGTCATTCACTGTTATGGAAGGATGTTAAGCCTGCAATCAAACAAATATGAATGTTTTAGTCTTGAATCAAATATAAATCTGTCAGAGGGAAATGAAAATCCGTGTGTCCACGTAATTTGCCTACGTGGAACTACGTATTTTTGAAGGGCGTTAGTAAATTGTATTTTTTTATCTTTACACAGAATAGCTCTGCAGATAACTCTCTGCCATCGTTCCAGACCAATCTTCTATGCTCTCGACAGCGACCGGTAAAGGGTTTTTATGCACAGCGTATTTTGTATTTCAACAATTCTCGTCCATCGACTTGCAGAGACAAAAACTCTTCGTATTTTTATTGTAATTATACTTCGAGGTATTGTAGGGAGTCTTCCTTGACTAACATAGGTGCTAGTGGTTAGGCTTCTCATTAGCAGATGTAAAGCATAAAGTAACTGGAGGCACGACAATGTCGTGTGTTTGAAAACTCACAAATTTATGATTCAGTCGACGCGTTTGCTTCCTTCCAAGCCGTCCAGCCGCCAGCCATCGAAAGCACGTTTCGATAACCCATTTTCTGCAAATTGTCTGCCGCAAGAGCAGAGCGATAACCACCGCCGCAATATAAAATAAGTTCAGCGTTTTTGTGAGGAAACTTGCCGACAATATCGCGCTCGATAACGCCGCGCCCGATGTGCGTCGCGCCCACCGCGTGTCCGTCGTTCCATTCATTGTCTTCGCGCACGTCAATTAAATTCGCACCGTTTTTTACTTTTTCCAAAGTTTCATCAACCGAAATTTCCTTCACGCGGCTTCGCGCATCTTCGGCAATCTCCAAAAATTCCTTTGTATGTTCCATAGTTTTTATAGTTTAATGCAAGTTTTTTCTCTTAACTAGCCTGAAACGGTTTAAGTTTCTATAATATCTTTTTTAGCATTCCAAAATAAATTTTATAAAAGAGGATAAAACATTGGCAGAACAATTTGACGTAACAATTATCGGTTCGGGTCCGGGCGGCTATGTCGCGGCGGTTCGCGGAGCGCAGGTAGGATTAAAAGTAGCATTGATTGAAAAGGAAAAAGATGCGAGATTAGGCGGAACGTGCGGGCTTCGCGGCTGCATTCCGACCAAAGCTCTTTTGATGGCGGCGCATCTTTACCAGCAAGCCGGACATTTTAGCGATTACGGTATCAAGGTTGATAATCTAGACTTTGATTGGACGCAAGTTCAAAAACGCAAAGGCGATGTCGTTTCCAAAAATTCGTCGGGCGTGTCGTATTTGATGAAGAAAAATAAAGTTACCGTGTTCAACGGCTTCGGCAAAATTACGGGCGCAGGAAAAATCGAAGTAACAGCCGACGACGGCAAAAGGCAAACGGTTGAAACGAAAAATATAATCATTGCTCTATGCGCGCTTCGGATGCGAAACGACGGTTATCGAATTTCTGCCTCGAATTGTTCCCGTCGAAGATGAAGAAGTTTCCAAAGAACTCGCCCGCAGTTTCAAAAAACAAGGAATAAAAGTCGAAACCGGAATCAAACTCGAAAAACTCACCAAATCAAAAAACGGCGTTAAAGCAACGGGCAAAAACGACAAAGGCGCGGACGTTTCCTTTGAAGCCGAAATGTTCCTCGTCGCCGTCGGACGAATGCCGTATCTCGAAAACCTCGGACTCGAAAACACAAAAGTCAAAGTTTCCGAACGCGGCACAGTCGAAGTTAACGAATACTGCGAAACCGCCGAACCGAACGTTTTCGCCATTGGCGACGTTATCGCGACGCCCTGGCTCGCGCATCTAGCGTCGAAAGAAGGCATTATGGTCGTCGAAAAACTCGCGGGCAAAAAGGTCGAGCCAATCAATATGCGCCTCGTCCCAAATTGCACATATTGCGACCCGGAAGTTGCCAGCGTCGGCTTAACGGAAGCGAAAGCGAAAGAAGAAGGCTACGACGTAAAAGTCGGCAAATTCCCTTTTTCGGCATCGGGCAAAGCGCGTATCTTAGGCGAAACCGACGGTTTCGTAAAAATCGTCTCCGAGAAAAAATACGACGAAGTTCTTGGCGTTCACATCATCGGACCGCACGCAACGGAATTGTTAGCCGAAGCCTGCGTTGCAATGCAATTGGAAACAACCGCCGACGAATTAGGCAGAACGATTCACGCGCACCCGACCGTCAGCGAATCTGTTATGGAAGCAGCGGAAGGCGTTCACGATTTGACGATTCATATGTAGTCAATGAAGCAAATTCTGCAAATCATTTTAGATACAAACATTTTGGTTGCCGCTTTTCGTTCAAAACGTGGAGCGGCAAATCTTTTGCTCGACAAACTCGATGATTCGCGCTGGCAGGTGAATGTTTCGACCGCTTTACTGCTCGAATACGAAGATGTTTTGAAGCGTCCCGAAATGAAAGATTTTATTTCCGAGTTGGATGTTAACGTTTTCCTGAACGGACTTTGCGCAATCGCTGAATTTAACGATATTTTTTACTTGTGGCGTTCGTTGGCAAAAGACCCGAACGATGCGTTTATTCTCAAACTTGCCGTGCGAGCGTCGATTTTATTATCACTTATAATAAAAAAGACTTTCCTGCCGCAACCGATTTTGATATACAATTAGTTACGCCGAAGGAGTTTTTACAACACGTCGGAGATTTATAAATGACCACGATTAACACGAAAATCCCGGATACGCTGTTTCGTCAAGCAAAGACAATTGCCGAAGACGAAGAAATGACGCTCGACGAGTTTATTGCGCTGGCATTGGCAAGCCAAATTTCAAGTTGGAACGCCGGTAAGACCTTTGCTGAACGCGCCGCTAAAGGCGATTGGGAAAAAGCACGCGAAATTTTAGCAAAAGCACCTGACATAGAAGCGGAAGATTATGACAAACTTTAATTTATGAAAAAATCATTACTTACGTTAGCAGTTACGTTGGTTATTTGTTCTATCAGTTTTTTAGGATGTATTAAACCAGAAATTTCAAGTTTGAATAATTCGACATCGAATCAATTTGTAAGCAATAGACAAATCTTGGAAGTTTCAAATGTTAAAGTTGATTTACCTTTGCAAAATGTCGCTTCTAATTTTCAGAAAAAACTGGAATACTATAACGGTAATCTAATTTCTTTAACTTTAATAAATGGAAACATAAATGCGGAATGGAACTCAAGAAAATGTGATTGGTTCAAAGAAGAAATTATTGATTTGGAGATAAGTATCAATAGAGGATATACGAATCCTATAAAAGGCATTAATGCTCGGCGAATTTGTGATTCAGACATGAGAAAATTTTCTACAAGCGGAGATGAATTTGAGAAATATAAGTCTGGGCGAATAAGCGATTCACAATTTACAAAAGCGATTAAATAAAACTGTCATTAAATCGTTCAAAGATTCCGAAAGCGAGAAAATCTACAATCTCAAAAGTCTAACCAAATTTACCGTCTAAAGTTTTGAAATCAATTTGTCATATTCGGTGTGTGAGCCAATCCAAAACCAAATCATAGTTTCATCCTGCTTTATGCCAACTGCCCGCCAACCGACGCCGACGCGCACGGAGAAAATCGGTTTGTTTGAATGAATTTGTTTGAATTGAAGGCTTGGGTGAAAAGGATTTTCCTGCCATAAACGATAGGCTTCACGCGATCGACGCTGGATTTGGGCAGGTAGATTTTCAAACGCTTTCCAAAATTTTTCGCCTGCGTGTGATTTCACAAAACTTCTTCGAGCGGTTTGGTTTTTCCCGTCTGAAAATCAGCGACGGCTTCGTCCGCCAAGCGTGAGAGTTCGTCTTGCGACGCGGCGAAACTATCGTCCCATTTGGCTTCGGCGTTGATATCTTCGAGCAATCTTTCGGCAATCATATTTTGCATCGCTGTCGGCAGTCTCGACGCTTCGCTAAATGCTTTTTCTAAAAGTTTGGTCATAAATAGATTTTACATACCAATCTCTTTGCCTTCAAGACTAAATTGCTTACAATTACAATTTTATGAAAACCACACAGACATCTTACCCGCGCAGCAAAATAAAAATTCTGCTGCTCGAAAATATCTCGGATTCGGCAGTTGAAGAATTAAATGCGAGCGGATACGCGGAAATAAAAAAACTTTCCGGCGCGTTGAGTGAAGCGGATTTAATTAAAGAAATAAAAGGCGTCCATATTTTGGGTATTCGCTCGAAGACGCACGTTACCGCAAAAGTTCTCGAAAAAGCCGACAAACTTTTGGCAATCGGCGCGTTTTGTATCGGCGTCAATCAAATTGATTTGCGAAGTGCGACGCAAAGAGGTATTGCCGTTTTTAATGCGCCGTATTCAAATACGCGCTCGGTTGCGGAGTTGATAATCGGTCTGTGCGTGATGCTGATTCGCAAAATCACGGATAAAAACGCGGCGGCGCACAAAGGTGTTTGGCTCAAAGAAGCAAAAGGAAGTTTTGAACTTCGCGGCAAAACGCTTGGAATTATTGGTTACGGCAATATCGGTTCGCAAGTTTCGGTGATGGCGGAAGCGCTCGGAATGAACGTGATTTATTACGATATTTTAACCAAATTGCCGCACGGAAACGCCAAGCAAATTCGTGATTTGAAAGGTTTACTAATGCAGTCGAACATTGTAACCTTGCACGTTCCTTCGGACGCGACGACGCGCAATATGATAAATGATGAAACGCTTTCGATAATGCAGAAAGGAAGCGTTTTTTTAAATTACAGCCGCGGCGACGTGGTTGATTTGAAGGCTTTGAAAAATGCAATTGAAAGTGGCGTGATTAGCGGCGCGGCGATTGACGTTTTTCCCGACGAACCCGAAAAGAACGGAGACCATTTCGCGTGCGATTTGCAAAATTTATCGAATGTGATTTTAACGCCGCACATTGGCGGCTCGACCGAAGAAGCACAGGCGAATATAGGTCTAGACGTAACGGCGAAACTGATAAATTATATGGAACTCGGCACGTCAAATGGCTCGCACACTGTTCCCGCCGTTAATCTTCCGCTGCAAGCCGGAACGCATCGGATTTTGCACATTCACCAAAATATTCCGGGCGTTCTGTCGGAAATAAACTCGAAAATGTCGGAGCGCGGCATCAATATTTTAGGTCAGTATTTGAAAACAAACGATGAAATCGGTTATGTGATTCTGGATATTGACACGGAGCTATCCGGCGAAGCATTTGCGATTTTGAAAAAAGTTCGAGGAACATTGAGAACCAGAATGGTTTATTAAAATTAACTTTACTTCAGACGATTAAGTTTTAACAAATATGAAAGTTGTATTTTTGCTATTAAATATTTTTCTTTTGGCTGTTGTTGCCAGCGCACAATGGCAGAAGCAGTCGGTTGATACAAAAGCGAGTTTGCGCGGGCTTTCGGTTGTCAATGAAAAAATCATTTGGGCAAGCGGAGCGCAAGGAACTTTTCTAAAAACAATTGATGGCGGAAAGAATTGGACAGTCGGCAAAGTTCCCGATGCGGAAAAATTGGATTTCCGCGATGTCGAAGCGTTTAACGCTGAAGAGGCTTATCTTTTGAGTATCGGCGAAGGCGAGAATTCGCGTATTTATAAAACTTCGGACGGCGGCGCGACGTGGAAGCTGCAATTCAAAAATACAAACAAACGCGCGTTTTTCGACGCGTTTGCTTTTTGGGATAAAACGCACGGAATTGCGATGTCAGACCCGGTTGAGGGCAAATACCTTTTACTCAAAACCGAAGATGGCGAAACGTGGAAGGTTCTTGACAGCAAACAAATGCCGAATGCGAAAGAGGGTGAAGCCGCGTTTGCCGCGAGTGGAACTTGTTTAATTACAAACGGCAAAATGGATGTGTTTTTAGTTTCGGGCGGAAACGAAGCGAGAGTTTTTCGTTCGAACAATCGCGGCTTAAATTGGTTTGTCGCCGACACGCCTATGCCTAAAGGAACGGCGGGAAGCGGAATTTTTTCGATTGCAATGCGAGATAAAAAACGCGGCGTAATCGTCGGCGGAAATTATGAAAAGCCGAATGAAATTACAAATAATTTAGCTTTTACAAATGATGCGGGAAAAACTTGGAGTTCAGCCAAAGGCTTAAACGGTTATCGTTCGGGCGTAGCGTTTGTTGATAAAAAAACTTTGATTGCCGTCGGCTCAAACGGCTCTGATATTTCTTTCGACGGCGGGAAAACTTGGAAAAATCTCGACAAAGGAAATTACAATGCCGTGCAATCCAAAGGCAAAAACGCGACTTGGGCGGTCGGCGCAAACGGTTTGGTCGCAAAATTTTCGTCAGGTAAATAACCGAACGTTTCGCAACGTTCACCGTATAAAGATTAAGTAAATTAGAAAAAGAAGGTTTATTATGCTAAAATTAGCTTTTGTTTTGTTTTTGGTCGCTTCCGCAGCGTTTTACCTCGCCGGTTTTTACAATCTCAATCAAAAGTTGTCTACATTTCGCTCGGCACAGTTTTTCTCATTTTGGGAATCGTTAATCTTCGCCGCCGCCAATCAAAAATTGATAGATAATGCGATACATCTGGTATGATTTAATCGGCTCATTCGGCGTCGGCGTGATAATTTGCACATATATCGCGCTGCAGTTGGAAAAAATCCGCAGCGACAGTCTGTTTTATTCTTTGCTCAACGCTGTCGGTGCAAGCCTGATAATCGTTTCTTTAATCTACAATTTTAATTTTTCCGCTTTCATAGTTGAATTTTTCTGGCTTTTGATTAGTCTATTTGGTGTTGGGAAATATTTCTTGCAAAGTAAAAAGTGAAATTGTGAAATTGTGAAAAGGTTTTGTTATCGCTCAAACACTTTTTCACTTTAATAAAATGACCGCGAAAACAAATCTGCAAAAATCAAATGACCAACCGCTTTCCTGCCAATTGGAAACTTCTCTGACTAGAGAACAGCTTTTAGAATTATATCGTTTTTTAAAAATGACCCGAATGTTTGACGAAATAACCGTCAGACTCAAGCGTCAAGCGAAATTAACGGGCGGAGTCTTCACGTCTTTGGGTCAGGAAGCAACGGCAGTCGGAACAGCTTTTGCTCTCGAAAAACAGGATTTTATCGCACCGCTTATCCGCGACATCGGCGCGGTTTTTGTTAAAGGAATAATCCCGCGCACGATTTTCGCGCAATATCTCGGCAAGGCAAATGCGCCGAGCCGCGCAACCGATGTGCAGTTTCATTTTGCCGATTTGGAAAAAGGTTTTGTCGGTCCGATCTCGCATCTCGGCGATATGATTCCAGTGATGACGGGTGTTTTGCTTGCCGCCAGAATGAAAAAGGAAAATCGCGTTGCCGTCGCTTATATCGGCGAAGGCGCGTCTTCGACCGGGGCATTTCACGAAGGCGTGAATTTCGCCGCTGTTCAAAAATTGCCTTTGATTACGATTATCGAAAACAACGGTTACGCTTATTCGACGCCGACGCGCAATCAATGCGCCGCCGCGCATTTCGTTGACAAGGCAATCGGCTACGGAATTTTAGGTTTGACAGTTGACGGAAACGATATTGTCGCGTGTTATGAAACGATGAAAAAAGCGGTTGAACACGCCCGCACGTCGAAGAATTAAACGCAATCGTCGCCGAAGTTGAAAAATATCTGGAAGACGATTTGGCGATTGCTGAAGACTCGCTTTTTCCCAAAGCGGTTGCGGCGGCTTACGATGTTTTTGACAATCGAATCGTGCCGCCCGCTTTCAAGAAAAAAGTTTTGGAAAAATAAGGCAACTTTGAACTTAATAAATGAAATGGTTAATTGAAAAATCGCGCTATCTAGCTTATGTCGGCGTTCTCGTTTTATTCGTCTGTTCGCTGACGGCGTATATTTTGAGCGTATATAAAACCTTCAAAACGGTTGTTTCGATTGCTTTGGGCGAAGCGAAAAACGATTTCGCGCTGATTGCCCTCTTCGATTGTCTGGATACTATTTTAATCGCCACGGCGTTGCTGGTTATTTCAATCAGCCTATACGAGCTTTTTATCGGCGAACTGAAAGTTCCCGACTGGATGCTGGTCAGAAACCTGAGCGAATTGAAGGCGAAATTCACGTTCGTAATTATTCCGGTGATGGCGGTCAAATTTCTGCAAAAATTGCTGCAGGGCGAAGACGCGCTTACAACGCTTTACTACGGCGTTTCCATCGCGCTGGTTATTCTTGCGCTAGCGGCATTTAATTACGTCAGCGAAAAGGAAAAAATGGACGAGCTGAAAATTCACCCGGAAGAAGACGAAACCAGAGCGCAGGATTTAACATAAAAAAATGTCGAAAATAAATTTCACGAGCGTTCCATTCACGATAGACGAAAATTTCTCGCGCTTTGCGGGCGTCGGAAAATTTTCGTCTGCGGGCATTGTATTAGAGTTTGAAGGAAGAATTTTCGGCGTTATCAAAAACGGCGTCAAAGAAGTTCGCTTTACGCTCGACGATATTTTAGACGTGAAATTCCGTAAAGGATTTTTAAAGCGCGGCGCACGGATCGAAATTCGCTTGAAAAGTTTCACAAAATTAAACGAAATGCCAAACCGCGACGGTAAAATCGCTTTAAAGATAGAGCGCGACGATTTTGAACGCGCCGCAAAAGCGGTCTTAAAATTACAAAAAGATTTAAGTGAGTATCAAGAAGTCGAGCCGTCGACGCATACGCCTGTCAGCCGTCTGTTCAGCGATAACGATTTTGAAATGAAAGACTTGGAAAAGTAATTTAACGAATGACAGCAACAGTAAAAACCGCTAACAAAGCCGTAACAATGGTGGAAGCGATACGGCAAGGGCTTTGGGAAGAAATGTCACGTGACGAAACCGTTTTCGTTATCGGCGAAGACGTTGGCGCATACGGCGGCGCATTTAAAGTTACAGAAGGTTTTATCGAACAATTTGGCGCGGAGCGAATGATTGATACGCCGATTAGCGAAGCCGCGATTGTGGGCGCGGCGTGCGGTGCGGCGTTGATGGGGATGAAGCCGGTTGCTGAATTTCAGTTTATAGATTTTATCTCGACCGGTTTTGATATGCTGACGAATTACGCGGCAAAATCGCGTTATCGCGGCTGCGGCTCGATTGGCGCGGTTTTTAGGGGTCCGTGTGGCGGCGGCGTGCGTGGCGGACCGTTTCATTCTTTGAATGCCGAATCATTTTTCTTGAACACTGCCGGATTAAAAATGGTTGAACCTTCGACCGCTTATGATGCTAAAGGTTTAATCAAGGCGGCAATCCGCGATCCTGATACGGTTTTGTTTTTTGAACACAAAAAGCTTTATCGCCTGCCTAGATTGAGAGAAGAATTACCCGAAGACGATTATATTGTCGAAATCGGCAAAGCACGGGTCGCCAGAGAAGGCAAAGATTTATCAATCATTACTTTTGGAGCGCAAGTCTTGAATGCCTTGGACGCGGCGGAAATTTTGGAAAAAGAAGACGGTTTGCAGGTTGAAACGATTGATTTGCGAACTCTTTCACCCTTGGATAAAGAAGCAATTCTTGCCAGTGTTAAAAAAACCAACCGCGTGATGATTCTGCACGAAGCGAGTTTGACGGGCGGCATCGGCGGCGAGATTTCCGCCATCATCGCTGAAGAAGCGTTTGAATGGCTCGACGCGCCCGTCATTCGCGTCGCTTCAATTGATGCGCCCGTGCCGTTCGCGCCGCAGATGGAAGATTATTTTTTGCCGCAAGTGAATGAAATTGTTGAAGCTGCGCGGAAACTTGCATTATATTAGGAAAAGGTGTCAGCAGTTTGAGATGTGATTTTCTTCAACATTTCTTTTGATGATACACGACTTAATTTTTAATCGAGGTGTTTTATGTCGAACAAAAAATTCAAATTTGAAAAATCTTTTCGGAATTTTTGTTTTCTTTTTGTGTTGCTCTTTGTTCTGAAAGCCTCTGTTTTTGCTCAAAGCAGCGCTATTGAATTAAATTACAATTTTAAATTCGGTTCACAGGGCTGGACGGCGGATTTTGCCGATTATCCGCCGAATATCGGAACAGGTTATGATTTAGTTGCGGGAATTCGCTTTATGCCGCGAAAGTTGACGCGCTTGCCGCAACGCGGATTTTACATTCAGGGAAACAATCATTCTGCCGATTTATTTATGTTTCTAAAACGTCGTCTGGCAGTCGAAGATGGAATTATTGCGGGACAAACTTACCGCGCCGAATACGTTATTACGCTTGCTTCAAACGCGCCGAGTGGTTGTGTTGGTATTGGCGGCGCGCCGGGCGAATCTGTTTTTCTAAAGGCTGGAGCCAGTCCGATTGAGCCGCTTGCGGTTCTACAATCAAACGGTTATTTGCGGATGAATGTTGATAAAGGGAATCAAGCCCAGAGCGGCGCGGCGGCTTCGGTAGCGGGAAATATAGCTAACGGAATCCCCTGCTCACAAGCCCTTCCATATTATCCGTTTGCTTTGATTGTACGCTCTCATCAGCACACGACCAATGTCAAATCTAGCTCAAACGGAGAATTGTGGCTTCTTGTCGGAACTGATTCGGGTTTTGAAGGTTTGACAAGACTTTACTATCAAAGTATTCGAGTTCGGCTAGTGCCTGTTTAAGTTTTTAAATTGATGCAGTTTATATGCTTTGCACCACAATGAGATGTTGTTTTTGCGGCAAGTTTGAAGTTTGTTGAAGCAGCAAGAAAATTAGCGGCTTATTAAAAATATTGTGGAAGAAGATTTTCGATTTACGGCACGTCGTTTGGTGGTCAGTATCGCGCTTGTAGTAAAACGGTAATCGAAGAAATTCGCATTATTGAATGTCTGGATTGCAGCGCGGCAAATTAGAAATGAATCAGCCTAGCGGTAAATTTCACATCCTTTTACTTGTCGGTTTCTTTCTCATTTTAATCTGGTCGGCAATCAATCCGCGCGATTATTTTACGTGGTTTTTGGAAGTTTTTCCCGCCCTAATCGGCGTTTCCATTCTCGCTTACACATACCGGCGCTTTCGCTTTACAAATCTGGTTTATGTTCTCATCTTGGTTCACTGTATTGTTTTAATCGTCGGTGGAAAATATACTTACGCCCTAAATCCGCTTTTTGAATACTTTAAGGAATTGTTCGGTTGGACGCGCAACAATTACGACAAGCTCGGACATTTTATGCAGGGTTTTACGCCCGCGCTCATTTCACGCGAACTTTTTATACGCCGCCGCGCCGTCGACGGCAAAGGCTATACTTTCTTTTTATCAATTGCCGTTCCGCTTGCTTTCGCCGCGCTTTATGAAATTTTTGAATGGTTAATGGCAATCATTAACGGCGAAAAGGTCGAAGGTTTTCTCGGAACGCAAGGCTATTTTTGGGACACGCAGACCGATTTGTTTATGTGTCTTGTCGGTTCGATTTTAGCTTTGCTACTTTTGACCAAATCGCATGACTATCAAATTGCGGAAATGGATATAAATTAAATTTTGCCTGCTGAAAATTCCAGAAAGTTGTATAAATTGATTCGCAGCCAACCGACACAAAACAAATCACAACTAAGTCTCAGCAGTCGAGCAAAGATTTTAACGCGCTGCAATTTTCTTTCGCTGTGGCAATACTTTACTTTTACAAACAAATAAAAGTTTTTATTTTTAGAAATGTTTGCTATTTTATCTAATAATTTTAGCTTTACCATCAATCCGACAATTTAATCTGCTTTCGACAACAAAAAGATGGCAAGAGATGATATGACAACCGTTGATACGGAGCATAAATTCGACCAGCACGATTTGCTGAATATGGCGGCAGACAAAATTAATCCTCTGCCGCGTTCGATTGTTCGGCGAACGGCTGCCGAGTTGCTTGACGGAGAATGGCGATTTGCTTTGGACGTTGAAAATCGAGGGCTACAAGAACAATGGTTTCTCAAATACGATTTTACGGAAACTGCCGTTTTTCCCGGTTCGATAGAATCGCATCTGGCTGCCGTCAAAGACGCCAAAGAAGCCTCGTCCCTTTATACAAACAGCGACGAAGCGGTCGCGTGGTATGAACGCGATTTCAGCATTCCCGAAGAGTGGAACAATCTGCAGAACACATTAACGCAATTGACTTTCGGCGCGTGCGGTTACGAAACGCGTGTTTGGCTCAACGGCTCTTTGCTCAAAACGATTGAAGGTGAAGAAGTGCATTTCGGCGAATATACTTCATTTTCTTATGAACTGCCGGGGAAACTCTTAAAATCCATTAATCGCCTGACCGTTCGTGTTGTTGATACGATTGATGCTCAAATCCCGCGCGGCAAACAGGCTTCGCGCGTATATAAGCAAGGCGGTATTTGGTATCAGACGGTTTCCGGCGCCGTGCGCAGCGTTTGGATTGAACCGGTCGGGCGCAATCGTCTGCGCTCACGGCTCGGAGTTATCAGCGGCTTGCGTGAGCGGCTGGTTGAATTTGATTTTACGACGCGCATCCATGACCCAGGCATTTATCGTTTGCGGCTGACGGTCATGCCTCATAATACGAACAATCACAGCAATAAAGACCAAATTCCCGTAACGGCGGAATTTGAATTGCCGCTTGAGACGGGTGAGCGCGTGCAGCGTGTTCCGCTCGAAATGTCCGATGTTAAATTTTGGTCGCCAACCTCGCCGAATCTTTATCATTTGCTGGCTGAATTGATTGCGTCGGACGAATACGTAACGGGCATCGAAACACATTTTGGTTTGCGCAAAATCAGTGCTCATGGTCGGCGTATGTATCTGAACAACGAGCCGATTTATCTTGACGGTATTCTTTACCAGCCCGGCATTTCAAAGTTTGACGAAATGCGGCGGCATCTTTACGCCATCAAGCGTTTAGGCTGCAATCTGGCGCGTGTTCACATTGCCGGGATTGACCCGCGCATTTACGATATTGCCGACGAAATCGGGTTGATGCTCTGGGTTGAAGTTCCTTCACCGCACAGTTCAAGCCAGATAAGCCGCGACAATCATTGGGCGGAATTACAGCGAATGCTTGTTTTTATCGCTTCGCATCCGTCAATCGCAATTTTGAGCTTATATAACGAAGATTGGGGCGCTGAAGACATTCAAACCAACGCCGAAACGCGCAAATACATATCGGAAACTTTTGATTATCTGCGGCTTAACTATCCGCAACTGCTCGTCGTTGACAACGACGGTTGGAATCACGTTTCGCGGCGCGGGCGGCTAAGTTCGCATCTGCTTACCGCTCACGTTTATACGCCAGATGTTGAAGTATGGGCTTCAAAGCTCGACCGCCTTGTCGCCGGAGAAACGCACGGCATAACGGCGCAGCCATTGATTGCCGGCGACCCGTATTTTTATCGGGGTCAAGCGCCGCTTGTTATTAGCGAATGGGGCGGATTCGGTTTTACGGATTACGGCGGACCGGGTGAAACCGAAGAAAAATGGCGGCGTATCAAAGAGTTCAAACGCGAAATGCGCCGTCGCCCGATTGCCGGAGATATGTACACGCAGGCAATCAGTATTGAAGAAGAAACAAACGGAATTATTGACGCGAAAAGCGGCGAGTTGCTTGTGCCGCCCGGTCTGCTAAACTCGAATCAACACGAAGATTAATTAAAGTTTTGCAAATGCAGAGAATTTCGGAAAAGTTCCGTAGCCTTGGCGCCAACATATGGTTTAGTTTTTAGATCGTGCTGACGTTTAGGCTATCGATACAACACAAATTTGTGCAATCGGTTATTTTTTTATTAGACTAAATCAAGTTTCCACCGCTCAATGTGTTCGACTGATTCATCCGGTTTGATTTTCTGCAAAGGAGAAAGAGATTCGATTTCGACGAAATCTCCCGCCGTATAAAGCTCGGTATTTGAGTTCATATCAGGATAAACGGCATTTTCGACAAAATCAAAGCGCTTGGTAAATTCTAAATTTCCGGCACGATATTGCGCCCAGCCTTGTTTGTTCAAAACGCCGATTTTTTGCGGCTCGCTTTTTTCGGCAGCAACTTTCAAACGAATAAAATCTTTACCGAGGAGCCAGCGCGAATCAGACAAATCCGTGTAAGACCAAACGGTTAAATTTCTTACCGGAAGCAAAGTCTCCGCGCCGTAAGGTGCAAAAGGCTCGTTTGGAATCAACGCTTCCCCACCGCCGCGCATAATCGTCAATGCCCACGCAGCAACTTCAGTTGATTCCAAACCGCAATTAGTAATTTTGTGATTTATCGAAACGCCGCTTCCCTTTTCGTCTAAAGCGACGGTGATTTCTTTTTGCGTTTTTGTTACCGGCTCAATCGCTTGAATCAGGCGAATCGAATTTTTCTGTTCATCGAAAAAATATTCGACCCTCGCGTTATCCGGCGTATAAGAATTCGGCATATTCTCCGGCGCAATCCACAAACGGTGACCGCCGTAAGGCTTAAATTCTCCGAGCGCAGTTTCGACTTTTGCATCGAAATGTTCGCCAAAAATGTTTTCGCCTTTGAGGAAAGCATAACGTAAAATTCGCGGTCCGACATCGGTTGTAACAACAACTTCGATTTCGTCGTTTGTCAGTCGAAGACAATTTGGTAGATTTTTATACTTAATTCTTTCCACAGGTTTTTAAGTGTGAACTATGAACGATTAACTATTAGTGAATACAAACGCTCATATTTTTCTTTGTCAACTAATAGTTCACCACTCATATTTCACCGTTAAAAACTTCTCTCGCTCCTTCCGCAGCGCCCGAAACATAAATGTCCGTTTTAATATTTGTTTGCCGTTCATATTCAGTTGAAGTTTTTTTCCTAAAATTATTTAAATTCTCGTGCCGCACAAGATTTACGGTCGAGCCACCGAATCCGCCGCCGGTCATTCGCGCGCCGAGAACGCCTTCACAATCAGCAGCAATCGAAACTAACAAATCCAATTCTTTGCAGCTTACCTCATAATCGTCGCGCAAACTCGCGTGCGAAAGCCACATTAATCGCCCGAATTCCTTCAAATGACTTTTTCCTAACGCTTCGGTAGCCGCCAAAGTTCGCGCGTTTTCAGCGACGACGTGGCGGCAACGTTTTTTGATAATTTCCGGTAGATGCACTTTATACCTTTCAAAATCTTCGATAGTTACGTCACGCAATTGTGTAATATCCGGTAAAAACTTCCGCAAAATTTCCACGCCTTTTTCGCATTCCGCGCGGCGCGTGTTGTATTCGGAGGAAGCGAGTTCGTGTTTGACGTTTGAATTGCAAATGACAATCACAACGTCTTTTGTATCAAGCGGAACTTGCTTGGCTTTTAGCTCCCGGCAGTCAATCAAAAGCGCGTGTCCTTTCTTTCCCATTGCCGAAACGAATTGATCCATAATGCCGACTTTCGCGCCGACAAATTCGTGTTCGGCGGCTTGCCCGATGAGCGCAAGTTTTACTTTTTCAACCGTGTAACCGGAAATTTCACTTAAAGCCAAACCGACGGAAATCTCCAATGCGGCGGACGATGAAAGTCCCGCGCCGGTGGGCACATCTGAAGCAATTAGCAAATCCGCGCCGCGCAATTTCGCGTTTTGGCGTTCCAAAATCCGCGCCACGCCTTCAACATAATCAATCCACGAACCACGCAGTTTTTGCTCCGGCGCGTCCAAATCAATTTCGCCTTCTTCGTTTAAATTTACCGAGCGGACACGAATTTTTCTGTCTTCACGCGGCGCGGCTGCAACCGTCGTCGCATATTCAATCGCCATCGGCAAAACAAAACCGCCGTTGTAATCGGTGTGTTCGCCGATAAGATTGACTCTGCCGGGAGCCTGGAAAAGGCGCGGTTCATGATTGTAAATTTCTTGGAAATCGGCGCGAATTTGTTTGAGATTTATCATAGAAATTTTTCACCACAGAGACCCGGAGAAAATAAAACAGGATTTACAGGATTAAATGAATTGATTGCTTTGGGTTTTATTTTTATCCTTTATATTCCGTCCATCCCTGAAAATTCTTCCTTGCCTTTCTGTAATTATCATATTTGGCGAACAATCGGCTCGATGTGTCCGCGCAGTTCCGCCGCTTTTTCTTCCGCCAGTGTGTCGTTGATAAACATTCCCGCGCCAGATTCGCTGCCCGCTAAGTATTTTAATTTTGTCGCTGTTCGCATCGGCGGATAAAATTCGAGGTGAAAGTGATAATAATCGTAGTTATTACCGTCCGAGGGCTGCTGGTGCAAAACCATCATATAAGGAAACGAAACATTGAAAAGTTTGTCGAAAGCAACAAGAGTTTGCTTTAAAATCAAAGCTAAATTCAATTGCTCGGCTTCTGAAAATTGCGTCAAATCCTGCAAATGACGTTTTGCCGCAATGTGCAGTTCATACGGGTAACGCGCGAAAAACGGAATGTATGCGACGAAAGATTCGTTTTCCGTTACAATTCGCCGCCCGTCGTTTTTTTCTTCGGTTAAAATATCGCAAAGCAAACAATTTCCGGTTTTTTCTTGATGCAGACGTGATTGCTGCAATTCTCTCGCAACGCGCGGCGGAACGAACGGATAAGCATAAATCTGTCCGTGCGGATGATGCAAAGTTACGCCGATTGCTTCGCCTTTATTTTCAAAAATGAAAACGTATTTTATAAATTCTATTTGAGAAAGTTCTCGAAATCTGTCCGTCCAAACCTGCACTAATTTATAAATCTGTTCGACAGGTTCGTTTGCTAAAGTAGAATTGTGATTCGGCGTATAAACAATTACTTCACATTCGCCTTGCGCGGGACGCACCGGATAAAGCTCACTCGCTTCAATCGCCGCCGCGGGCGGATTCGGACTCAAACTCGGAAAGCGATTTTCAAAAACGACAATATCGTAAGTCGCTTCGGGAATTTCTGTCGGAAAGCCGCCCGGCGCGGTTGGGCAAAGCGGACAGAAATTTGCGGGTGGCAAAAACGTGCGGTCTTGCCGTTGCGTAGCGGTTGCTAACCATTCGCCCATGAGCGGATTCCATCTGAGTTCAGACATCTTTTTTCGTCTCGCTTTCAGGTATTTTTACCGGTATCTTTTCATTTTTCTCGAAAGTGTAATAAATAATATAACGTTTTTCGTCCGCCATCTTTTCGCGCCTCTTTTGCATTTTTCCGACCAGCGTTTTTTCGGGTTTCGTTTTTTTATCTTGCATTCTCAAATCATTATATGCAAAACGTATCTTCTAATCATTTTTAAAACAAACTTTACGATTGAAACTGCGTTTTATGTTAATCCGCGGCTAAAATTTCAATCTAATAAACGGTTTCTTAAGTTTTACGATTAATAGGAGAAGGTAAAGCCAAGGAAATGGAGATTGAATAACCGAATGACAATTTTTGGCGCCGCGCGTTGAGAAGAGATGATTGAAAATGAAAATAGCCACTAATTTTATTTTCTGTTTTTACCTGCATCCTTTTTAAGTTATTATCTATAAGTTTTCACTTTCATCGTTTAAGTTTCCATTTCCGCTTGCTTGTGTTTTCGGGCTGTGTCAAAATCCGTCTATAATCAACCATTTATTAAACAAAATAATTTAAGGAGATTTTTTATAATCAATGTCAGAAAACGGAACTGTCGCGGCGACCGAAGAAACAAGTAATGCAGAAATCGACACCGCGGAAACGACAAACAACGAAACTGCTGAAAATGCGCCGGCAGAAACTTCAGAAACCATAGAAAACGCAGAAGATGTTTCTTATCACACAGTTGAAAAAGAAGGAACCGTAACGGCGATTTGGGAAATGCAGGGTCGCAAGCACATTCGCAC
>JAIVJJ010000189.1 GCA_020200095.1 Acidobacteriota bacterium | reverse complement strand
GTTGGCGCGCACGGTAACGAACAAATGATAAAGAACTATGTTCAGCAACAAGGCAAGATTGAGTCTAACGGTCAACTCAAACTCTTTTAATACCCCGTCAGCTTGCTGCGGGGTAGTTTATTTGTTCGTTTTCAGCCGTGCTTTTCTGACAAGCCGAAAACGCAATCGCTAGAATCAAAATCTTTAACAGCAAAAATTTTTCATCCCTCATATTTTATCCTTCATCCCTTTCTTTTACGCTCTCGTCAAACTTCTGTATTTGATGCGATGCGGCTGCTCGGTGTCAACGCCCAAACGCCGCCGCTTGTCGGCTTCGTATTCGCTGTAATTGCCGTCGAAAAATTCAACTTTTGAATCGCCTTCAAACGCCAAAATATGCGTTGCAATTCTATCTAAAAACCAACGGTCGTGGCTGATGACGACGGCGCAGCCCGCGAAGTTTTCCAGCGCTTCTTCCAAAGCGCGCATCGTGTTCACGTCCAAATCGTTGGTCGGCTCGTCCAACAACAAAACATTTGCGCCCGACTTTAACATTTTCGCCAGATGAACGCGATTTCTCTCGCCGCCCGATAATTGCCCGACGCGCTTTTGCTGGTCTGAGCCGGAGAAATTAAAGCGCGAAACATAGGCGCGGGAATTGACTTCGCGCTTTCCGAGTTGAATCAAATCCAAGCCGCCGGAGATTTCTTCCCAAATCGTTTTCTTGGCGTTGAGCGAATCGCGCGATTGGTCAACGTAACCTAATTTAACGGTTTCACCGATGCGAAAATCGCCTGTGTCCGGCATTTCCTGTTTGGTAATCAGGCGAAAAAGCGTTGTTTTGCCCGCGCCGTTCGCGCCGATAATGCCGACAATTCCGCCGCGCGGCAGAGAAAATTCGAGATTTTCAAACAGCAATTTCCCGTCGTAACCTTTGGCGACTCGCTGTGCTTCGATAACCAAATCGCCGAGACGTTCGGCGACGGGAATGAAAATTTCCAAATCTTCGCTGCGTTTTTCGGCTTCCTGCGACGCAAGTTGTTCGTAATCGTTGATTCGCGCCTTTGATTTCGCGTGTCTTCCTTTCGGCGACAGCCGAATCCATTCGAGTTCACGCTCTAGAGTTTTCTGCCGTTTGTCTTCGGCTTTTTCTTCGCCCTTCAAACGATGTTGTTTTTGTTCGAGCCACGACGAATAATTTCCTTTCCAGGGAATTCCTTCGCCTCTATCAAGTTCCAAAATCCAACCCGCGACGTTATCGAGAAAATAACGGTCGTGCGTGACAGCGATTACCGTTCCTTCATATTTCTGCAAATGCTGTTCGAGCCACGCGACGGTTTCCGCGTCCGGACGGTTTTGCTTTCGTCGAGTTTTGGTTCTTGTTCCAAATATCCAACCGTGTAACCGGGCGAGAAAACGACTTCGCCATTGATGTCTTTGTCAACCCCGGCGATGATTCGCAAAAGCGAAGATTTTCCCGAACCGTTTAGACCAAGAACGCCGATTTTCGCGCCGTAAAAAAATGATAAATAAATGTCTTTCAGCACCGGTTTTTTATCGTAAAACTTGCTGACCTTGACCATCGAGAAAATGATTTTGTTCGGTTCGTTATTATTGCTCATAAATTCGTATAAAGTTTTTCGTCGTAGAGAACACCGAGTTTAAAGAAATTTGTTTGACATTTTTCTTTCTACTCTCTGAAATGTTCCAAAGCGTGTTTTCGTAAGCGTTATTAAAAGATACCTTCGTTAGATTTTTTAGTTTATACTTTGTCGGCTTTTCGTCCCAATAAGCGTCTGTGTAAATTTCAATCAAACTGAAGGTTTTTTTGCCTACTTTTTCCAGCCTTCCGATGTTGGATTGATTTTTATAGATGTTTTCGGACTCGACAACAACTAAATTAAAGTTATCGTTGACGGTTTGCAGAATTGTTGCCCAACTTTCCAACGAAACACCGGAAACGGGTCTCGGCTTCACTTTTTTCTTTTTCACCACTTCGGCGAGAAAATACTCCTCGTCGTCATAAACCCGAAATTTTTTTACGCTGTCATTTTCAAAGATACAATAGCCGTCCAGATTAAAATAATCGTGGTCAAAAATCTGAATCAGAGTGAAATCATCGCTGACCGCTAAAACGAATCCTAGCAATTTATCTTTATATTTTTTTGCGGTCAAACTCAACGAGCCATTTGTTCTTAATAATGTCGGCAAAATCTCTTTCTTCAGCCATCAATTTTTATTCTCCTAACCGCTAATTTATCAATTCTATCTCTTTTCACGTCAAAGCCGATGCCCGCTCGTTCAAGCGCGGTGATTGTGCCGTTTTTTGA
>JAIVJJ010000308.1 GCA_020200095.1 Acidobacteriota bacterium | reverse complement strand
TTGCTTGCTGATGTAGGCATGGGTAAATCAACTATTGTGCGGTATTTATTAAGCGATTATGAATCACGTGAAGATGTTTTAACTGTTTTTGTTCCTACGCCACAATTCCCTTCTTCTTTCGGGTTGATTAAGGAAATTTGCGCATCTTTTGGGCTTCCTGCCAAGCGTTCGCTTTCTGCCCAGCAAGATTTGCTTGCTGAATACTTAGCAGGTCAATTTATTGAGGGTAAAAATGTGGTTATCTTCATTGATGAAGCACAGATGCTGAAGGATGATTTACTTGAAGGCATTCGAGGGCTTCTTAACTTTGAAACCAATCATGCCAAACTGGTCCAAGTAGTTCTAGCGGGTCAAATTGAATTGAAAGCGCGTCTTAACTCTGAGCGAAATCGTCCACTCAAAAGTCGCATTCATTCTTATGCTCTAATAAATCCTTTAACTGATAAAGAAATGAGCGAGATGATTGAGTTCCGATGCAATCAACTCGAAATTAAAAATCCTTTTGATGCTGCTGCTATTGCTAAGATTTGGGACGTGACAAAAGGTGTGCCCCGCCATGCATTAAAAATCTGTGAAAAATGTGTTGGTTATATGGAATTTACAGAAAGTGATGACGTTACTGAAGAGATGATTGAAGCTGCCGCTCAGGATGCCGGTATATTGGAGTTAGACGATGAGTAGATTTTTAACAAAAATTCTTAATGATAAACCTGGCGACATAAAACCAAAACTTGAAGTAGTAAGAAAGTCAGACCAGACCCAGTCCCTACCCGAACCAGTGCCCGAGGTAGACCAGACCCAGACCGTTCCCGAACCAACAACACCCCAGACCAGACCCAGACCAAAACCATCAAAAAATATTGCCCCCGAAAAGGACTTTAATAAACGAGCAAACATCTTAGAGCGTGAAGCTTTGCCAAAAGGATTATTTCCGGGAGCAAGTAAAGCTATTTACGATGCTTTATATTTAAGGACAATCGGAGCTATAAATCCACAGCGAACTATTCAAGCAACCCGAAAGGAATTAATGAAATGGTCGGGCATAAAGAATATTAAGACAATCAATTTACACTTAAAAAGGTTGAAGGATCTAAATCTAATTGGAATTACAAATTTTTCCGGTGAACAAACCGGCTCTCATTATGAAGTCTTTCTACCAAAAGAAGGTATCCCAGACCAGACCCAGGCCAGCCAGACCGGAGCCAAACCAAGGGTAGACCAAAAAACGGACTCAGACCAGTACCAGAAAATGGTCTGGGATGGGTTGGGTAAAGACATTGAAAATAAAGCACTTACCAATCCTCTTAATACTTCTTTAAAGACAAATACAAATGATGATGAAGCATTCGCTGGTTTTATCGAAATTTTTCAATCGGTGGTAAAAGAAATTACAGGCAAAAAATTATCAAATCGTGATAATGAAAGTTTATCGAAACTTGCTGACTTGTTAACTCTAGAATTGAAAATGGCAGCGCGGAAAACAGACAACATTTCATCGGTGCCAGCTTTTCTAACTGAAGTACTTCGTCGCAAATTGCAAGAGGTTCCAACCCAAGTAAACAAACCAGTAAAAGCAAAAGTTGATACTGTTGGAAAGCCCGAACCAGATTCGTATGAGATAAAACCGCTTGATGAAAAGGGAAGGGAAGCAGCTCTCGATCAACTTCGTGATTTTGCAGAAGACGAGTTTTTACAAGATTTCAAGAAATGGTATACGCCTGGCGATTGGGATTGGTTAATACAAGAATTAAAAACAGAAGAGGAAAAAAGAGAGAAAAAGCAAAGCGAAAAGAAAACCGATTGATTTTTTCACAGCTCTAAAATGATGAACTGATAAAAGCGAACACGCAGATTTGGATAGATGAAAAAATCTAAATAATGAAATCATTATTAAAGCATTAAAGCTGAATTGTATAAAAAACAGACCGTTAAGTTAGGTTTATTAAGAAAAACCTGAATAAAAGGCTTTTACGAGCGAAAAAACAGCAATTGTAACTGAAACAAAGACGAATAATGGATAAAGAAGTAAGAAATATCTAAAAATGCTTTGATGGGAATTCTTGAATGCCTTGTTTCGGATAAAATACCTAAGTCTTGATGGCGCGTCCGATAATAAACCACTTAAATGGTTCTTCCTCACTTTTGGTGCAAATCAGCAGCAAATGATACAAAAAAGGCATCATGAATGCCGATACGATACTTGCTAACCCAGACATTGTTCGGCTTGAAAGTTTTATTTCCGAGCCGAATGTGATTACGATAGTTGTCCATTCAAAGCAGAAACGACCTCTTTGCCCGAACTGTCATCAGCCGTCGCCTCGGTTTGCACAGCAATTACCGGCGAACGGTCTCTGACCTGCCGTAGCACAACGTGGCTGTCAAACTTCAATTGAACACCAGAAAGTTTCGCTGTCGAAATGGACTTTGCCGGCAAAAGATCTTTTGCGAAAGATTGCCCGATGTAGTTGAGGCTTACGCCCGCAAGGCCTGTCGGCTCGACGGCGCATTAACCTGGCTGGCATTTGCTTCAGGCGGCGAAGCCGGAGCTAGAACCGCAGAACGTTTGCGGATGAAGACCAGCGGCGACACGCTGCTGAGAATGATTCGACGTTCAACTCAGAAGTCTTCATTTGACCATGAGCCGAAGATCATCGGTGTTGATGATTGGGCGTGGCGAAAAGGCTGCACTTACGGAACCATTATTGTTGACTTGGAACAAAGAAAAGTCATTGACTTGCTGCCGGACCGCGAAGCCGCGACTTTGACCGACTGGTTGCTTACTCACCCTAGTGTCGAAACCGTCGCCCGTGATCGTTCGATAACTTACCGGAACGGCATTATGATGGGTAGACCTATGCTACTCAAATCGCCGACCGATGGCATCTGCTGAGTAACCTAGGTGATGTTTTGGAAAGGATAATCGAACGGCTTTTGAGAAGACGAAGAATTGCTGCCGGTCAAACAACTGAGCTGAACGATCATAATCAAGATAATAGCCGTCAAAAAGCTGACTTTGAAGCATTGGATGATTGGCAGTGGGAGCATTCTTTGAAGCAATCTTTCGAGCAAATGAAAAGAAACGCTTGTCGGCTCCGACTGCTGCCGCACTTGCCGTTGCTACCTAAGATTCAAGCAGTTTCTCGGCAAGCAGCACCGGTGCTTCCTAAAAATGCTGATCGCCGCCGGGCGCGGCGTAAGCTCGACGCAAAGTCTTTACGTTCGCTGTGTTTTCGCAAGGGACGGCTTTCCGAAGAAGAATTGGAAAAGCTTTGTCAGGCTTGTGCCGAGTGGGACGAGTTCGACCGCGCTTATCCGCTCGCCGAGGAACTCGTGAAAATCATTCGCGGGCATGGCTCAATGTCAATCGGCTTGTGGATCGTCAAGGCTTTTGACTCAGGTGTTAAAGAACTCAAGTCATTTGCCAACGGTTTGCAGAAAGACTTTTTAGCCGTTAAGGAGGCAACCGTTTCACCGTGGAGCAACGGACAGACCGAGGGGCAAGTCAATCGGTTGAAACTGCTCAAACGCCAGATGTATGGCAGAGCTAAATTCGATTTGCTCAAAGTAAGAGTTCTTAATCCGGCCTAAACTTAGCAAGCTAGCTTATCCTTTGAGCGAAGGTGTTTCTGTTTTTGGCTATTTGCACCAACAGTGAGGAAGAACCGGAGAAATGTGGCTTATCAGACGCATATTGATTTCTTTGGTAAGCGTTCAGTTGGTCAAAAGTGAAAACCTCGACACTCTATTCAATTATCGGTATTCTCAACGTTGATGATTAGCGGCTTCAATATTTCGCAGGAAAAATGGAAACTAACTCCCCAGAATTCGGCGTTAGAGTTTTATGGCTCTCGGCATACTCTCCAAATTTTTCACCGATTGAATTGTTGTGGTCGAAACTAAAAACGCTTTGTCGAGGCAAAAAAGCGCGCACTAATGAAATGCTTGAATCAACCTTGAATTGGGCGTTCAAGCAAATAACAAAGCAAGATTGCCGAAACTGGTTTCGTCATTGCGGCTATCAGATAGCACCCATTTGAGAATCGCTATAAGTCTCGACGAAAGTCTTGGCCCAAGCTTCATATTTTCCAAACGCGGCGTCGCTAGCGTCAACCGAAAGTTGTTTATAGTCATTAATGTTCATGAGTTTTCGAGATACACAACCCAAAATAGAGAATGCGTTGTTGCATCGTTCGAACTCGGGCCGCGAAACGACATTAGAGAACTCCAGTGAATATAAACAAACTGAAAGTCGCGCTTCCATATCGGCAAGAAAGTCAATCAGCATCGTGTCGTCCCGCAAGAGAGACCGGTCTCGTAGAACAGATTCACCGAGCATCGTGAACTGACAGGCAAATGTCCAGAATGCATGCCACACCAAGCGCCCAGGTCGTATCGTATTCTTCCAGGGCGAATATCCTAAGGATTTAGGTCGGACAGGGGATGAGACCAACTCACGAATAAACAACCCTTGATGAATGCCCTCATGAGCGATAAGCGACGCTAACCTGAACGGGCACCGCAACGGCCAGCTTGAAGCGATGAATACAATTCCCGGAGCCTGCGCCGAAGACGCACTGAGGTCTTGATCTTGGTGGTTGCTATGACCTACTATAAATTCGGTTATGCTCCGCTTCGTAACATTAGTCACATGAGATCTGACGGAGAGGGGGAACCGGTGCACGCACCAGATGTACGCGCCGGTCAATTGCTGACCTACATCTTCCCGCATTTCGTCAGGCACAATTGAGGCGTCAAGATCCCGGAAATTGGTCCCGCCATAGCCGAAGCGTAGAGATGGCATCTCATGGCCGACGTACTCGGGCAGATATCCTAAACACTCAGAAACTATGGCTTCTGTCAGGGAATGAGTCATGAAATCATGCCGCAGCAATCTTCTTCTGCGTCTTCGGAAAATATGTCTTCGCTATTGACCAAAATCGGATGAGGGTTTTGTGAGGGAGCCACGTTGCTAAGGTCAATTGGCTCGATTGATTCATCGAACCAAATTAATCCACCTTTAGCACACAAATCCACGTGGATGTCGCAAAAATATCCTGTTGCTTCGACCGTTTGATTGTGCTGCCCAAAGCCAATATGTATTCCAGGAACGCGCTCGTTGAGATGAGAATTCTCAGGCACGGCGACATCCACCGCCTTGTTGGTGCCAAATCCCAACTCCCCAACACGCTTCGCATTATTCCTACTGAAACATCTGTTAAGGAATGCCGAAACATCTGGATTACTGCATGAAAACTTTGTCAACACTCCATCCTCAATTTCGATGGTCACCGGATTGCATTTGAGTCGGGCGTCGTCATCATAATACATGTTCACATTGATCGCGAAGTCTGCAACCAAGGTACCGTTAATCTTTGCGGGATATGTCGCAATTTCGCCAGATGGAATGATCAGGAACTTGCCCGGTTGATTAACTCCGCAATTACTTAGCCAGCGGAATTTTGAATTATCCAGTTCAACTTCCAAATTCGTGCCACCTTCGGTTTCGATTCGCAGGCGCTTGGACCGTCCGCATCTCTCCAGAATTGCTGTATTCAGCGCGGACAATTCATCTGGGTGAATAGTTAAGCCCGTTGCGAATAGATCACGACCGGAATTAATTGCACGAATGACTTTGTATTGATCGGAACAGTATTTCGAAAATATGGTCTTTACTGTCTTGTTATGGGACATGGTATGTAGTTCAAAAAGTAAACATACACACCTGCCATGACCATCTCGGCGCTCGGGTATTACAGCGGATAACCGATTGTAGAATCCTGGATCACGCAGAGGAGCCATGGGCACGAGAGCTGGGGTAAACCCTCGTTCCTGGAAAGCAAGGCAGACCCATGCCGCTGCATCTCTCGAGTCTGGCGTATATGCGATGACAACATCGTCAGCGGGCCCTATTTCTATGTAGTCGTCCATGAGAGATTGGATTCCCGCCCACACATATTCGTCCAGACCCAGCGAGGGATCCGCTACCGCAACACTGTTCATAGTAATTAGGACCCGCGTTTAGAAATCAGTTCCTCATCGCGAACGTATGAGGAGGCCGTTCTGTAGGCGACGAACCAAAGTGCTTCGTTCTCAGAGATCTTGAGCTCGATCTCTCCCTTTTCCACGCGATCCATTTCCCTCCGCTCTGATTCTTCTAGCTTAGCAATCAAGTCCTTGAGAGATTTCGTGAAACCCTCAGGCAATTGTCGTTTCTCTTGTGCCATGGTTCGACTCCTGTAAGTTAATGAGATCGTTAGACTCATATACATGCTCCAACTTATCCGCCGGAGCGATCTGTCCGCCTAAATCGTCGTCTTCTGCCTAGGTGTCTACGCTAGAGCGCGATGATCGGCGCTCGCTTTGACTGAAAAGTCGGTCACTAATAGGCGAAAATGTGATCGGCACAAAGTACGCTTCAAAGAGTTCCAACTCTTAAAGAACTTGCCGAAACATTCAATTGAGCTTGGATAACTGGAAAGGCTCTTTGGAGTACCGGGAGTCTAGGCAGTTTCAAGCTGCAAAGGTTAAGGTCCAAGGTTCGGGGAGATTGAAATACAATCCTCGGGAACCACTTAAAATGTGCAAGTCACTGCTTGAACCTGGGAAGATTTTACCGCCTTTTTTTGGTTTGTCAAGAACTTTTTTTCCTGACCGCCTATCACTTTTGAAAAGAAAGCCAAATAGAGAGTTCATCGCTTCCTCTGATAAGTTGTCTTTGCCGAATAACTTATTTTGACCGGAGATCATGTATTGAACCAGAGTTATAGTGCGACAGCATTCAACAGACAGAGTTGAAGTTTAATGTGATTAACTATGACCTGAAACCATAAAATTGAGCCATTTAGTTGGCAAGTTTCTTCCGATATTGAAAAATCAATATGAGGAGAAACAAATGAAAAAGATTTATACCGATGAACAGATTGTCGGATTTGTGCG
>JAIVJJ010000307.1 GCA_020200095.1 Acidobacteriota bacterium | reverse complement strand
AAGTGGTATATGGACTGTGTGTCTGACGCCGGAGATGTGTTCATTGGTTATGCCGCTTTGCTTCAATGGAAAGCATTGTCAATTAATTACTCAAGCATATTACAATATCAAAACGGCAAACAAACTGAATCGCGTACATCGCTACGGAAGTTTTCCCCTCCGCAAATTAAAGATTGTTTGCTCAATTGGTCTTCCGATTCTCTTGAAATAAAAGGCACATGGAAAGCTATTTCTTCACCGATTGAGCGAACAATCTTTGAGTCGGATGCTGGTGATATAAAGTGGCAATGCTTGCAGCCGCTTGCCGAGGCTGACATTTATATCGGTAAAGAACGCCGCTTGAAAGGACTCGGTTACGCTGAACATATCTCAATATCTATCCCGCCGTGGCAATTACCGATCGAGGAATTGCGGTGGGGAAGATTTCTGTCAGATCGGAATAGTTTGGTCTGGATAGATTGGCAGGGTCCATATCCATTACAATTGGTGCTTTATGACGGGGTTCAGGCTGAAAATGCTCACGTTTCGGATAGCGAAATTACTTTTGATGACGGTCGTCGGGTTCTTAGTCTCGAAGAAAAACAAGTGCTACGCGAAGGGGCGCTTATCAATACGGCGTTGTCCGTGATTCCCGGAATAGGAAAAATACTTCCTCTTCGAAGCCTTAATACATACGAATGCAAATGGCGCAGTCGAGGTTTCTTAAAAGAGCAGTCCAGACCAGTAAGTGAGGGCTGGGTAATTCATGAAATCGTACGTTGGGTTTGATGACCGGCGCGGGCAAAAATAATGAACGGTGGCGCGCTTTTTCAAGCGGAACACATTGATAAATCGTATGGCAAGCACATCGTGCTAAAAGACGTTTCGCTCGAAATGCAGCGCGGAGAAATCGTCGGAATTGTCGGAGAAAACGGCGCAGGAAAGAGTACGCTACTGAAAATTTTGATGGGTCTGCTCGCTCCCGACGCGGGAAATGTAGTTTCGCAAGGAATTGTCGGTTACTGTCCACAGGAAGCGGTTCTGTTTGAAACATTGACCGTTTCAGAGAATTTTCTCTACTTTGCTACAGCTTACGGTCTGCGCCGCACAAAAATCGAAAATTCTTGGGAAGAAGCAAAAAACAATTTGCTCGATTATTTCCGTTTTGGTCAATATGAAAACAGGCTTGTATCCGAGTTAAGCGGCGGAACAAAGCAGAAGCTCAATCTTTCGCTGGCGCTATTGCACTCGCCCGACATTCTCATTCTTGATGAGCCGTATTCGGGTTTCGATTGGGAAACATACTTGCGCTTTTGGAGCTATACGGAAGAACTGCAATCAAAGGGGAAAAGCATTCTCGTAGTTTCTCATCTGGTGAATGACCGATCGAAATTTAACAGTCTTTACGCCCTCAAAGAAGGAAATCTCGAATGCGCTTAACGTATATCAAAACCAGCGCTGTTATGACAATGCGCGAGATGGCGCGCAACCGTTTCGCGCTGATACTTCTTTTTACAATTCCCGTATTGTTTTTCACGCTGGTCTCGCTGACGATGGGCGACAATCTTGTGGCTTTCAAGTTAGCCTCAATTTCGGAAGAAACCATTGTCGAAGTCAGCGCGCAAAAACAATCCTTAATTTTCATCGGCGTGGCGGCTGTCGGTTTGCTCACGTCTTTTTTAGCGATGAATCTCATTCAAAAGGATTCCGATGTAAATCGAAGGTTGATTCTCTGCGGCTACCGACCGTCGGAACTGATTTTTGCCAAACTCGTCGTATTGCTTTGCGTCGTCGTTTTAATATCCTGTTACGTCGGAGCGATATTGATGCTGTTTTTTCGACCTGAAAATTTCCCGTTTGTAATTTTAGGATTCGCGCTGGCTGGCTTTGTTCATTCCTGCTACGGATTGCTTGTCGGGGCAATTGTCAGGCGTGAGATGGAAGGAATACTTTTAATAGTTCTGCTTGTAAATATAGATTCGGGATGGCTGCAAAATCCGATCTTTTATGCCGAAGCGCAAAACAAAACTCTGATACGTTTTCTCCCCGCATATTTTCCGTCGCAGGCAAGCATCGTCTCGGCATTCACTGATTACGGAATATCGAATCCTATTGTCGGAAGTATTATATATGGCAGCGGATTGTTATTAATCTCATTAGCAATATATTTCTGGAGAATGAAGATCAAAAAATCAAGTGAAAGCTTTGTGCAGTGAAAAGATTTTATAGGATTTATATGGCAGTAAAAGATTACTCAATCATAGGAAAGATTCTTTATGCGCTGCTTTTTGTCGTAGTATTGCCAGTGCTTTTAATAGTTTGGGCTTGGATGACCGAAAAAAGCGTTTCTCTTACCGCTATACAATCTCTGCCAATCGGTTTAATAATCGCGTTTTCCGGTGCGTTTATGATGATTTCCGGCATGGCTGCCATTTATCTGTATGGCAAAGGGCTTCCGATGAACGCTTACCCCCCCGCCAGATTCGTTGTCGAAGGAATTTATCGCTTTCTGCCGCATCCAATTTATACCGGCTTCTCAATTCTCTGCGTTGGAGTTTCCGTTGCCGCAGGCTCATCGAGCGGCTTATGGCTTGTCTCTCCGATTGTAATTCTCGGCTGCGCGGCGCTCGTTCAGGGCTACGAAAAACAAGCTACACGCGAGCGTTTCGGTCAAAACTACGCACAGCATTATATACACGTACCAACGAAAGAAGCATTGCCTCCCACAATGGAAGATAGAATCTCTGTTTACATCATAGCTATAATACCGTGGCTTTTATTCTGCCAAACTGCACTTTTGATCGGGACTGCGCCGGATACGGTGAACTTTTTATCTTCTGAATTTTACTTGCCCGCCTATGAATTGAGCGCGTCAATTTATTGGAGCAGGTATTTATTTATATTAACGCTGCCACTTGTCGCAAAGACGGCGCGCGACTTACGCGAGTTCCTGATCTTCGGATCAGTTTCGACAGGAATCGCCCTTTTACTTTTCATTGCGTTTCCTTACGTCGCATCGCAGCTATTTACTCTTCAAAGCTCGTCTAATTTGATAGTTCTATCGGGTCAAAGGCACGGAGTACAGGTTGTCATTTATCTTTCTTCACATATCGTTTGGACTTTGCTGGCGACAAAAATCTATGCGAAAACTTATGATTCGTGGAAAAATCTTTTTTCCGTTTGGGCATTGCTGATTGTAGCGAGCGGAATTGTAACAGGCACTCATACGATTCTGGACATTTCGGTTGGATTAACTCTTTTCTTATTTGCGATTAAGATTCGGGAAGTCTGGGAATATGTTCGTTTGGCTTTCGAGCGAATTGCTAATTCCTGGACAGAATGGCGATTTGGATCGGTTAGGCTTATTAATCACGGGTTTTATGTCGGGGCAGGTGCATTCGTGGCTCTTTCAATCGTCGGTACGTTGCTTGGACCCGCTTATACCGCATCTATACTAATCCTTGCGGCAAGCGGTATCATTATGTCCGCATTGTCGGCTCAATGGATTGAAGGTTCTTCTAGACTTCTGCGTCCCTTTGGTTGGTTTGGAGGAATGCTTGGTTCCATTATCGGGCTTTTCATTGCTAAATTGTTGGGCGGCGACACATGGTTGCTATTCGCCGCGTTTTGTGTTGGCGTGCCGTGGGCGCAAGCTGCCGGCAGATTGCGCTGTCTCATTCAGGGATGCTGCCATGGGCGAGAAGCACCCGCCGAAATCGGGATTCGATATGTGCATCCATTATCACGAGTTTGCAGATTCACTAATCTGGCAGGGATTCCGATTCATCCGACTCCTCTCTACTCAATTCTCTATAATGCCGCGGTGGCAATAGTTATTATGAGGTTGTGGCTTGCCCAAACTTCCATTTCACTGGTCATAGGAATCTATTTTATTCTTACCGGGCTGGGGAGATTTGTTGAAGAATCGTATCGTGGCGAACCACAAACTCCGGTTTTTGGCGGACTGCGGCTTTACCAATTGATAGCAATTTTTACTGTCGTAGGCGGCGTATTCATAACTATGGTGGGCAATACAACCGTCACGCCGGAACCACAGTTGAATTGGCAGTCAATCGTAGCAAGTGGCTGCTTTGGAATTTTCGTCTGCATCGCATTTGGCTTGGATTTTCCAAACTCGAACAAACGGTTTGCTAGACTAACCTGACTCTGATAATTAATTTTAAGGTGTCCAAAAACCTCAAAAATTATAAAAATGCCTCAAAAACATTGATATTATTGAAAGATTTAATACATTACGTAAAAAGATTTCTTATCTGACAGATGCCAAGCAAGCGTCCGCGTCAACTAACGGTTATCGGCATTATGAGATTTTTGTGAAAATAACAATTGATATTTGAAAAGAAAAGCCTCAAATTAATAATTTTTTATTTTTCAAAAAGGCTCGGCTGTTCGTCGTCTTCAAGTTCAAAATCCTCTGGCGACCAAAGGTGTTTTTTCAAATCACAGCGACCTTTTTCATTAAATTCAATACCTTCGTCTTCGAGGATTTTTTGCTGCAAATTTACCGGCATCGTCATTTTTCCAGTTGAGCAAGCGCCTTGTGAGTTAATAACTCTCTGCCAGGGAACATTTTCCGTATCAGCCGCGTGCATTACATACCCGATGGTTCGCGCTGTGTAACCTTCGCCCAAGATTTCGGCGATTTGTCCGTAAGTCATAACTTTGCCAAAGGGAATTTCACGGACGATTTTGTAAACCCGCTCATGATATTTTTGTTCATTCACTTGTTTGTTATCCATTTTATCTTCCTAATTTTCTCTTTAAAGCATTAAAAAGTTTATCAATTTCGCCGACTCGCAAAATTTTCGCAATCAGAAAAAATACGATCCCACCAAGCGCGATCGGGACAAACGCTTCAATTATTTTGATGATTAAGGTCTTGACGGCGAATTGTTGGGTAAGAAAATGATAACTGAAATAGCAGACCGCTGACATCACAGCCGAAGCAATCGCAATCTTAATAAATGCAGTTATAATTTCGCGCCCGTCAATGCGGTTGATTCGTTTTCGCATCAGCAAAGCCAGCGCGAAAAAATTTACCAGCGCAACGCTTGAAGTTGCCAGCGCGACGCCGACGTGACCTAAACCGTTCGGATATTCGTGCGAAACACCGACATTGGAAAGCCAATTGCGGAAAAAATAACTTGCCAGCGCGTTCACAGCTATTGAGCAGACGGCAATTATCATCGGCGTCGTCGCGTCGTTTAAAGCGTAAAATGCGGGCGAGAGAACTTTTATCGCCGCGTAACCGGTCAAACCGACGGCGTAACCTGTCAAAGCCCAAGCAGTCATCGGAACGTCGGATTCCTCAAACGCGCCGCGTAAATAGAGCAAACGAATAATCGGCTCGCCCAAAACAATCAAACCGCAAGCTGACGGAAGCGTCATCAAAAAGACAAGATTAATTGAAGATGAAAGCGTTTTGCGAAAATCATCAAATTTCCCCTCGCTTGCCATTCGTGAAAGAACCGGAATAGAAGCTATGCCGACCGCCACGCCGAAAACTCCTATTGGAAATTGCATTAAGCGAAAAGCGTAGCTCAGCCACGAACGCCCGCCATCAATACTTGAAACAAAAGCTAGATTTACTAAAACATTAATTTGCACGGCAGAAGTTCCTAAAATCGCGGGAGCCATCAGGCGCATTATTTTTTTTACGCCTTCGTCGGTAAAACTTAAAATCGGTGAAAAGCGAAATCCAACCTTCAGAAGCGACGGAACTTGCATTAAAAATTGCGCCGCGCCGCCGATCAAAGTGCCGATTGCCATTCCGATAATTGCCCATTGCGCGGGAAAATCCGGAACTGCAGTTTCATCATTCGATTGCGCCCAGTCGCCGCCGCTTAACCAATATGCAAAACCCAGACCTGCAAAAATTGAAACGACGTTAAAAACGGTTGAGGCTGAAGCTGGAATACCAAAATTTCCTTTCGTGTTCAAAACACCCATTGCCACCGCCGCCATTGCGACAAGAAGGATAAAAGGAAACATTATTTGAGTCATCACGACCGTTAAATGAATCTTTTCCGGCGGAAATCCTTGAGTGATAATCGGCACTAAATAAGGAGCAAGCAAAATTCCTAGAATGGTTACAACGCTCAAAATTACAGCCAAAGCATTGAGAACCAGACTTGCCAGCCGCCATGCTTCCAGCTCGCTTTTGTTGATTTGGTAATCGGTGAAAACTTTGACGAATGCTGCTGAAAGCGCGCCTTCGGCGAAAAGATCGCGCAGAACATTAGGAATCGTAAAAGCCGCTTGATAAGCATCGTAAAGAAAACCGGCGCCGAAGTATTTTGCGAAAACCATTTCGCGCACCAATCCTAAAACTCGCGAAAACATTACGGCAATCGAAACAATGCTCGCGCTTTTTGCGACGCTTGTTTGTTTGGTAGCGGATTTTTCGGTTGTCGGTTCGGGATGGGTCGAAGGTTCGGCTGTTAGTTCAGGTGTTTCTTCAGTTTGGTCTTTTTCTCGTTCGATTTTGTTCATCGCGGCTTTATTTATAGCATTTCGCAAACGTGAATTATCTTATGCTTTTCAATAAATCGCAAAACAAAAAATAAAGGAAGCAAAAATTTCTTGCTTCCTTTATTCTCTTATCCTTTTGATTTTTTGGCTTTGATTTTTAATTTCCATTAGCGCGAGCGTCGGGATAAGTAATCCGTGTATTTGCCATTCGCACATCTAGAGGAATTTCGGTGTAAACCATTGGCGCAGCACCGCCTAATTGTCCTTGAATTAATGAAATAAGCGAGTTTTGAAATGTTCGAAAACGATTTACACTGCCGCGTTGATTAAAAATAACGAAAAGAAGTTTGCCGTTTTTTGTTTGAATTTCTCCGGCTAAACTGCTGACGCCGCCGTCAGTACTACCGTCTATACCGGCAACCGGCATTATATCGGCGAACGTCATTCTATTTCGCGCAAGCTCATTTCTCAAAGTTCGCAGAAGCCGCATCATTGCTACGGGCGTAACTCGATTTGTGCCGAGACCGCTCGAAGTTTGCAATACAAATTCTTGCGGAGCAATCTGCGCGTTTAGCTGCACAATCCGTGCAACTGCGTAGGCACCGCCGAGCATATCACCAAGACGCTCTGACAAAAAGTTGTTTGAATAGCAAAGCGTTGTTTTTACAATTTCACGCATCGGCGTTGATTCGTGCGTAAACAAAAGTTTGACGTTTGTGGGAAGTGATTGAACAAATACACCGCCGGAGATTGAAACGCTTGGAACAAATCCGACTTGGTTTGCTTTTTTGGAGTTTGCCAAATAGCTTTGCCAAGCGTAGGTTGCGGCAGGCAAACGCTTTGCGGCATCCATTACACCGAGCAACGTAGAACCTGAACGTTGCGCTTGAGTGTTGTAATTCATCGCAAAATTGTCGGTAACAATTAAGTCACCCATTATGCTTTTAACTCCCATACGGTTCAGTTCGTTTGAAATGGCGATACCGTGTTCAAGATTAAAAATCGGGTCGCGTCCCGACACATACAAATTTCCATAGAGCGTTCCCGACACAGTATCAATTTGCCCGTCAGTCCAAACATTAGTGGGAAAACGATAATCTGGTCCGAAGGTTTTTAAAACCGAGTAGGCAGTGGCAATTTTAACATTTGAAGCCGGATTAAAGGCGAAATTTGAAAAGCTTTCCAACACCACATTGCCATTCAAATCTTCCACTAAGATTCCCGAAAAACCGGGTATTTCCACATCCGCAAGAATGGGAATCGAGGTTCTTCGCGCTACCGGCATTGAACTTCCGGTTTTGGTTACCAAAGGAGTTGAGGAAGGCTTCGGTTGAGCCGTTTGAACAGTAGTCGGCTGTTGTAAGGTTCTTGGTGAAGGTGTCGGACTTGTGGGACGCGAATAAATCGGTTGCCCAAAAACAGTAACTGTCGAGCTAATCCAAACAAGAAATGCGACACTTAGCCACACGGATATATTATTCTTAGTAAAAGTTTTCATCTTTTTCTCTTAAATTTTGCGATGTGGTTGGCTTCCTACTTAAGACTTAACTAAGAAAGGCATTCAAAGTATACCACATTAACCATATTGTTTTTCAAGCATTAAAAACTCTTTAAAGTTTTCTGGCATAAAAACAGTTCTTTTGATGAAGATTTTTTCAACTTAGATGCAAGGCTTTAGAAATATTTATGGAAGCGATTCAATTTGCTTATACATCAAAAATTACGAAGAAAATTTTTGAAATAAAGATTTTGTAAATTTAAATTTGATTCAAAAAAGGTTATGCACCGTTTGTCAAAAAAACATTGACATTTATTTAATAAACTTCATAAAATTCAAGTTAAATCAATTGTTTTGTGAAAAAAGAACTCCAACCTCTAACTATTGAAAAAATAAAAACGGCGCACCGCGAAAGAAGCCAGATTATTGGCGAAAAAATCTCCGAGTTTGAAACCGTCTGGCAGACGGGAACAGACGAGCGGTTGTGGGAAGAGATGGTTTTTTGTTTCTTTACAGGCGGCTGCTCGGCTCGAATGGGACTTCGGTCAATCGAAGCGGTCAGACCGCTTTTATTAAATGGAAACCAGCAGGAATTGTCCGTAGCTCTGCGCGGAAAACATCGTTATCCGAATGCGCGGGCAAGTTATATCGCCGCTTCGCGCGAATTTTTGCAGGAGCATTGCGGTTTGCGCCTGCGTAACGAATTACAAAGTTTTGAAAATCATCTGGAAAGACGTGATTGGCTGGTAAAAGAAAAGCGTATTAAAGGTTTGGGTTATAAGGAAGCCAGCCATTTTTTGCGAAACATCGGTTTGAAAGGTTATGCGATTCTGGATAAACAGGAGTAAGTTATGAGACATGAAAATTTTTGTGTAATTGATTTGCGAACTCTTTTCCGCTCGAATTTTTTTGGTAACGTAGCAGGGATTTTTCTTTTAATTATAATTTTTGCGGCATTTGCGTGGGCTGATATTCAACAATCTGATACCGAGAATGCTCGGCAGTTGATTAAACAAGCGGAAAAACTGACTAGGAAAGGCGATTTTGCGGAAGCCGAAAAAATTTTAAGGCAAGTTACAATAAATTATCCGCAAAATTCAAAAGCAAAAACCAGTCTTGCTTATAATTTACTAAAACAAAGACGGCTTTTGGAAGCCTATGAATTTTCGTTTGAGGTCGCCAAAAACGATCCGAATAATTCTTATGCTTTCGCCGTTTTAGGCGCGACTTTTTTAAGTGCTGGTAACTTTAAAGAAGCGCAACTCTCTTTTATAAATGCCCTGCGGCTCGATAAAAGACAAGCTTTAGCGTGGGCTGGACTCGGAACGCTGAACTTTTACGAAAACCGGGTCTTTGTCGGATTGGAAAATCTCCGCACCGCCATCTACTTTGAACCGCGTGAACCTGATTATTTATTCTCGCTCGGACAAATAGCGGCTCGCGCCGAAAATTATACGGAAGCCGCCGACGCTTACGAAAGATTTTTACAGGTTTCACAACAGACTGACTCAGAACGGCGCGACCGAATCAAAGGTCTTATCAACTTTTTGCGTTTTCTCGGCAACAAACAATCCTTGTATGTTTCGGACGGCGCGGCGCAAACGGCGGTTTCATTTAAGCTAATTAATGACCGTCCGGTTGTACAGCTAAAGATCAACAAAAATGAAGAGCCGCTTAATTTTGTGTTAGATACAGGTTCTGGAATTTCCGTAATTTCAAAAGATACGGCAAAAAAATTGCAGATTAAACCGATAACGCGCGGCGGTTTAGCACGTGCCATCGGCGGCAGCGGCAAGTTTGAAATCATTTACGGATTTTTACGAATGGTCTCAATCGGTGATGTAAAAATTAAAAATGTCCCGATTTATATTCGTGAATTTCATACAAAAGACGAAAAGATCGACGGTTACATTGGTTTGTCTCTTATCTCAAAATTTTTAACGACAATTAACTACGGAAATTCGACTTTTGCATTAAAAAAGAAAGATTCGATTGAAAATAATGACAGTAACGTAGTATCGCTCCCGCTGCGTTTAACTTCGAGCGGATTTCTGAGCGGGGAAATACAACTTGAGGGTATCGAACCGGCATTAAATTTTATTGTTGACACAGGCGCGAGCATTTCAGTAATTTCTGACGAACTCGCAAATACAAAAGAACTCAGTCGTTTCTTAAAAAATGAAAAACTTCGCGTTGTCGGGGCGGCTGGCATTACGGAAAATGTTTCTACATTTCTGCTGCCGCGCGTAACCTTCGGCAGTCACAGCCGCGAAAGTATTACAGCAATCGCGCTCAATTTGGATATTATTAATGAAGCCTCGGGTTTTCAGCAAGCGGGAATCTTAGGAGGGAATTTTTTAAAGAATTACAATTTAACCTTTGATTTTGAAAACTCCAAAGTGATTTTCGTTCCAATTGTTAAATAAGTTTAAGGTCTAATGTTCAATGTCCGAGTTTTAGGGTTTTCAATTACAAATGACAACCGACCACTAATTATGAAACAAAGTTTGTATCTGGAAACATCCGTCGTCGGTGCTTATCTTGACAACGGCGAGCCTTTTCGCCGCGATTTAACAATTCGCTGGTGGGAACATGAGCTTTCCGAGTACCGCGCCTTTAGTTCAATTCTGGTGCGCCGCGAGATTGAACAGGTTTCCGAACCGCATCGCACGGGTTACTTAAAATTAATTGCCTCGCTGCAAACTCTCGAACTCGCCGAAGAAGTCGCTATTCTAGCCGAAGGCTATATTTCACGCGGTATTTTTCACCGCAAATTTATTGCCGACGCACTGCACGTCGCGCTGGCTTCGTTTCACAAAATTGATTATCTCGTTACGTGGAATTTTGGACATCTGGCAAATGTCCGCCGCCAGGCTCGGATTCGTCTTTTCAATACCGCCGCTGGATTTTTCTCGCCTGTAATCATCACGCCCGAATTTTTGGTTCACAGTTAATTGATAATGCAGTTGTCAGTTTAACGTTTATTTTCGGTTGACGATTAACAATTAACGCGCTAACAATCTAATATGTATCGCCGTCCTAAATTTTTGGAAGTACTACTGGAAATTCGTCAAAAAATGTCGCGCGAAGCCGATTATGACGTTGATTTGTTTACCGAAATGGTATTGACCGGAAAGTTTGAAAAAAACGAAAATTTCTATGTTTTAAGCGAGCTTAAAGCCAACGGAAACCAAAAAGACCAAATCTGATACAAACCGCAAAGTTAAAAATAAAAATCTGAATGCGCCGTTATCTTTTTTCTTTTTTTACAATTTTCATTTTTTTATCTGTTGCCGGACTATATTTTTTTAATCAATACTGGATACATCGTTTTGATGATTTGATTGCGCGGCACGCATCGGTTTACCGGCTGGATGAAGATTTGGTTCGGAGTGTTATTTACGAAGAAACGTATTTTCGCTCTTGGCAAATTGGCGCGGCTGATGAAGTTGGTTTAATGCAGATAACACCGACCGTGGCGCGTGAATGGGCAAAGGAAACCGGCTTTCGTGAATTTGAAAAACAAACCGCCGAAAACCTCGTCGAATTTCTGCGCGAACCAGAAAGAAATATTCAAATCGGTTGCTGGTATCTGGAAAAATTACGCCAGAAATATCGTAATTTCTCGGCAGAGGAAGCAATGACTTTAGCCGCCTACAACGCGGGCGCGAGCCGTGTCGAAGAATGGACGAAAGATACAAACGCCGCAAAACTTACCGAAGAAGAATTTATTAAAAAAATCAATATTTCTTCGACAAAAGCCTACGTTTCTTCGATTTTAGCGCGTTACCGACAAGAAAGTTCGGTGGTTAAAGTTCAAAGTTCTAAGTGAAGCAACCAAAAATTTTAACCTCTGAATTTTCGATCAGCTTATGAAAATTCTTTCAGCCGAGTGGCTTTTGCCAATTTCCTCCGAGCCGATTTCTGGGGGCGCAATTGCAATTAATGAAACAAAAATTATTGCCTTTGGCACAAAAAAAGAGCTTGTTAAAAATTTTCCATCGGCGAAACACGATAACTTTGGCGAAGCTGTGATTCTGCCCGGCTTTGTCAACGCGCACTCGCATTTAGAGATAACGGCAATGCGCGGTTTTCTCGACGACGTAGAGCAAGATTTTTACTCGTGGCTTATCAAGCTAACAAAAACCCGCGCCGAAAAATTAAGTGAAAAGGACGTTAGAATATCGGCAGTTTTCGGCGCACTCGAAGGCGTGCGAGCGGGCGTAACTTGTTTCGGAGACATCGGGCGTTTCGGGAAAGCCGGTTTTTGCGCGTTAAAAGAAAATCAATTGCGCGGCGTTTTGTTTCAAGAAACCGAATTTTCGCCGAAAAACGAAGAAGCGGAAAACGATTTTGCCAAGTTACAAGAAAGATTTTTGGAATTAAAGGAAAGCGAAACTGAACTCGTTAAAATCGGTATCTCGCCGCACTCGCCATATACGGTAAGCC
>JAIVJJ010000188.1 GCA_020200095.1 Acidobacteriota bacterium | reverse complement strand
CTATAAAACGGCAAGTTTTCAGAATAAGCGCGATTTGGTCAAAACCCTTACCTCGAACTTTCTCGTAAATGGGAAATTGGTCTTTATTAAGCTCAATTTACCCTTTGAAATGGTCGTAAATCGGAACAGTGTACCGAGTGGTGGACCGCAACGGGACAGTCCTCGAACTTTTCATATTCTGCTAGAGAAATTAGTTGAATATTTTAAGCAGTAAATCATAGTCAAAATAACGAAACATTTTTATAGAAAATCTCGCCTCTGGGATTCAATCCTTATTGATGAGAATACTCATCCCCTCTTTGGAGTTGTTGTTTTGAAAACTTAATCTACGCATCAGAAGCATAATTGTATTGCAATTGTTTGAGTAGGGCGAAAAATCAGACAAAAGTGTCTTAAAGAGAAAACTCCAACGAGTTGTTGGAGAGATTGTTTAATTTTAGCAATTGCATTGTCCCGAATAGCCAAATCGCTTTTTATTCTTTTAATCCGCCAATGTAATCTTCAAATAATTCTTCAATGTTTCTTTTGCCGTGGAGCACGCGGTAGATTTCTACGCCTTCTTCAGTGGGAAAGTAGTAGATGTGATAGTTTTTGAACGGGAACATTCGCATCTCGACAATAAAATCATCTTCTCTTCTGCCGATTTCCCTGTTGTTTGCCAAAAGCTGAAACTTACCGGCTAAATCTCGCATGAATTTATCGGCGGCTTGTTCTGCTTGTTCCGCGATGTAATGCCAAATCTCATCCAAATCAGCTTCTGCCGCCGGCGCGATTGTGAACTTTGCCATCGCTATTTTTTGCCTTTCTTGGCTTTTCCTCGGCTGATGACGGCTTCCGCCAGTTCTTCTGCCGAATCGTAAACGACGCCTTTGCCGCGGCGGATTTCTTCAACGCCTTTCATCACCTCGCGGCGCAGTTCTTCGCGGCGAATTTGCTTTAATTCGTCCTGCTCTTTCAATAGGCGCAAGGCTTCGCGGACAACTTCCGATGCCGAGTTATAATTACCTGACTTGACCTTTTCGTTAATCAGATTTTCCAGCTCAGGGCTTAAAGATACGTTCATAGTCATAAGACTCCTTTCAAAGTAAAGATAGGGGATATAACAAAATTTGTCAATTTTTGTTATTCGCTTCAGTTTCTGAATCTTCTTCGGGACATCGGCAAGCTGAATGAAAAACTCGCACCAATGGTGCGAGAAATCGGCTGGTCGCATAATCTCGTCATTTTGAAGAAGCGCCGCGGCAATTTACAGCGCGGGTTCTATATCCGTATGACCTGGAAATTGGGCTGGACGAAGAACGTTTTAATCAACGGGAAGTACAGCGTTATTTTAAGAGTCAAGCTACACGTTAGAAATGCCGATGACTAAAAATATAACCGGTGAGTTGTCTTGTGCAGATCACCTATGACGAGCTAAGTTCATCACCTCCATCCTAATTTTCAAAGAACAGAACTTAAATAGAAAACCTAATCTCGCTATCAAGATAAGCTGTATTAAAGAATAATAAAAGGTTGAAAATTTAGACACTTGTGTCGGGTAAATAACCTGTATCAAGAAGCCTACCCGTGTTTGATGTAGCGACCCAAAAATTATTCGAGTATTTACAAAATCCAGATATTTACTTCGCAATGAAAAGAATAATTCAGTACGAATCATATAT
>JAIVJJ010000306.1 GCA_020200095.1 Acidobacteriota bacterium | reverse complement strand
TTTTTACAAATCTTTCGCCTTAAACGGCAAAGTAGAAACAAATCTAAAAATAGGAGAAATCAAAATGAAAAATCTAAAAATCAAACAATTTTCAGTTCGTTCTATCATCTTTTCAGGTCTTTTGGCAGCCGCATTCCTAACGGTCGGGTTTTCTCCGGCACAAGCGAATAATGATGCAGACTGCGAAACAAAAGAATGCCGCAAACAGTTAGCGGCGGCGCGGGCAGCGACCGCTAAATATCACGACGTAAACAACGCGCTCGCTGATGGTTTTATCAACACCCGGCAATGTGTTCACTATCCATTTTTAGGCGCGATGGGCATCCATTTTGTCAATCCCGCCCGCATCGGAAATCCCGGAGTTGACGCGGCGGAACCCGAAATTCTGTTATACCTTCCCGACGAAGACGGCGAAATGCGTCTGGTCGGTCTCGAATACGTCGTTCCCGCGCGATTGGCGACTATTGCGCCGGTGCTTTTCGGGCAGGAATTTCATTTCGACGCGCCGCGAAACCAATGGGCTTTGCACGTTTGGGCGTGGCGTAATAATCCGAGCGGAATATTTGCGGATTTTAACCCGAAACTCAGTTGTCCTCAAACATAACTATATCTGGAAAAATCGAGCGGGTTCGGCTGAAATGTCGGACTCGTTTGATTTAACGTAAAAACTTTCAAAGAAAACGACAAAACATTGTATTATTATTGGCAAATCTGAATCGAGGATTTGACACAATGAGTAAATGCCCTAAATGTTTAGCTGTTTTGTCAAAAAACGAACGCGAATGTCGCATTTGCGGTCTGCCTGTTGCGCCTGAATTTGCCGCTACTTTAGAAACACGGAAATTCAACGAGCAAACAATGGATACAAAACGCTGGCAAAAAATCAAAAGTTTATTCGATGCCGTGCAGGAACTTGAGCCGAAAAAACGCGAAAAGTTTCTCAATAATGCTTGTGGTAATGATGTCGAACTGCGCCGCGAAGTCGAGAATTTATTGAACTCATTCGAGAATGCCGAAAGTTTTTTGGAACAGCCCGCTGCCCGGGAAGTGGCGAGTATGTTTGAAGACAAAAAAACTCTTGCGGCAAATCAAACGACGGGCGAATTGAACAATGGAAAATTTGTCGCCGGAACAGTTCTGGCAAATCGTTATCGGATAATCGGCTTGTTAGGCAAAGGCGGCATGGGCGAGGTTTTCAAAGCCGAAGACATTAAATTAAATCAAACGGTCGCCTTAAAATTTCTGCCCGACAAACTCGAAAAAGACAAAGCGGCTTTAGAAAGATTTCACGCCGAGGTTCGCACCGCCCGACAGGTTTCGCACCCGAACGTCTGTCGCGTTTTCGACATCGGCGAGATTGATGGACGACATTTTCTCTCGATGGAATTTATCAACGGCGATGATTTGTCGTCGCTGCTCAGAAGAATCGGATATTTGCCATCGGGCAAGGCAATTGAGATTGCGCGGCAATTATGTTTCGGACTGGCAGCGATTCACGAAGCGGGAATTTTGCATCGTGATTTGAAGCCCGCGAATGTGATTATTGACAGCAAAGGCAAAGCGCGAATCACTGATTTCGGTATCGCGGGGGTAGAAGCGGAAATTGCCGGAGATGAATTGCGCGTTGGAACTCCGGCATATATGTCGCCTGAACAAATTACTGGTCAAGAAGTTTCGGTGAAAAGTGATATCTATTCTTTAGGACTTCTGTTGTATGAAATTTTCACAGGCAAGCAAACTTTTCAAGCCGATTCGATAAATGACCTTTTGCAGAAACAGCAAACGACCGCGCCGACCAATCCTTCGGAAGTTTTGAAGGAAATCAATCCGATAGTCGAAAAGACAATTCTTCAATGTCTCGAAAAAAATCCGTCGGAACGACCGAAAAACGCTTTGCAGGTGGCGATGATGCTGCCGGGCGGAAATCCTCTGGAGGCAGCAATAGCGGCGGGCGAAACGCCAAGTCCGGAGATGGTCGCCGCTGCGCCGAAAAAAGGCGCGTTGAAACCAGCCGTCGCCCTCGCTTGCCTGTCGGCGGTAGTTTTGCTGTTTGCGTTTATCGTTTTCTTTGCGGGCAAGGTCAAAGACCACGAATGGGTTCCGCTCGAAAAATCGCCGGAAGTTTTGGCGGAGCGCGCCGATTCGATTGTCAAAAAACTCGGCTATCAAAACGCGCCCGTTGATACCGATTACGGTTTCGGCAAAAATACGGGAGATTATTACAGTTACGCCGCCGCCGAAAACGCGCCGCAGAGTTGGGAAAGAATGCGCAGCGGGCAGCCCGCGATAATTTATTTTTGGCATCGCACCAGCCCGCGCTATCTCGAACCGCTGCAAGCGGAATCGGTTTCGCCCGGCGACCCGCCGAATGATGTCGTGGGAATGACCAAAGTCATTACAGACCCGCGCGGGCGTTTGCTCGAATTTCAAGCCGTGCCGCCGCAGGTCAAAGACAAACAAGTGCAGGCGGGCGAAGTTGATTGGGCGGCGCTGTTCGCGGAAGCGGGTTTAGACATTCGCAATTATCGGCAAACCGAATCGAACGCCGTTTTGCTGGCGCTGCTTTATCTCGCGCTCGAACCTTTTGTCCGTCGTCGTTGGGCTAATCTGATAATTTCATGGAATCGGCTGCTGGCGGGCGATTTCGGCGACCCGCTCGTCGGGCGCGACATTCTCATCGGCGGTATACTGGGGCTTGGTCATACGGTTATTATTTATTTAGAACCTCTTTCGAAACAATTGCTCGGTTTGACGGTTGCCCCGAATCCCAGCTTAGATGTTTCATTTCTTCAAAGTTTCAAACATCTTTTGGCGAATTTCCTGATGTCGCCGGGAAACGCGATTTTTCTCGCTTTTATTCTTTTGCTGCTGCTAGTTTTGCTGGTGGCGATTTTCAGAAAACAATGGCTGGCAATCGCGGCGTTATGGACGGTGTATTTCTTGGTTTTAGGCTTGTTTTTTGGGGGCGGACACTGGGTTGGGTGGCTTTGGACGGGTTCGATTGCCACTCTCAGCGTCGTCTGCGTTTCTCGTTTCGGACTTCTGGCAATGATTTCGTTTCATACCTTTTTCCATCTTTCTTTTCACGATGCGATTACGGCAAATGTTTCGAGTTGGTATTTCGGCAACACGATTTTTTCGGCTGTCGTGCTGCTCGGTCTGGCGATTTATGGTTTTTACACATCGCTTGCCGGACAAAAGATTTTTGAGGGAAAGATTTTGCGGGATATTGAGAATTAGAGCAATTCTCACAAGCGATTACAAACATTGAAAGAAAATTAAATCTTTGCGTATGGATTTGCCGATGGACAAATGCCCAAATTGCCAAGCCGGTCGTGCCGCTGGAGAACAAATATGCTACGTTCGCAACAAGGTTTTAGCGCGGTTCAATTTGGCACAACTAATGACAGACCAATTCCTACAGCGTTTGTGCCTTAAAATCAATTTGCGCCAAAACAAACGGTGGTGAAAATAACGCCACACCAAACACTCATTGGTAGTAGGGGCGAAACAGCGACTTTTTATCGCGGTGTCTTTTGACCCTTTGCTTGTGTGCATCCGGTTTTGCGCCACGTCATCTCCGCCGTTCGGCGGCTTCGCTGACAATTGCGTTTCGAGAATTTTACATGGAAACTGTATGAAGCGATTCCAACTTTTTGAGATTGGAGACCAAGCGTGGCTACCGAACAGCATCCGCGACGCGCTGACTGATTATTTACAATTCGTAACTAATCGCACACAGCCATATGCGCCAATCGTTCCGCACCTTGAACACGCCCTTGGGCAGACTAACGCCCGCCAAATTGTTGACCTTTGTTCGGGCGGTGCGGGACCTTGGCTTTCGCTGCATCCAACGGTGCGGCAAGCGGGTTCGCTGAAAGTTTTGTTGACCGATAAATTTCCGAATGTCGAGGCGTTTCGGCGTGCCGCAGTTTTGTCCAACGGCACCATCGGATTTGTCGCTGAATCGGTTGACGCGACCAATGTGCCGGAAGAAATGCTCGGATTTCGGACGCTCTTTACGTCGTTTCATCATTTCAGACCAGAACAGGCTCGCGCCATCTTGCGTGATGCGATTAGCAAAGGTCAAGGAATCGGCGTGTTTGAAGCGACGCATCGTTCGGCTTTGGCGATTCTGCTGATGTTCATGACACCGTTGCTGGCACTTATTTTTACACCGTTGATTCGTCCGTTTCGGCTTTCACGTCTGTTGTGGACATACATTGTTCCGGTAGTTCCGTTCATTATCTTGTTTGACGTAATTGTGTCTTGTCTGCGAACCTATACTCCGACGGAATTGGAAATATTATCAGCTGAAGCGTCGTCTGGAACGCAATATCAATGGGAAATCGGTGAACAGCGCGGAGAATGGCAACCGCTTCCCGTAACATATTTGCTCGGTTATCCAACCGCCGCCTAACAATTCAGCTATGAAAGAAGCAGTCAAACACAAACCCGCCTTGTCCCGCCAAATCTGTTGAGCGGCGGCGGGCTATTTGTGATTCGCCGGCTGGCGTTTCAACGCGCTATTCGGAAAGAGTTTTGAGTAAAGTCGAATGTCGCCGATGACGCTCTTATGCAGTGACCTTGTTCAAAGTTTGAACTAGCGTTACTGTTACCGTGCAGCTATTGGAGACTTTGCTCATTTTGAGCAGTCTATGGTCGTATCGGGTTAATGGCTTATTGAATGGCGGTCGCCTGAACCTTTGGAAGGAACTCGAATCCTGAAAAACAAGTTTCGGTTCATGAATTTAGTTTCGAGACTGACTGCCACCCGCGCCGAGCATTCACCTTTTGGTGACAAACACTTAACCAATCGGTTCTTTAACAAACAACGGAAACGTGCCGGGGCGTAATTATTTTACGCCGATGGCGGGACAACATCAACGGAAGATGACAAGCCCGTCTTTCATCCTACCAATGGACGTGAGGGCAAAACACGGACGCTGTTTCGTTTGTTAGCTTGCGCGGTGTTTTGCCCCACGTCATCTCAGCCGTTCGGCGCTTCTTGTTGAATTTTACGCTTTTGATTTTTGACGACAAATTGCTATTTTAATTCTGCAATCCGATATTTATGATTATTCTCCGTAAGCTAATTCAATTTGCTTTGTGTTTTGTCTTTCTTGCCCTTACCAATTTGCAAGCGCAGATTATTAAGGTAACTCTTTTGGGAACAGGCACTCCTCTGCCCGTGATGGAACGCTTTGGACCAAGCATTTTGATTGAAGCCGGTGAGCAAAAATTTATTTTCGATGCGGGACGCGGCACGCTCCAACGACTAACGCAAATTAATGTCAAATACAGAGAAATACAAGGCGTGTTTTTCACGCATTTGCACTCGGACCACGTAGTCGGATTTCCCGACTTGTGGTTGACTGGCTGGTTGACAGGTCAGCGCGTTACGCCGCTCAAGGTTTGGGGACCGAAAGGCACAAAGCAAATGATAGCGAATCTTGAAAAGGCGTTTGAGTTTGACATCAAAATTCGGATTTCCGATGACAAAGCCTCGCCCGACGGCGTTCTTATTAAGGCGGAAGACATTGAAGAAAGTGTCGTCTATGAAAAAAATGGCGTGAAAGTAACGGCGTTTGAAGTAGACCACAAGCCGATTAAACCTGCTTTTGGTTATCGAATTGATTATTCAGGTCGGTCAGTAGTTTTGTCAGGCGACACGCGCTATTCGGAAAATCTCATTCGATATTTCAAAGGCGTTGATTTATTGATTCACGAGGTTGTTTCGCCGGAAACTATTGCGCGTATGAAATATCCTACCGAACGTGCTAAAGCGATTATCGGGCATCATACGACACCGGAACAAGCAGGAGAAATTTTTTCTCTTGTGAAACCGAGAATGGCGGTTTTTTCGCACATTGTTCCCTCAACAGCCACCGAGCAAGATATTATTCCGCTAACTCGAAAGAATTATAGTGGTGCGGTAGAGTTGGGCGAAGACCTGATGGTGATTGAAGTCGGAGAAAAAATTGAGATTCGCAGACCTATTGCAAAGACAAATTAGAGCATTTGCAATAAACGCCGCATCGAACAAGTCATTGGACGTGAGGGCGGAAACAGCTACCTTCCAAAGTCTCAAAAACGCCCCATTATGAAACAACTAAATTGAAATAAAATCTGTCTCATAAATGACCCTTTTTGAAACAAGAATTGATTCAAAAATTTTAAAAACATATTTACGATGAATAATTCAAACTCAATTCAAAATTTCTGGCAAAATTTTTGTACAGAAAATCCTGAAATAAATATGGATGAACCGTATGAAGTCTGGCATTTCGCTAATAATCCTGAAACAGCGAAAAAACTTGTTCATTTAGTTCTATCGGGAAAAAAGAAAGCGACGGCTAGCTTAATGGAACACGAATCAGATAATGGTGATGGCGGCATTATTGGTGGATATAGCATTGTTACAGATTTTGACAAAAATCCGCAGTGCGTGATTGTTACAACCGAAGTTCGTCATTTACCATTTAGAGAAGTTGATGCGGAATTTGCCTTTGATGAAGGTGAAGGAGACCAAACGCTAGAATACTGGCGCAAAGCACATAGAAAGTTTTTCACAGAATGCTGCCTTGAATTAGGTCTGAAATTTGATGAATCAATGTTAATTTGCTGCAAGAGATTTAGAAAACTATTCCCAACTCTGGCATCTCCGATTCGGCGACGGCATCAAACGAACTGAAATTTTATTTTTCAAGGGTGTTTTTAAGGACAATAATCCATGAATAAAAATCAGATTGCGTTTGTTCTGACCGTTTTACTAATGGCTGTCAGCGCGGCTTGCGCGCAGAATCCGCGCGAAGCAGTTAAAACTTCAGCTTCAACTGCTGCTTCGCCGGCTTCATCTTTATCATGTGCGGCGCTCGAGACCAGAACGGCGAACGCGCCCGAACAAAAACCGGCTTTTGCCGGACAGACTCGCGCTTGTGCGGTGAAATCTAACGTTGCTTTTGACGTTGCAGTATTGGCGAAAGGGTTGGACAGACCTTGGGCGGTAGAGCCGTTGCCGAACGGTGACTTTTTGATTACCGAAAAGACAGGACAACTCCGCATTGTTTCGGCTAAAGGCGAAGTCGGGCAGCCGATTGGCGGATTGCTGCCGGTTGGCGCGGGCGGGGTGTCATCCACCAGCGGACAAGGCGGTTTACCGCCGATTACGGCGCGCGGACAAGGTGGACTTCTCGACGTTGCATTAAGTCCAAGTTTTGCCAAAGATAGCACCATATTTTGGAGCTTTTCGGAACAGCGCGAAGGAGGGAGCGGAACAAGCGTCGCGCGCGGAGTTTTAACCCAAGACCGCAGAAATATCGAACAAGTTCGCATCATTTTCCGAGCTATGCCGACTTACAACAATGGATTGCACTTCGGTTCGCGGCTCGCTTCCGGACCGGACAATATGCTGTACATAACGCTTGGCGATCGCTTCGACCGACCGAATCGCCCGAAAGCCCAACAGTTAGACAATCATCTCGGCAAAATCATTCGCATCAATCCGGACGGTTCGTCACCAGCCGATAATCCTTTCGCCAAGCAATCCGGCGCAATGCCCGAAATATGGACTCTCGGACATCGAAACATTCAATCGGCGGCATTTGATGATCAAGGGCGATTGTGGACTGTGGAACACGGAGCGAAGGGCGGCGACGAGTTGAATTTGATCGAAAAAGGTAAAAATTACGGTTGGGCGGTCGTCAGTTACGGCGAAGAATATTCGGGCGACCCGATTCCAGGAGCCGGCACGCAGAAAGAAGGGTACGAGCAATCGGTTTTCTATTGGGACCCGGTGATAGCTCCTTCGGGCGCGCAATTCTACACAGGCAACGCTTTTCCCGCCTGGCGCGGAAGTCTGTTTGTCGGTGCTTTAAGAGAACAGCGACTTGTACGGCTGGTTATCAAAGACAAACGCGTTATTGGCGAAGAACATCTGCTGACAGAGCGCGGACAGCGAATTCGTGATGTGCGTCAAGGTGCTGACGGAGCGCTTTATGTGGTCACGGATCAAACCAACGGAGAGCTTTGGAAAATCACTCCAAAACGCTAAATTGAATGTGTCCAAACAGCAAAAAGCGCGTCGCAAAAGACGCGCTTTTTGTTTAATCTATTGACTCTGCAAGTAAAACTCGAACTTACAACCCTTCGGTTAACAGTCAAATTAAAATAAATTAAAATCTACAGTTGTAAACGACTTTTAAGTCTACTTAATTGGTATTTAATTTTTAATTGTTTTTGGTGGGTTTTTAGGTGGGTGAAAGGAAACAGGCACCTTGGAATCTTTATTTCATATAAAAACTATCGATTAAATTAGTGTCTGATTAACCATTTCTTAGCATCTTCTGTGTTCTTAAAGATTCGCATTATTACACCTTGATTTCTCGCTATAACTTTTCCAAGTATTCTATCACTAATTATCTCTCTCCGAAATCACTTTTCAAAAAAATTGCGGTAAGCAAAAAATAAATTTTACTTACCGCAGCTTAAATTTTAGCAATCAATTCGCAGCCGATTCAAATACTTAACTTGAAGAAGCGGCGACGCTAACACTTATGCCATTTGACTTATTTACTGAATGAGCCCCCACAAAAACTTTTTCGCCGGTTTTGATTTTCGCCGTCGCTTCCTTACGTTTCATTCCGACAATTTTGCTATAAGTTGTTAAGGCTTGAGCAACAATTTGATCCATATTGTAATACTTGTAAGTCGCTAGCCGACTGATTGATGATTTCACGATAATCGCAATTAAGTAAAACTTTAATGTTCGGGCTGTCAAGCATTTTTTCAAACATTCGCGTAAAACCGTGTTTAGGCATTGCTTGATACGAATCGGTAAAATAGCGGTCATCGCGGTTCGTGCGTGTCGGAACACGAGCCGTAACCGATGCGTCAAGTTCCGAAGGGTCTAAACCCCATTGCTTGCGTGTGTAATTGCGAAAGAATTTTTCATATAATTCGCGCCCGACTTTTGAAACAACAACGTCTTCGGAAGTTCGCACCTGGTCGCATTTTTCCGCCACGGATTCAAAAAACTCTTCGACTTCAAACGCCGTTAAATTTAAACCGTAAAGTTTGTTTATGGTATCGAGATTAATCGGAATCGGCAAAAGCATTCCGTCCACGGAAGCTAAAACGCGGTGCTGATACTCGCGCCATTCGGTAAATCTGGAAAGATACTCGAAAACATCCTGCGAATTAGTATGAAAAATATGCGGTCCGTATTTATGAATCAAAATACCTTCGTCGTTGTAATAATCAAAAGCATTTCCCGCGATGTGCGGGCGTTTATCGCAAATTAAAATCTTTTTATCCGAACCGTTAGCGAGTCTTTCAGCCAGAACGCTGCCGGCAAAGCCCGCGCCCACAATTAAATAATCAAACATTTTCTTCCCCCTTTTTGTTTTATAAAATCTAATTTATATTAAAAGCCAATTTTTATCTGTCGTATTGCATACATATTTTATGTTCACGCAATTGAAGCCTTTGTCCTTTTTCCGACAACTTCATCAATTAAATTCGCCATCTCCGAAAAAGTTTTATCCCAAGAAGTTTGAGCTAGAAATTCATCTGCTTGCTTTGTTTTTTCTTCTGAATTTTCCCTTAACGCCTTTTCGCAAGCAGCGACAAATTCCTGTGCCGTCGAAGCGATATGCACCAAATTCATTTCGCCGTACGGACGCACAACGTCCCGAATCGGCGTGGAAACAACCGGCTTACCGGCAGCCAAGTATTCGGGCGTTTTCGTCGGGCTGATGAATTTGGTTGATTCGTTAATTGCAAACGGCATTAAAGCAATGTTCCAGCCAGCCATATATTTTGGCAATTCTTTATAATCTTTTCCACCAAGATAGTGTATATTCGCGCGGCGCGGCAAATCTTCCTCTTTAATTTTAACAACCGGACCAATCATTACGAATTGCCATTCGGGACGTAAATCAGCCATTTCCGCCAAAAGCGAGATGTCAATCCGCTCATCAATTACGCCGCAATAGCCAAGTTTCGGAGAAGCAATTGATTTTTGGTCAGCAGGATCTTTCTTGATATTTCTTGCTTGTCGAAAATGCGCCGTATCAATGCTTGAAGGAAAAGCATAAACTCTTTCGTGCCGATTTTTTTTCGCTTCGTAAAGACTTTGACCACCGGTGAAAACCAATGCGGCTTTTTCCAAAAGCCGCTTCTCATTTGAAAGCAATTCAGGAGGCGCAAATTTAAACGCGGAAAGCTCGTCCATACAATCGTAGACAATCGCTCTTGGTTTAAGATGCGAGGCAAACCCAAAAGCCGTTGGCGTGTTAAACCACAAAACAAAATCTTTTATCTGCTCGGCGCGGACAAGCCTATCAAGCATTTCACGTTGAATTTGTTCAACTTTTCCAGCTTCTTTATTGGTGTTGGAAATATGCGGAACGACAACAAATAAGTTATCTTCGCCCGAAGTAATTTCTAATTTCGTCGGCTCGTCGGAATAGATGGGTTCTTCAAAAAAGAAAACGCGCCGCGTTTTTGCAAAACGGCTTAATAGATGCTGAGGTCTTTGATAAACAAAATTCCAACGCAGATGCGAAAGACAAACTAAATCATAATCATTAGCTTTTATATACTCATTTTCAAAACCGGACACACTTAGAATGTCTTTCATCGTTGATTCCCCTGAACTCCTTGTATAAAGATTAAATTCGGTTAATAAATTTATTTTACGAAATTATCGGCGTTTTGGCTACAGCAACTTATGTGCCTTTTGTAAAGGGAAGGAAAGCAGCAAGCGAAAGAATAAAACTGTAAAAATAAACTGTATATTTACAACGATTTAATCTGCAAGACTGAAAATTTAATAAAAAAGGAAAAGTGTCTTTAAGTGTATTGCACAGGTGAAATGCTGTAAGACTTTCATACGAAAATAAGCTCAAATAATTTTTGAGCTAAAATCGTAAGGTTATTTGATTTGATTATTTTGGCTGAATTCTTAAAAGATAACTACAAACGCCAATCGGAGCGCCAGCCGAAACGGAAACTTTTTGCCCGCTCGGAATTTCGTAATTGTTAACCATTGCCGGATTTCGTCCTTCGTTAACGATCCAAAAACTTTCTTGATTGTCGCAAATCAAAGTTAAATGACGACGGCTTATTTCCGGGTCGCCCGTTAATGAAACATCTACAGGTTTTGAATTTGAGCCTCGCCCGATGCTTATTTCGTTTTGATAGATTGGTAATACCGTTTTTCGAACACCGTCGCGCCAAATCTCCAAGCGATAAAGCTCCGGAGCTTGGCGTTTTTGCACATGCGTCATTTCTTCCAAATCCCCCGAAACCGCCGTCGGTTGCGGTATATTCATTTGTTGCACAGACGCCGGATGATTTAAAGCGGGCGAATCGTTATGGGTAAAATTCGGTGTTGATATCTCCGCGTTGTGCGGTTGTGCTGGAAATTGGGATGATTGCTGTGGCACCGGTTTCGGGCGGGCTAAAACATTTGTTTTATTGCCGGAGTTGTCATCCCAGCTATGCTGGATGTTGATATCGCCTTTTTCGAGCGTGCCGTCAACGCGAAGCTCGACGGCAAAAGATTGCGTCTCAAGTTTTCTTTTTCCGGCGATTTCCTTCGCCCTTTCGGCTAAAATATGATAAAGCCCTTGTTCCAAACCGCGCCGCTTTACGCCCTGCCATTCTTTATCGTCCGCTTCACTTAAAAAAATAGTGTATTCAGTGGGAATGATAGCCGTTCCTTGCGGAAGCGGAACAAGCTCATTCTGCATTACTTCTTCAACCGCTTTGGCAATCTTGACAATAAATTCTTCCGCCCGACTGCGTGGCTTTACCTGCGCATCGCGGGCGGCTTGTTCCAGAACAAGTTCGGCGCTTTCGCCGTCAATCCAATGTCTTACTTTGTCTAAAACACTCATACGATTTTTAATTGCGGAATGCGAAATGCGAATTACGGATTAATTCACTGTTAGTTATTTTAGCTACAATGACTTGACTATTTACGAGCAATTAGCAATTAACTACTAACCATTTCCAATCCGCATTTCGCGTTCCACAATCGAATCACTCCTGAATATCAATAAATTTTCCGTTCACCCAGCCGCGGTCGGCATCGTCGGGATTTTCCTTTGGGCGAGCGTATTCGATTATAACAACTTCATACCAATTATCCTTAAAATTTACAATTCTTAAACGCGAGTTTTCGGTAACTTTGCCAATCCGATCGTTTTTATTGCTTGGAGAAGGACGCAAATTTATATCCGTCAGGGCTATGGCTTCTTGGGAGGAAAAAGGATTTGAAATGTTTGGTAAAACGCCTCCTCCGCGCAGGTAAATATGCGTCGCGTAAAGAATGCTTGCAAATAAGCTGATGAAAATTACAAAAATGACAAAACTACGCAAAAATTTTCTTTTCTGTTTTGGAACAGACTGAATATAATCTACAAGAACCGGCATCGTTTCTAGCTCGTCAATCTGGGGTTGTCGTTGCGGAATTTCGCTAACGCTTTCCGTTCCCAATTGAACAACCAGAGGAGCATTGGCGCCTAGCGACAAATGATTTTTTAACTTTAAATCACGCGAAGTATTAAACGCCGGTTTTTGCGGCGCGAGCGGCGAAAAGCCAACGGCAACATGCGCTTGCGGAATCGGGTGCGGTCGCTGGGCGACATTTGTAATAGTTTCTTTATCGCCGGTTTCAGCGAGAAGTTTGATGCTCGAAATCTGCTGCCAAAAATCGTTGACGTTTTGATAACGCTGGCGGGAGTCGCTTTGTGTCGCCTTCTGCAAAACCTGCAACAAACTCTTTGCCCAATATTTTTCCCGCACAGAGAAAGGAAGCTCGGTAATTGGTTGGTTGGCAAAAGCGCGCGGCGATTCGCCGGTAATTAAAACATAAGCCGACTTTGCCAGCGAATAAATGTCAGCAGCGGGCGTCAGTCTCGGATAATCTAATGTTCCCGTATTGCCGGAAAACATTGGGCTGTGTTCGGGTGGAGCATAAATATTTGTGCCGACGCGCGTTATCGGCGTGTCCGATTGCGACATTCGCGCCACGCCGAAATCGGCGATTTTTACCGTTTTGCGGTCTTTGGTTAAAAGCAGGTTTTGGGGTTTTATGTCACGATGAATAACTCCATTTTTGTGGGCGTGTGCGAGACCGGCGCAAACTTGTTCGAGATAAAACAACGCTTGTTCTAAAGATAAACTCTTTTCACGACAAGCCCGCGCCAAATCACCGCCCGGAAGATACTCCAAAACCAAATAATGAAAAACCGTATTGCGTAAATCTCGCGCCGTTCCGTGCCCCAATCGGCTGATGATATTCGGATGACGCACGCGGTCGAGCGCAATCGCTTCGTTCTGGAAATTTTCAACCAGCGTGCGCTCCAAATCAGTATCCAAATCGTTTTGCAGAAAAACATTTAGAGCCTTGATAACGATAACGCCGTTCGGCGTCTGCGGCGAAGCTAAAACATCACGCGCGACATAAATTTCCGCGTAGCTGCCGCGCCCCAAAAGCTCCTGTATGTCATAGCGCGAATCGAGGCGACAATTTATTAAAGAAAGTTCTTTCATCGTCAGTCAAACAAAAATAATGCCGGATTAAATCCTATCACTTAATCGTCATTTACGATATTATAAAGTAGAAGTTCGTTAAATAATATAGCTTAATTTTAAAGCAGAAGTTTATTAAATAATACGGCTTAAAATTACCTTATCTTTATTTCACGGAACTATTCATATAAAATGGTAAACCGAAGTTTCGCCGAGTAATTTTGTTGAATTTTTACTTATCAAATGTCGGAAAACAACACGCCAGCAACAAAAAAGAATTTTTCGCTAGATTGGCTCGTGCGCGGCACGCTGACCAAACTCGGCGATATGTTCGACGATTTTATGGGCAGAAGCTGGAAGCCTTCGAGCAGCTGGGCAACCAGCGAATTGATTGAGCGTTTGAAAAAGCTGCTTGACGTGGAGGCGAAAAATTTAAACGGAAACGAGCTGTTTGTTCCGCATCATATTAAACTCAAAATGCAGTGGGATAAATTTTCCATTGATTCCGATGATTCCGAAAAATCATTAAAAACACTCGAAAACGAATTGCTTATTGCCGCCATTGATCATATAAACGATCGTCGTTATCACACATTCGCGCCGTTGCAATTGGAAATAAAGCCTGATTATTTTACTGAAGGAATTAAGCTTCAAGCGAGTTTTGATAAATTTGTAGAAGAAGAAAACGAAGGCGAAATTGGAATAAACGTTACCGTTCCCGATTTGAAAAATGTGGTTGTCCCTTCATCGGAAATACCCGAAGTCGAACCGGAAATGGAATTTTTCGTGGCGAAGTTTAAGGTAAATGAAGAATCAAAAAATGTTGTGATTGCTTTTTCGGAAGGACAGAGGAAAAGCGTCGGCAGAGCAAAAGGAAGTGATTTGTGGATTGACGACCCGAGCGTTTCCAAAATCCACGCCGCGCTTGTTTTGAACTCGAAAGGAAAGCTAATGGTTGCCGATACAGGTTCAACCAACGGAACCTTTGTCAGCGAGCAGCGTATTGCATACGGAAAAGCATTTCCTGTTAACAGCAGCGAAAAATTAAAATTCGGCACCGTGGAAGTTGTATTTGATCATATTGAAAATAATGACGGTTTTGAGACCTTTGTTGAAAAACCCGGAACTAGAGTAGATATTTCCAAAGAAAATTTTGCAGAAGATGATAATTTCAAACAAACCGAGCAGGGAGTTGTTTTAGACTTTGGGGAAAAGAAATAAGAATAAATAAGATTGAAAACCGGATGAAAACCGATGACAAAGGATTAAGGATAAATGACCGTCATTTTATTTTTCTTACAATTTGATTGGAGCAAACTTCGCCCCGAAAACATTTTCGGCGGGCAGGTTATAGAGCGAACACCGGCGGGTTTGAGCATCATTTATTTAATCGGATTCGCCGTTTTGCTTGGTTTTTTACTGCTCTCATTTTTCAGCAATTTTCGTCGTCCGAAATTTTCTTTTGAAGAAAATCTGCCCCAAGAAGTTAAACGCAAATTAACCGCTACTTTGGCAAACCGCAGCTTGCGAATTTGGCAATTTGTTTTTATCTTTTTGGCATTTTTTGTTTATGGTTTCCACGTTTACTGGACATATTACGCGGACGAAAGCAACGAGCAGTTTCAGGCGTTAAGCTATAAAGATTTACGCAACCGGCGCACGACGGCGGCAACTTTACGCGGCTGGATGCTCGACCGTTCGGGAAAATTAGCAAACGCGCTCGCTTATTACAAAGTTGATAAAGACGGCGATATTTCACGCGCGTTCGCTCTTGAAAAGGAAATGGCGCACCTTTTGGGAACTGAACGCGGGACCCCTGGATTAGAGCGCACAATTTACAAAAAACAATCAGAGCCGACACCCGAAGCGTGGGAAGTTTTTACGCGCATAAAGCGTCCCGAAGATGAGAAGCGCGATGTTCGCACCACGATTGACCGCGATTTACAGGCTTTTCTTGCCGAGCAATTAAACGACAAAAAAGGCGCGATTGTCGTACTTAATCCGCAAACCGGCGACCTTTTGGGAATGTATTCAAATCCTTCGTTCAACAAAATACGGTTTTTACCAGCACGCCAGGAGGCTTCGTTCCGTATCGCAATTCGCGTTCGATAACCGACGCGAACGGCGGATGCGAGCCGCCTTACGGCTGCACGACTTTGAATATCGCTCAGGCTTTTGAAGCATCGAGCAATCAGTATTATTCGCAAATGGCTGTTGCGCTAGGTCGTGAAAGATTACGTGAAACTGCCGGAGCAGTCGGCATTTTGGCAGCTGAAAAACCCGAAGAGGCTTTACAAGGAAATTTCTTTCCGGACATCTGGAATGCAAGCAATTCACGCATTTCAAACGCCCTTGCGCCTGAGCAATCCGCTATTGTAACGGGCAAAGAAATTTCTGCTTACGACCTTGCATTACAGGGAATGGGACAAGGCTACGCCGGACAAGTGACGCCGTTTCAGATGGCTTTGATTGCGTCTGCGACCGCAAATGTGGAAGGGAAGTTGATGAAGCCGCGAATCGAAGCTGATATTCAGCCCCAGCCTTTCGCGCAGGTTCTCTCGCCCCAGCAAGCAGCGCAAATCCGTGAGATTATGGGACTTGTTACTGAAGGAAGCGGCGGAACGGCAAGACGGGTTTTTGCAAATGTCCTAGCAGAAGGAATTCGTTCCGGTGGAAAGACAGGAACGGCGGAAAAGCAAGCGCATGTTTATGACGAAAAAACCGGAAAATTAAAAACAGTCAAGAAAAAACGCAAAGATGAGAACGGTAATTGGGTTGAATACAACGCGCCACTTTTATATGAACGCACCGACAGTTGGTATATTTCCATCGCGCCTTTGGAACGTCCGCAATTAGCGATTGCCGTTGTCGTCGAAGGCGGTGGGTACGGCGCGGCGGTTTCCGCTCCGATTGCCGCGCGAGTGATTCTGAAAGCGAGAGATTTAGGGCTTTTGGGTGAGCAGTACAAGCCGAAAACACAAGTTCCAGAAGCTAAGAAAAAAGGTAAAAGATAAATATTCTGTTATGAAAAACCGCGCATCAACCCACGTTTTAATTTTACTTTTGATTGTCGCGCTAACGGCAATTTCGCATTACGCCATTCATTACAGCGCGTTGATTCGCGGCTACGAAACGTCCTGGCTGACGGCAGGCAGAAATTTATTTTTGCTCTTTATTCTCGCGGTTTTGCCGATAATTTTATCGCGTTTCACCAAATTTCAAGGCAATTGGACACTTTACACTTCCGCCGTTCTGCTGTTTTCCATCGGTCTAACAGTGCAGTATCGTTTGTTCAGCGACCCCGAATATACTTCACGCAAAGACAAAGCCGAAGCCAGACAAGCGAAAATCAAAACGCTTCAAAGGCACTATATTCAGCAATATTACTCGGCGGAAAAGAAACAAATGATGGGTTTGCCCGCTACACCGCCATCAGACGTGGATTTGTCAAAAGAAACGCCGCGTTCAGCGGAAGGTGATGTAACCGATGTCTTTCTTTCAGGGAGAACTTTAATTCCACTTTTCGCTATCGCTTGTTGTATCGGCGCATTTTTATTGTTTCTGCGCGAAGACGTTTTGGATGTTTTGCAGAGAAACGGATTTTTGCTTGTGATTTTAACGCTCCTGCCACTTATGCTGGCGGCTGTTACGTCGCAGGCGGGAAAATCTATCGGTAATATGACGCCTTGGGAGCCGGCAAAAATTCCATTTTTGATTGGGTTTGCCGCGATATTGGCAATTTTGTATAAAAATCTGGCGCGAACATATTGGGGCATTCCGCGTGCGAAAGATGTAATTCCACTTCTTTTTATGGCTATCTTACCTTTTGTGCCGTTCTTTGTTCTTAAAGACTTCGGGCAAATGATGGTTTTCAGCTCTGTCTATGTAACGCTTTACGTCATTGCCGTGCGTCGTCTGCCGCAACGAATCGTTTTAATCGGAAGTGTAATTTTGCTGGTCAGCATTTTGGTCGTCGGTGCGTTGCCCGTTGGCACGCAGGAAAAAATTCCGCTACTGCCGACGCTTGCCGCTCCGGTCAAAAAAGTTTTGCCAGACAGAATCCAGCAGCGTTTTCATTTGTGGCTTGACGGATTTAACCCGCCCACGCCCGATACTGATTGGTGGAAAGATGATTACAATGATTATTACAAGGATTTAGTTAAAAAAGACCAGAATCTGCCGCAGCTTTTGGAAGAAGACCCGAGCTTGCAAAAATCAATGTTTGATAACGAGTTTTGTAATGCTCGGAATGTTGCTGGCTTTTTCGCATCGCAACGCGGTTGACATAAACCAAGTCCAAAGTCTTAAGTCCAATGTCCAAAGTTAAATTTATAGACTCAAATTAACTTTGGACATTGGACTATCTCGGAGAAAAGATGACAGAAAACAATTTTCAAATTGATTCGGCGGCGGTAACTGATAAAGGTTTAAGCAAAAAACGTCCGCAAAACGAAGATTCATATTTGGAAATGAACGAGCACGGACTTTTTGCCGTCGCCGATGGTGTCGGCGGAGCGCAAGCCGGCGATGTCGCTTCGCAGATGGCAGTAAAAATTCTTGCCGAAGCGTTTGTTGATTCGCCAAAAAACGGAGACGCCGAAGAAATGATGAAAGTTGCAATTGAGCGCGCAAATAAGGCAATTTTTCAAAAGTCGCACGAACTTCCGCAGCTTTCAACAATGGCGACAACCGTTGTCGCGCTTCACATCGCCGGAAACATCGCAACTATCGGTCACGTCGGTGATTCAAGACTTTATCGCCTGGACGGTGAGGGAAACCTTTACCGTGAAACACACGATCATTCGGTCGTCGAAGAAGAAGTTCGCGCTGGACGAATGACGACGGCACAAGCGGCAAATCATCCGAGTCGAAACGTCATTTCTCGCGCACTTGGCGCGGATTACGCGGTTGAAGTTGATATGAAAACGATTATGTTCGAGCCGCACACCACGTTTTTGCTTTGTTCAGACGGAATTACGCGTCATATTGACGATGCAGAACTCCGCGAGGTTTTACTCTCAAATGAAAGCACTTCAAACGTAGTTCAAAAGTTGAAGGAAATTTGCTTTGAACGAGGTGCGGAAGATAATTTAACAGCCGTTATTGCACAAGTTACCGATAAAGCCTTAGTTACTTCCGCTAACGAAACAAAAAGTAAATCTTTTGTTGATTACGAAGAATCAACCATTGCCGCTGCGCGTTCGCCGCTCACAAATGACTCTCCCTCGACAAACGCTTTGATTATAAACAAAGAAATTACGAACGAGATGCAGCACACGCCTGTTGCCGAAAAGGCGCAACCACAAGAAACTATCAATAAATCAGACGTTTCAAAAAATTCTGCGCTAATAATCGAAAACTCTTTACCATTACGGGCAGATAACTTGAATGAAAAAACTGAAACAATCGTTCCTCAAAAAAGCGAAATCAAAGTGGATATAAAATCTGCGCACACAGCGGAAAAAAGGGTGGAAAAAAGCGGAAGCGGAGCATTCGTAAAATTTTTATCTTCTTTGCTTTTGCTTTTATTAGGCGGAGTTTTAGGCGCGGGCGCCTATTATTTCTGGGCGCAAAATTATAAAGAACCAATCAGGGAAACTGTAATGTCGCCAGCCGCGTCGCAACCTTCACCGGTTATTCCATATTCCGCTTTTGAAGGCAGCAGGCGCAGCATTGACAAAAATCCGCAAGCCTATATTGAAACAAATG
>JAIVJJ010000305.1:9607-10557 GCA_020200095.1 Acidobacteriota bacterium | reverse complement strand
CGCGCTTCTATTTGCCAGTTTGTTTTGGAACTCGTGTAAGGCGCGTTGATTAAAACAAACAGATTTTCGCATTCTTTCGGCGACTGAGTTTTATCCGTCCGCGAAGAAACGCAAACGTAAACGGTCGGATTCGCCGCGGGTCTTAATTGCTTGAAAATCGCATCAAACTCGGCTTTGTAATCATCAGAGAAAAAAATGTTGTGATGCGCGAGTTGCGGAAATTGTTTTTTTACGCCGGCGGCTTTTCCTCTTTCAATCAAAATTTTTTCAACAGCGCAATTTGTTTTGATTTCCGTTCCGAGTTCACGCGCCAATTTTTCTAAAGCCTTCGGAATTTCATACATTCCGCCTTTCACATACCACGCGCCCAAACCGAATTCGACAAACGGAATCAGCGCGAAAGTCGCCGGTGTTTCAAAGGGCGACGAACCATTGTAAGTAGCGAAACGATTAAAAAGTTGCCGCATCTTCGTGGATTGAAAATATTTTTTATTGTGCGCATCTAAAGTTTTCAAGCTGGAAATTGCGATTAAATCTCTGAAAAATTTCGGATGCAAAAGGCGTAGTAAATCGTTGAGGCTGTGAGCCAGAAAAGTTTTTTCGGCAATTCGATATTTGTGGCGCGAATCGTTTAAAAATCTTTGGAAATTCTTAGCGTCTCCCGGCTCTATTTTTTCAATCTCAGTTTCGGTTTTTTGTAAATCGGTCGAAGCGTCAAAGATTGTGCTGTCCGTCCAAAAATAACGGCAAATCGGTTCGAGGGAAACTGTTTCTAAATAATCTTCAATTCGTCTTTCGGCAAACGTAAAAAGTTCTTCTAAAATGTGTCGCATTGTCAGAAGCGACGCGCCCGTATCGAATTTGTAACCGTCTGCTTCGAGAAGATTAACTTTTCCGCCGACCGTTTCGTTCTTTTCCAAAATTGTTACGGAGAAACCTTTTTTGGCGAG
>JAIVJJ010000305.1:0-9517 GCA_020200095.1 Acidobacteriota bacterium | reverse complement strand
CCGATGATGGTAACTTTTTTCATCTATGTAAAAAGTTACCACACGCAGCCGGAGAAAACAGAGAATAAAAAACAGAACAAATGTAATTTGGAGGTAAATAAAAAATATGTGTCTCTCACGGTTTATTATTGATTGACAGCAATAAAGAGCGTATATTTCTTCCATTAAAAAGCGTGATAGAATGTCCAAAACAAAAATTTTACACGAATTAAAATAATAAAAACCGGCTTTTATACATACAAAATAAAAATATGAAATTTTGCCCTACCTGCCAGACCCGTTACGACGAAGAAATTCTGCGTTTCTGCACTAAGGACGGAACGCTGCTTGTTAATGAAGAAACGCCGCATTTTACCGAGCTTCCGAGCGAGAGCGTCGAAGATGATTTTGGCGAAGAAACCGTTGTTCGGCGCAAAACTTCAACGGTGGTTCCACCGCCTGTAAAAACGCAAATCGAACCGGACTCTACGCCGCGTATTGTCATTCCGACAACACGCGAAGAACCGCAGCAACAGGTTCAGACAAAAACAACCACATCTTACCGGCGCGAATCTCTGCCGCGAAAATCGAATACGGGGAAAATTGTTCTTTTAACGATTTTGGGAACAATCGCGCTTTTAGCGGGTGCGGGCGGCATTTTTTGGTTTTTGGGCAATCGAGATTCAAATCAAACGAATAAAAATATCAATATTAATACCAACTTTAATTCGATTGATACGAATTTGAACACTAATCTAAGCATTGATAATTCATTTGCAAATTTTAATGTCAATGGCAATACCGACACAAATCTCAACGCAAATGTAAAGACCAACATTAACGCTAAAACGCCGACGCCAACGCCAACACCAACGCCAAAGCCAACCGCAAGTCCGACGCCGACAACAAATACAAACGTCAACGCAAATAATTCTAATCTAGCAACGCCGACGCCGAGCGCTACAACCACGCAGACTCCGCCACCCGCAACGCCAAAACCCTCGCCGTCCGGATTGCCGACCAATCGTCCGGTTAATGCTGGTGTATTAAACGGTCGTGCGGTTAGTTTACCAAAACCCGCTTATCCTCCGATTGCCAGACAAGTTCGCGCTTCAGGACAAGTCGCCGTTCAAGTTTTGGTTGACGAAGGAGGAAATGTTTTATCTGCCAAAGCAACGAGCGGTCATCTGATGCTGCGCGCTCCTGCCGAAGCCGCAGCGCGTCAATCGCGTTTTAATCCGATTAAAGTTGGTGAAAGAAATGTTCAGGCAACCGGCATTGTGCTTTACAATTTTATCAACCAATAATTTTAGCCGCTGCAACGCAAATAATTTCTTAGCCACGAGTTGCACAAATTTCCGCGAATTAAATCTCTTATCTTGTAAATCCTGTTCACCACTGTGAATTATTTCTCTTTATTCACTGTGTTCCTGTAGTGAAATTTCACCGGACAAACGAAACCGCTGCGTTAACAGCCCGACGCGGGTCAACGACGCCCCAGCCCTGACGGTCAACTTCGTAATGCGGCAGGCGTTCAGCTGTCGAAATTAAAATTCGTTTTATCTGCTGTGGCGTCAAGCCTGGATTTGCTTCGAGCATCTGCGCGATGACCGATGAGACAATCGGCGCGGCAAACGATGTTCCGTCAACGAATTTGTAGTGTTTGGTGATGACGTTTCGATCGAGCGCCGCGTCTAAATCCGGTTCAATATTTGGATTTGCTATGATGAGAGCGTATAACTCAGTATCTTCGGCTTTATCCAAAGTTTCCAGAAGCGCGGCTTGCTGTGCCGTCGGTGTGTTTGGCAAAATCGGCGCGGGAACCCAAATTGAGGGCGCGATAATTTCCGGTTTTTGAAAACCGTCTAAAGTCGGACCGTAAGAGGAGCGATACATTCCGCGTTTTGAGCGATTGATAGAATTTTGGTCGTCGAGTCCGCCGACGCTGATAGCAGAAGGCGCGGATGCAGGTGGAAAAACCGGATGCGTCGGCAGATGTCCCGCGTTTCCGACCGCGCAAACAATCGTCAAACCTTTGGCGACACATTCCTCAACCAATTGCGAGAGTGAATCGTGCAGATAGCTTTGCTCGAAATCGCCGCCCGCCGAAATATTTACGATTTTTATATTGAACTTTGTCCGGTTTTCCAAAATCCATTCCAAGCCGTCCTGGATATTTTGCTCGGTAATGCGCCCGGTTCTGGCTAATTTTACTAAAACAACATTTGCTTGTGGCGCTATTCCGCGATAAAACCCGTTTGCCAAAAAACCGTTTCCAGCCGCTACGACTGATGTCATCATTCCGTGCCAGCTTGCCACGTCAGGCTGGAAAAGTGATGCAACTTCGCCGTTCGTTACATTCATATTTTGATAAGCCAAAATTCTGTTCCTCGGTGTCGTCAAATCTTCGTGCGGGAAAAAGCCCGAATCGAGAAAGGCAATCGTTACGTCTTTTCCCGTAAAACGTTCATCGACAAACTCTTTCGCCCGCCGTAATGTCGGCACCTGTTGTCGGTCGCGGAAAAGATAGAGTTTCTGTTGGCGTCATTTTTGAAGTTTTTCACAAAGAAAAGCTAAAATCAATCAGAGTTCAAAGTTCAAGGTTCAAAGTTTTGGTGCTAATCTTGAACTTTGAGCTAAGAAAATATGACACGAAAAAAAATCGGCTTGGCTTTATCGGGCGGCGCGGCGCGCTCTTTCGCGCATCTCGGCGTTCTGAAAGTTTTTGCCGAACACAACATTCCGATTGATTTTATCGCCGGAACTTCGGCAGGCTCGTTTGCGGGCGCGGCTTTCGCTTCGGGTTTGAGCGCGGAAGAGATTATCCGTTTCGGACATAAGATTCGCTGGCTGAATATGGCAGGTCTTTCCTTTTCGCCCAAAGGTTTGCTGACCAATGCGCCGATGGGCAATTTTATCAAACAAAATTTACCCTTTCGAAAATTTGAAGATTTGCCGATTCCGTTTGCTGCCGTCGCATGTGATTTGGAAACTGGTGAAGAGGTTATTCTTCGAGACGCGGGCGATTTAGTTTTCGCTATTCGCGCAAGCTGTGCTTTACCCGGCGTGTTCGTGCCGCTCGAAGACGAAAACAGCCGAAAGCTGATTGACGGGGGCGTGGTCGCGCCCGTTCCGACCAGAGCGGTGAAAAAATTAGGTGCGGAAATTGTTATCGCAGTTGACGTAATTTCTTCGGGCGCAACTTATTGGGGTTCGCCCACAACCTTGCTCGGCGTGTTTTTCCAATCGGCAATGATGCTTTTGCGAACGGCGGCGAAACATCAACATTACCGCGCTGACATAGTAATTATTCCGCAAATCGCTCACCTCAGACCGGACGAAATCGGCAGAATGGACGAATTTATCAGAGCCGGTGAAGAAGCCGCGTTAGAAAAAATCGGCGAAATACAAAAATTAATTTTTTCAGAAGAAAATCAAACGGCGAATGAATTGACAGGAATTGTTAGGTAAGCCGGAATTTCAAAAAACCAAAATAGTTTCTTCTATTCCTATTTACCTTTTTACCTTATTACCTTTGTAAATTTCTCTTTTGCTTCGGTGTTGAAATCTTCAATGTATGACTATGCCGATGAAGATTCTTAAAAAGGTAATGATGCGCCGGCTGAATGTGTGTCCAGCCGGCGCGGTTAAGAAAACAAAGTCCTATTTTTTCTCACGCTCGCATTACCTAGAATGTAAGGCGTGTCGCCGTATCTCTGAAGCAGCCGCGGATGGGATTGCCGTCCGGGTCGAGAAGAGGATTGTTGTTCGAGTCGAGAACTTCAAACGTGCCGTTTTGGGTAAACGAATTTAAACCCCGGCTGAGCGTTATATTTGATCTGACCTTGACGATAACTACATGGGTTTTGTCTGGCAGATAGCCATAATGCAAATAAAGGGCGTTGTAATTTCGTCCCAAAGTGCGTTTCCAAATACCGTGTCCGGTATTACGATACGGACCTTCTATAGGATCGGTGTTTTCTTCCATCATCGTTCCGCCTTGGGTGAAATTATACAATGCTCTGATTGTCGGACCCATCTGCTCGCCGGTTTGACAATCAGTGGTAACAGGCGCTACTGATTCCCAAACGCCTACCAAATCGTTGCCTTGTTCTTCCTGGGGCGGGTTCAATACTCTGATTTGACCGAAACCCATTGTCGGCACGATTGCCAGAGCGAGCATCATCGCCAATGCGATGACGAATGTTCGTGTTGTATTTTTTGTGTTCATTTTGTTCTCCTTTTTCTTTTTGGTTTAAGGCTTTTTTAGCCTCTACTAATTAAAGCGACGGACAAAACAAAATCGTCTCAAAAAAATTTATAAATATTGATTCTCGAATTTTTGAGGTTATAATATTCGACAGTGAACAAGCCCGAACGAGAAGCATCGGAAATTACGCAAATGCTGCGCGAATGGAGCGGCGGCAAGCCCGAAGTGTTGGATAATCTTTTGCCGCTTGTTTATACGGAACTGCATCGGCAAGCCGCGAGTTTTTTGCGAAAGGAGCGTCCCGGTCATACCCTTCAAACTACGGCGCTGATTAACGAAGCGTATCTGAAATTAATTGACCGGCGAGATGTAAACTGGGAAAGTCGCACACATTTTTTCGCCGTTGCCGCGCAAGCTATGCGGCGGATTTTGGTTGACCACGCGCGAACAAAATACAGAGAAAAACGCGGCGGCGATAATGTAAAACTGTCGCTCGAATACGCGACGCTGGTTGCGGCGAAAGAAAAAGGCGTTGACTTGATTGCTTTGGATGAAGCATTGAACAAACTCGCCGAATTTGACGCACAGCAAGCCCGCGTTGTCGAACTTCGTTATTTTAGCGGTTTGAGTTTAGAAGAAACAGCGGAAGCGTTGCACATCTCGCGCGCCACCGTCGCGCGAGACTGGGAAGCAGCGCGGGCTTGGCTGCACCGCGAGCTAACAAAATAATGTCGTCCATAAACCCCGAAAAATGGCACGAGGTCAAAGAAATCTTTTATGCCGCTTTGCAACGCGCGCCCGAAGAGCGCGAGCAGTTTCTCAACCAATCCTGCGCGGGCGACGACCATTTACGCCGCGAAGTGGAATTGCTGCTTTCATCGTCCGAGGCTGCCGGAAGTTTTATGCAAAGCCCGGCAGTAGGCGAAATCGCGGAAGCGATTGCCGGAAACAAAGAAAAACTTCTGGTCAATCAAACTTTGCGCCATTACAAAATTCTGAAATTGCTCGGCGTGGGCGGAATGGGCGAAGTTTATCTGGCTGAAGACACGCGCCTCGAACGCAAAGTCGCGCTCAAAGTTTTACCCTCCGCATTTGCTGAAGATGCGGAACGGATGCGCCGTTTTGTGCGCGAAGCAAAAGCGGCTTCGGCTTTGAACCACCCGAACATTTTGACGATTTACGAAACAGGCGAAACAGACAATACAAACTACATTGCCTCCGAATACGTCGAAGGCGAAACCTTAACGGAGCGTTTGCGGCGCGAATCGCTAAGTCTTAAAGCGGCGTTGGACGCTGCCGTTCAAATTACAAGCGCGTTGCAGGCGGCGCACGGCGCGAAGATTGTTCACCGCGACATTAAGCCCGACAACGTGATGATTCGTCCCGACGGAGTTGTCAAACTGCTCGATTTCGGAATTGCTAAACTGACCGAAAAGAAACCTAAATTAATTGATGCGGAAGATGCAACGGCAATCAAAACGAATACAACTCCGGGAATGATTATCGGCACGGCAAATTATATGTCGCCCGAACAAGCTCGCGGACAGAAGGTTGACGCGCGGTCGGATATTTTCAGTTTCGGCTTGGTGTTGTATGAAATGCTTTCGGGCAAACGCGCGTTTGCAGGCGAAAACGCTATGGACATTATCAGTTCCATTCTGCAAAAAGAACCTGTTCCGTTGAGCCAATTGATGCCGGATGTGCCGCGTGAAATCGAGCGAATCGTCGGCAAAGCGTCAAGAAAAGATCGCGACGAACGCTACCAAACGGCGAAGGATTTGCTGATTGATTTGAAAGACGCGCGGCAGGAGTTAGAATTTCAAAACAAATTAGAGCGCACCGCCGCGCCGAATCGAGAGCAAGCCGAAACGCAAATCATCAACGCGGTAACAAACGACTCGGCACAAACAACAACAGGCACGGAATATATCGCCGCGGAAATCAAAAATCACAAACTCGCTGCCATCGCCGCGTTGTTGGTTTTGTTGGTTGGCGGCGCGGCTCTTTACTATTTCACTCATAGCGTCGTTTCAAATAAACAAACAAGCAGCGACGCGATAAATTCGATTGCCGTTCTGCCGTTTGAAAACGCCTCACAAGATGCGAACGCCGAATATCTTTCGGACGGCATCACCGAGAGTTTGATAAATCGCCTGTCGCAGTTATCGAATTTGAAAGTGATGTCGCGCAGCGCGGTGTTCAGCTATAAAGGCAAAGAGCAGGACGCAAACAAAATCGGCGGAGAGCTGAACGTGCGAGCCGTGTTGACAGGCAGCATCAAACAAATCGGCGACCAGATTGTAATAACCGTTCGGCTCGAAGACGCGCAAACCAATCAGCACATTTGGGGCGAGCAGTATGCCCGCAAGTTCGCGGACATTCTCAACGTGCAAAATGAAATCGCTCAACAGGTTTCCGCTAACCTGCGCCTGAAGCTGACGGGCGCGGATGAGCAACGGCTGGCTAAACGCTACACCGATAATGTCGAAGCCTATCAGCTTTATCTCAAAGGTAATTATAAGTGGGAAAAGCACACACTGGAAGATTTGCAGCAAGCAATCGAATACTACAACGAGGCTATCGAAAAAGACCCGAACTACGCGCTCGCCTTTAGCGGTCTGGCTAGCTGTTACGGACGATTAGGAAACAGCTATCTGCCGCCTCGTGAGGCTTTTCCCAAAGCGAAGGCTTACGCCGCGAAAGCGTTGGAACTGGACGAAACGCTCGCCGAAGCACAGTCGTCAATGGCTGCGGTCAGACTTTTTTACGATTGGAACTGGACGGAAGCCGAAAAGGAGATAAGGCGCGCTTTGGTTCTCAATCCCAATTATGCGCATGCACATGACCTGTACGCCATCTATTTGGGCGCGATGGGGCGACCTTCTGAAGCAGTGGCGCAAACGAAACGCGCCCAGGAACTTGACCCGCTTTCGCTCCACCAAAACACTGCCCTTGGGGAAGATTATTATTATGCGCGACAATATGATCAAGCCATAACGCAACTCGAAAAGACGATTGACTTAGACCCACATTATTACCGCGCATACCTTTGCCTCGGTCGCGCATACGAGCAAAAGAAGATGTATGAGCAGGCGATTAAAACATTTCAAGACGGGATGAGCCGGGCGCAGCGCCACCCGCAACTCATCTCGTCGCTCGGACACGCCTACGCGCTGGCAGGCGAACGCAATAAAGCTGCGCAGGCTCTCGCCGAGCTGCGCGAAATGTCAAAGCAAAAGTATATCAGCCCTTATCTGTTCGCCGTCGTCTATGTCAGTCTCGGCGATAAAGACCAAGCCTTAGCGTGGCTGGAAAAGGCATATCAAGACCGCTCGGTTTGGCTGATTTGGCTGAAAGTCGAACCGCGCTTCGATTCTTTGCGCTCAGACCCGCGCTTTCAAGATTTGATGCGGCGCATCGGTTTGCAATCATAAAGTAAGATTTCACCACAAGAACACAAACAAATGTTTGCAGCGGAATTCGATAAAAAACATTAGCCGTAAACAATCACAAACCTGAATTAATTTTTATTTTTCGCGCCTCTTTCGTGTTTGTTTGTGGCTAAATCTTTTCTGCGGCAAAATAATTTTATGACAGAAAATTACGATATTGCCGTCATCGGCGGCGGACACAATGGCTTAACGTGCGCTTGCTATCTTGCCAAAGCGGGCTTGAAAGTCATCGTCTTGGAACGTCGGCACATTGTCGGCGGCGCGGTTTGCACGCAGGATGATTTAATCGAAGGTTACAAAATTGATGTCGGCTCGTCGGCGCATATTATGATTCATCTGACGCCGGTTGTGAAGGATTTGGAACTCGAAAAATTCGGTCTCGAATATATAGACTGCGACCCGTTCGCGTTCGCGCCGATGGCGGACGGCAAAGGCGCGATTTATTTTTGGAAGGACGTTGACAAAACCTGCGAATCAATAGCCGCGGTTTCGCCCGAAGATGCAGATAGGTATAAAAAATTCGTTCTCGAATGGGAAAAATTAAACGAAGGAGTTTTTCAAGCGTTCCTAAAACCGCCGACGATGTTCAATCTCGGACGGCATATGATTTTCGGCACGAAGTCGAAAAATCCCGCCGATATGGTTCGCAAATTGATGGCGAGCTACGGCGCATTGGTAAAAGAAACTTTCAAACACGAAGGTTTGCGGACAGCAATGGCGTGGCTCGCGGCGCAATCGGGTCCGCCGCCGACTGCTAGTGTAACAGGCGATTTTCTCGGCTGGCATTCGATGATTCATAAAAGTGGCGTCAAACGTCCGCGCGGCGGAAGCGGCGCACTGACGCAAGCGATGGCGCGATGCTTGGAACATCACGGTGGCGAAGTTTTATTGAACGCAGAAGTCGAGCGAATTGAAATCGAAAATGGCGAAGCGAAAGCGATTGAATTAAAAAACGGTGAACGGATTTTCGCCAAAAGAATCGTTTCAAACGCGCACGTTCACACGACTTTTTTGAAACTCATCGGCGCGGAAAACCTGCCCGCACGTCTCGCGGAAAGAATCAAAAACGTTCGCGTCGGCAACGGCTTCGGGATGATTGTGCGCTGTGCCGTTTCGGAACTGCCAGATTACACCGCCGCGCCGAACGGTGGAAACGCTGCCGATTGTCATCACGGCTTGCAGCTTCTTTGTCCTTCGCTCAACTATCTCGAAAAATCCTACGCCGATTATCTGAACGGCATTCCGTCGAAAAATCCGTCCGCATTGGCGATGACATTTTCATCGGTTGACCCGACGCTCGCGCCCGCCGGAAAACATACGCTTTTCATTTGGGGACAGTATTATCCTTACGAATTATCAAACGGCGAGCGCTGGGAAAATATTCAGGAACGCGAAACCGAACGACTGATTGACGTGGTAAATTCCTACGCGCCGAACGTGAAAAATTCAATCATCGAACGCTTCGTCCAATCGCCTTTAGATTTGGAACAGCGTCTCGGACTTCTGCGCGGCAACGTAATGCACGTCGAGATGGATTTCGACCAGATGTTTCTGTTCCGCCCGCTGCCGGAAATGTCGCAATATAAAACGCCAATTAAAAATCTCTACTTAACGGGCGCGTCAACGCATCCCGGCGGCGGCGTGTTTGCCGCGTCGGGTTATAACACGGCGCAGGTTGTTTTAAAAGATGTGAAAGGAAAATGGTTTTAATCAAAGGTTAGCTATATGTACCTAAGGTAATATTTATTCACTGTGGGTGAAATACCCCGTCAGCTTGCTGCGGCTTTATAATGGTTGAATGAGCAAGTTCATTCATAAAAACCACAATGTTTCAGTTTTGATGTATCACATCGTCTGTCCGACCAAATATCGGCGA
>JAIVJJ010000187.1 GCA_020200095.1 Acidobacteriota bacterium | reverse complement strand
ATCGAACAGTTATTCGAGCGCAACCTATCGAGTTGGAATTCAAACCGCTCAAACTTTCCCGCTTTCGCTTAATGAAGCGATTCGAAAAGCTCTCGAAAATAGTAATGATATTGAAGTTGCGCGCGATGACGTGAGATTTCAGGAAACGCAGTTGCGTTCTCTGATTGGAGCTTACGACCCGGTTTTAGGGATACAGCCTATATTCTCGCGTAGTTCTTCAACTGGCTCAACCGCTTCCAACGATTTTCGCCTTAATACGGGTTTCGATAAACTTCTAGAGCGCGGCGGCGGTAGAATCAACTCTTTTTTCAACACGAGTCAAACCGGAAGAAATTCGCAAAATAATCAAACCTTTAATCAAACTGCCGGACTCGGAACAACGTCCAGCACAACTTATTTCAGCAACTTGGGTGTTAATTACACGCAACCGCTTTTTCGTAATTTTCGAATTGACAGCACGCGCCGTCAAATAAAAATTCAGCGGAAACGCTTGCAACAATCTGATGCGGATTTTCGACGCCAAACAATCGAAATTATTTCGCAGGTGCAGCGCTCTTATTGGGATTTAGTTTTTGCGCTCCGCGACCAGCAAAATCGTCTGGCGAATTTGAATTTAGCGCGTGAAAATCTGCGTCAAATCGAAGCCCGAATTTCAGCCGGAAGCGCCGCGCCTCTTGCACGCGCAGAAGTCAGCACCGAACTTGCCAATCGCGAGTCGGATGTTTTGCTTGCGACGCAGCAAGTTTCAATTACGGAAAACACTTTGAAAACGCTTCTTTTACGCGAACCGAACGCACCTGAATGGTCGCAGTCATTTGTGCCGGTTGACAAACCCGTTTTCAGCGACGAGCCGGTAAATCTGGAAGATGCGGTCAAAGATGCGATTGATAATCGCCCTGAACTTAGCCGCTTGCGTCTGCAAAGCGAAATTAACAAAATTGACATTGATTTTTTCAAAAATCAAACTAAGCCACGGATTGATCTGGTTTCGTCCGTTTCGCTCAATGGTATATCTTTAGGCAATCAAAACACAGATAGTTCAGCGATTCCACAATTTTCAGGCAATAACGAAATCCTGCGGCAAAATTTGAATGCTTTGCTCAATCAAGCCGGATTGTCGCAGATTCCGAATCCACAAGTTCCTGTTCAAGGTTTGCCTGATTATTTTAACGGCGGAACGTTTCGCTCAATACAAAATCTTTTTCGTTCCGACGCGCCCAACTATTCGATTGGTATAACCTTCGAAATTCCTCTGGGAAACAGAACAGCAAAAGCAAACTTGGCAGGGGCGAAAATTCAGCAGCAGCAAACCGACGCGCAGATGCGTTCACAGGAACAAACCGTAATTACCGAAGTTCGCAATGCCGTACAAGCTGTTGAGACCTCGCGCCAGAGAGTTTTGACGGCGCGGCGAGCGCGTGAAAATGCCGAAATTCAATTAGAAGGCGAGCGCAAGCTTTTTGAAGTCGGACGCTCAACGACATTTTTACTTTTTCAGCGCGAAAACAGCTTAACGAATTCTCGTAATGCTGAAATCCGCGCCGAAACCGATTACAATAAAGCGCTTTCGGATTTGCAACGCGCGGCTTCGACAACTTTTCGTTTGAACAATGTTGAGGTTGATTCTCCGATAGAGAATAAATAACAACTCTTTTTTTCAGATATTTATAAAAAA
>JAIVJJ010000432.1 GCA_020200095.1 Acidobacteriota bacterium | reverse complement strand
GATCAAGTGTGACTTTTTCGTATACAAGATTTCCTGTTGCTATTGATGCAATAAATCCTAACGGAACACTTAAGTGGCGCAAAGAATATCCAGATGGAAGTTTTGGGGGTATTGGTATTATTCAAGGACCTGGCGGCAACATCTTTACAATAATTGATAATATCGGTTTGGTAAGTATAGATCGTAATAACGGTAGTCAGGTTTGCAACAGCAACAATACAATCTTCTCTGGCATTCTCGTCGGCGGTTCGGACGGTGTGTTCTCTTCGCGTTATTCTGTTGTTTCCTCCTATGGAGCAAATTGCACGTCCGGTTCTATCTTTCAGCAGCAAGAAAGGGATATAGAACTAAAACACTATCAGGATGGCATAATTTACGCATTTGATTATCCGCTTTATCCTTACGATTCGAATCAGACCAGGCTTTTAGCTCTTTCCAAAGAAGGTAACCTTTTGTGGAGAGCTTCAGACATTCTACCCGTCGGGACTCCAGTTCGAGCAATTAAAAACAATGTGTTGTATATGCTCGGAAATCACGTAACCGATAGTAACAAGCAAAAACTCTTTTTGCTAAATGCTTCAACTGGGGAAATGTTAAACTCACTTGAAACCAGCCCCTACTGCTCAAGCTGCGGAGTTGCGGTAGCGAACGATGGAACAATTTATTTAAACGATTTAAGCTCCACGAAAATTTACAAGATTGCGGCAAGTCAACCTCCCAACCAAACTCCGACGGCGGGTTTTACTATGACGAGCGGCACGCAATCAGCCACGGAAGGGAAAACCTTGACTGTAAGCGCACCTACAAGCCCGGTTTTCATCAATTTTTCTGCCGCTAGAAGCTCTGACGCAGACGGTACTGTAACCGCTTGGGAATGGAAAATAGATGGCAATGTTGTTTCTACTGCCAGCAGCTTCGCCTATGGACTCAATCACGGCAATCACACGGTCTCGCTGACTGTAACAGACAATCAAGGTGGCGTGTCGCAGGCAGCGGTTGGTCAAATTAACATTCAATTACCTCCGCCTTGCACTGTTACTGATTCAATCCCGGCAGATAAGGATACTCTTTTAATAAAAGATGGAAACGATTCCAAACCAATTGGGGATAGAATTCCTCTTATCTTTATACACGGGATTCACGGAAATAGGTGGAGTAATGGTGCTTATAAAGGTATTGATGATATTTCTAAACCTAATCGGCAAAAATTTGAACCTTTCTTGAAACACTTTAACAAGGATGAGTTTGAATTAAAATACAAGATTTATAGATTCCATTATGTGAGCGATAAATATTCTGTTTCGCAAATCGCCCGTGCTTTAAGGAATGATCTTGATTCCGAAATATGCGACGATGCGAAGTTTGACAAACCTTTTGTTATCGTCGCTCACAGTATGGGCGGTTTAGTAGCTCGTTCTTACATGAATCAATATCCACATAATGTGGGAAACTTTGCTCCTTTTTCTGCTGGAAAAAGAGTAGTTAGACTGATAACTCTTGGGACTCCTCATCACGGCTCTCCAGGAACTAATTCTCAATCAAGAGATGAAAGAACTACGTTTGGATGGGAACCTGCGATGGATATTGCCTCCGTTTTTTATTGGAAAACTGATGAATTTCTTAAAATTCCTATCTCTAGGGTGCCATATAATGCACCGAATAGATGGGATCTTTTGTGG
>JAIVJJ010000431.1 GCA_020200095.1 Acidobacteriota bacterium | reverse complement strand
GTATAACACATCAAATTCGTGTGTTATCGCGAATGATTCGGGATAATACATGGAATTCGTGTATTATCTGGAATGGTTCTGGATAATCAGTAGTTCGATGGCTTCTAGTTAACCCGAACCGGATTCTATTTAATTTGTGAGAGGAGATTATGCGGCATAATTCGTTTCTAATTCGCTTAGTTTTTCTTTGCTTGTGTTTTGCTCCTGTTCTATCTTTGGCGCAGACGAAACCTGTCGCCCAAACCGAGCGACAAATTGAAAAAATTGATTCGTTCGTTCGGGAGAAAATGAAATCTAAAAATATTCCCGGCTTATCCCTCGCCGTCGTGCGGGACGGGAAACTCCTTCTTGCAAAAGGTTACGGAATGGCGAATCTGGAATTGTCTGTTCCGGCGACCGAAAAAACAAATTACTCGATTGCTTCGATTACAAAAATTTTCACGGCAGTGGCGGTGATGATGCTCGTCGAAGAAGGTAAAATTTCGCTCGAAGACCCAATTTCAAAACATCTTTCAGATTTGCCTGGCGCGTGGAATCCGGCAACAATTCGTCAACTACTTAATCACACTTCTGGCATCAAGAATTTCAACGGTCATTCCGAACCTCCGTGCAAAGTTGAAAAGGTAATCTATGACTCTCCCAAAGATTTCTTAAAAGAAGTGGAGTGTCTTCCGCTTGAATTTCCCCACGGTGAACGCTGGGTTTACAACGGTTCTAGCTATCTTCTGCTGGGAATCTTAATTGAAAAAGTTTCGGGTATGACTTACGAAAAGTTTTTGCGCGAGCGAATTTTTACGCCGCTCGGTATGAACGACACGCGGCTCATAACTTACACCGAGCTTATTCCGAATCGCGCAGACGGTTATAGTTGGCAAAACGGCTCATTCCGCCACGCCCCGCAGTCGTCCGTATTCGAAAATTCAAACGGTGGATTGGTTTCCACCGTTCTCGATATGGCGAAATTAGACATTGCGCTCACCAGCGAAAAACTTTTAAGACGGGCGACGCTTGAGCAGATGATTACAAACGCGAAACTCAACAGCGGCGAAATCGTGCCAGGCTCCGGTTTGGGTTTTGGTTTAACGCCTTTTCGCGGTCGCAAACGCGTTGGTCACAACGGCGGCGGCGGGCTTGGGTTTGCCACTTCGCTGACGCATTTTTTCAACGAAAAAGTCACAGTTGTTGTGCTGACAAATGCCAATCAGCCGGCGGGCAGCGTTGGCGAAATGGCGAACGAAATCGCGGCATTTTATTTCCCAAAGTAGCAGAAGTGCTTTTTATGAACGCGCCATCGAACAATTCAATGGACGTGAGGCGGAAACAGCGACTTTGTTAAAAACGTCGCTCGTTTCCCTGACGTTGCGTACAGCCGGTTTCCGCCCACGTCATCTCAACCGTTAGACCTCTTCTTTCCGAAGTCGTTACAATGCTTTACCATAGTCCAGACGGTCTTTACTGAAGGGATTGAGTAACTAATTGTCATCAGTCAGAAGAGTTAACAATGAAAATCTCAGCCAAAATCAATGTTTATAATGAAGAGGAGAACATCGCAGCCGTCTGCGAAACGGTGCAGTGGGCGGACGAAATCGTAATCGTGGATTCAAACTCGACGGATCGAACTGTAGAACTGGCTCGTCGCTACACGGACCGTATCTTCAACCATGAGTTTCGCGGGTATAAAGA
>JAIVJJ010000238.1 GCA_020200095.1 Acidobacteriota bacterium | reverse complement strand
GACCGGAGCATTGACACCCGCAGGACTTGGCATTTCCGCATTGATACCTTTAATAAAAGCTGGTTTTATTGATTGGATAATCTCAACTGGCGCGAATCTTTACCACGACACGCATTTCGGCATTGGTCTCTCGCTGCATCAAGGCGACGCGAAAATGGACGACCGGATTTTGCGTGACGAAGAAGTTGTTAGAATTTACGACATCTTTTTCGACTACTCAGTTCTTCTCGATACGGACGAATTTTTCCGCCGCGTCATCGAAGGCGAAGAATTTCAAAGAACGATGTCATCCGCCGAATTTCATTATCTTTGCGGAAAATACGTACGCGAGCGCGAAAAAAAACTCGGCATTAAAGAAAAATCTCTGCTCGGCGTCGCATACGAATACGGCGTTCCGATTTATACTTCGTCGCCCGGCGATTCGTCAATTGGAATGAACATTGCGGCGAAAGAATTGCAGGGAAGCTGTCTTGTGTTGAATCCGAATTTAGACGTGAACGAGACTGCTTCAATCGTTCTGGCGGCAAAACGTGGTGTTATTCATTCGGGTAAACGAACGAAAAAAGGCGGAAAATCGGCGATTTTTATCTTGGGCGGCGGAAGTCCGAAAAATTTTGCGCTGCAAACCGAGCCGCAGATTCAGGAAGTTTTGGGCATTGACGAAAAGGGACACGATTATTTTTTGCAGGTGACAGACGCGCGTTCGGACACTGGCGGTTTGAGCGGCGCAACGCCGGGCGAAGCAGTGAGTTGGGGCAAAATTGACCCGGACAAATTGCCCGATGCAGTTGTCGCCTATGTAGATTCCACCATTGCGTTGCCGATTATCACAGCTTATGCACTAGCGCGACACCAACCGCGTAAGCCGAAACGTCTTTTTGATAGACGAGAAGAATTTATGCAGTTGCTCAAAAAGGAATACGAAAAATCAACTCGCAAGTAGATATTAAAGGCTAGATGTGAGAACTAATTTCTAGCCTCTAAAATCTGACATCTTTTTATGAAATTAATCGCCGAACTCGACAACGAAAAACACGAAATCAGTCTGACACAAAACGGTGAAAAAATCTCCGCTGAAGTTGACGGGCGCCTTTATGAAATCGAAGCGAGCGAGGTTGAGCCGAATGTTTATCTATTCAAACACGCGAATAGAATTTATCAAATTTTCGTTGCACCGAATGAAAATTCAAACGAGCCGGTGCAAGTAAATGTTGCGGGAAACGATTTTGAAATAAAATTGACCGACCTGAAACGCTTGCGTGGAACAAGCGGTGCAAATGAACACGGCGATGGTGCGGCGGAAATCAAAACTGCGATGCCCGGCAAAATAGTTCGCATTTTAGTCGAACAAGGCGTGGAAGTTCAAAAGGGCGACGGCATTCTCGTAGTTGAAGCGATGAAAATGCAGAACGAAATGAAGTCGCCGAAAGACGGGATTGTAACGGAAATTCGCGCGGCGGAAGGCGCAACTGTCAATGCTGGCGATGTGCTGGCGATTATCAAATAACTGCGAAAATCTTTTTTTAAAGATTATAAATTTTGTTAACGTTTCCAATAAATTAGGAGGTTTTTGACCGCATTTTTTCTCATCTCTGCGGCTTGTATATTGAAAGTCTTTTTTCGGTTAAAATAATTTTGTGAGGTGAAATCATTTAAAGGCTGTTTGAAAACTAAAAACAACGGTTAATTTGACTATCAGCCAAACGGTTTAAGCAAGTAATTTGTGGACAAAGTTTAGTGCTGTGTCTCAGAACTAGCCTTGAAGATTCGCATATTCCTCTTTAAGAATTTTGTAACACTTACAGGCTGCCGCCTCCAAAGCCATGCGATTAATGATTGAAACAATACCGCGGCTATATGCGATTAACTTTCGTTGTTGAAGATTTGCGGCGGATTTGCTGACGGCTTCGCGGCGGACGCCCAGCATTTTCGATAAAAATTCCTGCGTTATTTTGAATTCGTCCGTTTTCATACGGTCGTGCATCATCAAAAGCAAGCAAATAAGTCGCGCTTCAATCAGATGCAAGCGAGTGCAGAGAACTGTTTGAGAGACTTGCATCAACAGAGCGTGCGTATATCGTTGAAGTAATTTCGGCAGCGAACCATTGCGCCCGCATTCTTTGAGAAAAGCTTCGGTCTTTATTCTTAAAGCGGTTCCGTCGCCTTGAACAATGGCGTGGTTGCCTGAGGTTTCGACGCCGAGAAATACTGGAAGACCAACCACGCCTTCATTGCCGACAACTCCGATTTCCAACATCTCGCCTTCTTCTCCGCGCGCAAGCAGCGAAACCACTCCGCTGGTGGGAAAATAAACGTAGCGAATAATGTCGCCCAATTTATAGATGTTTTCCGCAAAAATTAAATTCGTTTGTTCTAGTTTTGGCAGCAGCCGTTGATATTCTTTGATTGGCAGAGCGGCGAGTATGCGGTTAGCGATTGGCGGATTTTGTTTTACAGGTTTGGACATTAGAAAAACTCCTCGTTTCGTTTGAAAGACGGCACAAAAAGTAGTTTGTTAGACAAATTCGGATGTCGAATGTTGACAATTTAAATAATTAAAATAGCTGGCAAAAATAATTGTAAAAGATATATGCCTTAGCATGGTTCGCGTTTCGAGAAAGTTCTGGACATACCTCTGCCGAGCAGACGGTTGTATTCGTTATTGACGACTGAGTAACATTCGCAGACGGCTTCTTCCAGTCCTTGCCGGTCAACTACAGTGATAGTTCCGCGAAGATTTTTAATCAATTTTCTCTTCGCCAGTTTTTGGGCAGCCAGCGTTACGCCTTCGCGGCGCACGCCGAGCATATTGGAGATAAGGTCGTGCGTCATTACCAGCACATCCGAGTTAAGGCGGTCGTGGCTGAGCAACAGCCAGCGGCAAAGCTGTTGTTCGACGGAATGGAGACGGTTGCAAACGGCGGTTAGTGAAATCTGCGTCAGTAACGCCTGCGTGTAACGCAGCAGCAAATTTTGAAAAACGCGAACCTGTGCAAATTCGGCTTTCAAATCCTTATCCTTCATTTTGAAAGCATTGCCCGCGCTCTGAATAATCGCCCGGTTAGTTGTCGTCTCGCCGCCCATAAACAGCGAAACTCCGAGAACTCCATCATTGCCCACCACGCCGATTTCAGCGGTCGCGCCGTTTTCCATAACATACAGCATCGAAACAATCGCCGTCGTCGGGAAATAGGCGTAATTCATTTTATCGCCGGACTCATAGAGAACTTCGCCGAGTTTTAAGGAAACAGGTTCTAACTTGGATTTGACGCGCGTGAATTCATCTTCGGGCAGAGCCGCAAGCAGATAATTTTTCTGTGCATCGTTCGGATTGGCGGTAGCAAGCATTTTTCCTCCTTTGTTTTTTGAAATAATAAAAAGACAAACTCGAATAACAAATAACCGAATATGAAACTTTATAACAAAAAAATAAATTCGTATGTGCGGTAAAGCACAAAAGCATAAATATCAAAAAACGTTGGTTCGGAATAATGGCTTGGTTTCAACTTTATCACGCGCCATACCTACAAACAACTGTAAAACCCCTCACTTCAAATGTATTTTGCGCTATTGATATGATTTGTAAAACACCTTTTATTCCAGTCAAAAACCTGCCAAAAAATAATTTAGTAAAGTGTGCTAACAAACCGACAGCCGCTTTTGAATCGGGTAAATTAGATATTAAGCCTGAGCCAATTGAATGAAAATTGAGTGCCTTTCCAAACTCGCATTCAAATAACGCACCTGTGTTAACCAAATTCTAAGGGCAGAGGCTTTTTTGATAACTATCGCTCTTAATAATAGCTAATGCTATGTGGAATGACAGCTTTCCGTTTTAAGTCAGCCCTCATTCATTTTTCAAGTTGTCATTTGATTTTTAAGAGTTTGGAAATAAAGAGGATTTTGTATGAAAGTGATTTTATTTTATCCTTCAGAGGATTGCAAATAAAGACCAAACCGCTGTTGAAGATTGCATTGACACTTACGGAAATTTCATCTGGGCATTGGCGAGAAAGTTTATCGCTTCGACCGAAGAAGCGGAAGCGGCGGCGCAGGAAATTTTTATTGATATTTGGCGATACTCACAACGCGCTGACAAATCGCAATCTGCCGAAAGTGTTTTGATAGGGCTGATTGCGCGTCGGCGGTTGATTAAATACTTACAATAAAGCCAAACAAAAATCTATGGGGGCATAGATACAAAGAACGAGCAAGGGAAAATACGAACAAGGGGAAATCTCTAAGGACAGCCAATTTATTTCGCTCAAATTGGCTGTCCATTACAAAATTATTGTGGATAAATCTGTGAAAAACCAATTGCGCATTCTTTGCGCAGATGATGAGGATACTTGTGAGTTGTTAACCACGACGCTCGGTTTTTCTAACATTGAAGTCAAATCAGCCCATACTGTTGCCGACGCATGGCGGCTGGCTCAGACTGAACCGTTCGATTTGTATTTATTGGAAACCAGATTGCCCGACGGTGACGGCTTTGGGCGACGTTCTGGCGATTATCGAGTAAATTTTTCAAAAAAATTACGCTTTCACTTTGGACGATATTAAATGCGTGCCGCCTAAGCAAAATGCATTTCCATCGCAACAGGTAAAAATCACACGGCAGAAGAGCTAGCCAATAAAATCCCGACATATTGTTGCCGAATTTAGAAGATATTGAGAAAGTTCCAGAAGCTTCAAATAACTTGTGATTATGAGCGGTGAAATCCGCGCTCAATGTCCTTCATTGTGAGGCGAAGAATTACGGGTCGCCCGTGTGGACAAGTAGTCGGTGATGAAGTTGTTAAAAGACGGTCAATCATCCATTGCATTTTTTCGGTTGTAAGCTTCATATTAATTTTCACGGCGGCTTTGCAGGCGAGAGATGCGGCAATATCATCGCGCAAAGTTTCTTTTGCAAATCCGCGTTTTTCTTTGTCAACCGTATCCAAAATTTCCGCGAATAAATTCCGCACTTCAGAAGCGGGCAAATCCGTCGGCACGGATTTTATCGCTACCGTTCTGCCCGAAAGACGCATTAAACCAAAGCCATAGTTTTCGAGTTCTTCTTCAATTAAATCAAAAGCGATTGATTGAGCGGGTGTTAAATCAATCGTTTCGGGCAATAATAAATTTTGCGATTCGAGTTTGCGCTCGGTTTCTTTTTTGCGATATTTATCAAATAAAATGCGCTCATGTGCGACGTGCTGGTCAATCAAGAGCATTCCCTCGTCATCAACGGCGATAATAAAACTTTCGTGCAATTGGGCGATTGGACGAATTTTTCGAGAAGATAGACTTTCCGGCTCGATTGATTTGGGAATTTTCGCGGCGGAATCAACAACGGGAGTTGAGAGTTGAGAGTTGGGAGTCGAGAGAAGATTTTCGGCGTATTGCGGTTGTTTGTTACTGTTTGTTGATTGTTCACCGGTTTTTTGATGTTCATTTTCTAAGATTTGATTTTCGCTTTCAAATTGTTGAATTCTGTTTTCGGCGTTTTGCTCAAACTCAGCGGACGAAACGGGAATTTCAAAATTTGTCGCTGGATTTTCTGTGATTGTTTCCGGGATTGTTTCCGGGATTTTATTCGTTTGTTGCGGCGATGCTTGGCGTTCAGTCTGAAATTCTTGAATTGTTTCAGTCTCAAATTCTTGAATTGTTGAAGGGTTTTCAACCGTAAATTCTATCTTTGGCTGATAGCTTCGCTGCGGCGAAAGCGAACTTCCGTTTTCGCCGGATGCACATTAACATCAATCTCTTCGAGTGGAACATCCAAAAATAAAAACGCTACCGGATAAACGCCGTGCGGCAAAACGGAACGAAAGCCTTCCAACAAACCTCCGGCAATAATTTTGTCGCGGACAAAGCGCCCGTTGATGAAAAAGTATTGGGCGTCGCGCGTAGTGCGGCGTTCACGCGGAGCTGAAACGTAGCCGGTTATCTTTGCGACGAACTCGCGTCCGCCCGAAACAGGCAAAAGGCTTTCAATCATGCTCGCGCCGAAAATCTGATAAGCCCTCTCGCGTAAATCTTTGGCGGGCGAAAGACGTAAAATTTCGCGCCCGTTGTTCGTTAATGTAAATGCGATTTCAGGATTAGCGAGCGCATAATGTGTAACGATATTTGTAAGATGATAATTTTCGGTGGCTTCCGAGCGCATAAATTTGCGCCGCGCCGGCGTGTTAAAAAATAAATCTCTGACGGTAATGGTTGTGCCTTGCGAACGTGCCGCTTCTTTAACATCGCGCAGTTTTCCGCCTTCAATATAAACGCGCGTTGCCGCGATTTCATCAGGCGTTTTTGTAATTAATTCAACTTTTGAAACAGATGCAATCGAAGCGAGAGCTTCGCCGCGAAATCCTAAAGTTTCAATTTTACTTAAATCTTCGAGAGTTTTTATTTTTGATGTCGCGTGGCGTTCAAACGATAAAATTGCGTCGTCGCGAACCATTCCCGCGCCGTCGTCAACGACTCGCATTAAACGCCGCCCGCCGAGTTCAACATCAATTTGAATTCGCTTTGCGCCCGCGTCAATGGAATTTTCAGCTAATTCTTTAATGACGGAAGCCGGACGCTCGACGACTTCGCCAGCGGCAATTTGATTTGCCAGGTTGTCTGGAAGAATTTTAATTTTGTTCATTCGTCTATAATTTTTCGACAAATTCTTCAACGCCCATTTCTGTTTGTCGGAGTAACGCTTACAAAGTTCTTCTGTCTAATCCTTGATGTTGCCGATTATTAGAATTCATCAAAATTAAATTGAATTAAAAGCAAGCCATCTTAGATAATCCTGATAAATTCTACCAAATCAGCATTGAGTTTCTTTTAAAATTCAGCGTCTTTGCCATTCGCCGAAAGAATATGATAATCTTTTTCCTTTATAAACATACCTTTTTTGTTGTCTATTACAAGGAGTAAATTTAAAAAATGCAAACAAACGGAAACGGTCAGCAAATCGGACAAATCGTGCAGATTATTGGTCCGGTCGTTGACGTTGAATTTTCAAACGAGTATTTACCACCTATTTACCAAGCATTAAGAATTACCAGCGAAGGTTTTAATGTGGAAACCCCAATTAATGTTATCGCCGAGGTGCAACAGCATTTGGGCGAAGGTCGCGTGCGTGCGGTTTCGATGCTGCCGACGGATGGAATGGTGCGCGGAATGAAGGCGATTGATACGGGCGGACCGATTACCGTTCCCGTCGGCGAAGCAACTCTCGGTCGCGTGATGAACGTCATCGGCGATCCGGTTGACGAACTCGGCGAAGTCAAATCAGAAACGCGCGCTTCGATTCACCGCCACGCGCCTGCATTTGACGAACAAGCGACGGAACTCGAAATGTTTGAAACCGGAATTAAGGTTATTGACCTAATTCAACCATTTAAGCGCGGCGGAAAAATCGGTCTATTCGGCGGCGCGGGCGTCGGCAAAACCGTTTTGATTATGGAACTGATTAACAATATCGCCAAAGCGCGTGAAGGTTATTCGGTTTTCGCCGGAGTCGGCGAGCGCACGCGCGAAGGCAATGACCTTTTGCGCGAAATGGTCGAATCTGAAGTTATCACTTACGGCGAAGATTTCAACCATAACATGGAAGAAACCGGCGCGTTTGATTTAACAAAAGTTGACAAAAACGCGATTAAAGGTTCAAAAGTGGCGCTCGTTTACGGGCAAATGACCGAACCGCCGGGAGCGCGTCTTCGAGTTGCGCTTTCGGGTTTGACCGTTGCCGAATACTTCCGCGACCAGGGAAACGACGTGCTTTTCTTCGTTGACAACATTTTTAGATTTACGCAAGCCGGTTCAGAAGTTTCCGCGCTTTTGGGACGTATGCCGTCGGCGGTTGGTTATCAGCCGAATCTGGCGACGGAAATGGGCGAGATGCAGGAACGCATTACTTCGACTAAAACCGGTGCTATCACTTCAATTCAAGCCGTCTATGTTCCGGCGGACGATTATACAGACCCGGCGCCTGCAACGACGTTTGCTCACTTAGACGCAGTTACGGCTTTGTCACGGCAAATTGTTGAACTCGGAATTTATCCTGCAGTTGACCCGCTTGCGTCAAACTCAACGCTTTTGAGTCCCGATATTGTCGGCGAAGAACATTACCGCACGGCGCAGGACGTAAAACGTATTTTGCAACGCTACAAAGATTTGCAAGACATTATTGCAATTCTCGGTCTAGACGAACTTTCCGAAGACGATAAATTGACCGTTTCACGGGCGCGAAAAGTTCAACGCTTTTTCTCTCAGCCGTTCTTCGTAGCGGCGCAGTTTACCGGTTTGGAAGGCAGATACGTCAAGACGGAAGAAACCATTAAAGGCTTCCGAGAAATCATTGACGGCAAATGCGACGATATGCCGGAACAATCGTTTTATATGGTCGGCACAATCGAAGAAGCGCGTGAGAAAGCGCAAAAAATGGCTGCAACAGCATAGCTGTTTTTAGTGCTAAGTGGTAAGCGAAATATGAAATTCTTACCACTTAGCACTTAGCACTAAATACTTATGTTGAACTTAGAAATTGTAACACCCGAAAAAAGAGTTTTTAGCGAAACGGTTGACGCGGTAACCATTCCGACATTGAGCGGCGAGGTTGGTATTTTAACCAATCACGCGCCGCTTATTTCCGCTTTGAAATCGGGCATTTTGTCTTATAACCGCGGGGGCGCAACCGAAAGAATGGTTATCTCAGGCGGCTTTCTCGAAGTCAGCGCGAATAAAGTTTCCGTGCTAGCGGATATGGCGGAACGCGCCGATGAGATTGACGTTGAAGCGGCACGAATTGAACGTGAGTCAGCCGAAAAATCTCTGGGTGCGTGGAAAGGTTCGGAAGACGAATTTGAAGTCGAAAAAGAACGCCTCGAAAGAGCGCAAGCGCGTCTTCAGCTTGCTTCCGGTAGGTAAGAAAAATTTATTTGCATAAAATTTATAACCAAGTCATAGAAAACGGCTTGGTTATTTTATTTGCTTTTAATTTTTATTTATTGAAGTGAAAAAGAGTCTCAAAAGCATAGTTTTTGAGACTCTTTAGCCATTGGTTTTAATAACCTGCTATGTCTTTGGTTCTTCAATCCAATCACAGTTAGAGCATGAACTACCTTCCTGAGAATATTTACATCCACATACAGGGTTCTGGCACGCCCAGAGAGAAAGCTCTGTAATTTCACCTTTAGAAATTTTCTCAATTTCAGATTTGCTTGAGTTGATGTCCCATATGCTTCCGTTTTCGTTATCGGTAAAATATCTAAATCCAAATTCATTAGTTTAGGAATCAAGCAGACCGCCATATGCATAATCAAATTCTTCATACTGTATAAGGTCATCCGATTCAATAGTAGTGACCTCTTTGCCTTCAACTATTTCACGGTGAACCTCTTTAAAAAATAAAACTAAATTATTTGGAATTTCTACTCTCTCTAGGGTTTTAGGTTGTCGATGTTCTATCCTCATAAGGTTACTTGTTTATAATATTTAGCACAATTATTTCAAAATGACCCTTTTTGAGACAAAATAAGTGTAGCACCATAAGATTAGAACACTACCTAAAATGCCTATGTTTCATCTTTTTTCGTTGTTTGTGGCAAAATAGAAATTTATGGCGTTGCTCAAAATCGTTCTTTATCCCGAACCTGTTTTGCACACGGTCGGCAAACCTGTTGAAGAATTTGACGACCGATTGAAAAAACTCGTCGGCGATATGTTTGAAACAATGTATGAAGCTGGAGGCGTCGGACTTGCCGCGCCGCAAGTCGCCGTTTCGGAAAGATTGTTTGTAATGGATTGTTCGAGCAGCGAAGACGAATCGCAGAAGTTCGTTATGATAAATCCCGAAATCATCCACGTCGAAGGCTCGCAGGAAGGCGAGGAAGGCTGTCTTTCGTTTCCCGGAATTTATCAGAAAATCCAGCGTAATCAGCGAACTATCGTGCGTTATCAAGATTTGAACGGCGAACTTCAAGAACTCGACGGCATGGATTTAACGGCGCGTTGCATTCTGCATGAAACCGACCATTGCGACGGCATTGTTTTTCTGGACAGAATGACGGTTTTGAGAAGGGAATTGGCGAAGCGTAAGATTAAGAGATTGCAGAAAACGGGAAAATGGGAATAGCCAAGAAAAATAAAAGATTTGAAGCGCGATTGATTGTCGAATGGGACGAAGAAGATAAAATCTTTATCGGCAGATGTCCTAAACCTTTTTATGGTGGCGTTCACGGCGATAACGAATGGGAAGTTTCAAGGAATTATGCCAAGTTTTGAGTGAAGTGATTGAAATTCCCGAAGAAGACAACAACAAATCTTTAATTAAAGATGCTATGAAACTTTCCGAAGCATCTTTTAATAAGGTTTGGGACAACGATAAAGATGCCATCTATGACAAAATATAGTTACAGCCTTTGGATTCTCGTTTTGTTTCTCAGCGTAGATTACGTTTTTACGCAAAGCAGGGATATTGAAACAATTAGAAGTTTTCCCGCTTCTGGAGCTTACTGCGAATTAAACAGTGCTTATCTAGATGTGTTAGTCAATGAACAAAAAAAGAGTGGAGAAAGAATTTTTGTCATTTCGCGTTTGGGAAAGGGAGAAAGGACATCACTAAATGATGCAAGATTAACTGGGGTAAAAAATTATTTGGTTGAAAAAGCAGCGATTGAAAAAGAAAGAGTTGTTTTTGCCGAAGGTGATAGAACTAATGGCGTAGGAATTTTAGAATTTTATTTAGGGAGTAAATTATTTCTTGTGATAGAAAAGAGTCAAAATAATGTTGGCTGTTTAGATTGTTGTGAAGAGCCTTAGGTGCCAGAAAAATCTACTAAAAGGAAAAAACGGATTTCTAAACCAAAAGCCAATACCAAACCCAAAAGAGTGAGAAAATTATGAAAGCAGAAAGAATGTTAGACGAATTTAAGAATGAACCGTTCACCGATTTTTCCGTAGCCGAAAACGCCGAAGCGATGCGGCAGGCGATTGAACAGGTGAAAAGCGAATTGGGGCGCGAGTATCCGATTGTTATAAATGGCGAAAAGATTGCGCTTGAAAAGAAATTTGAGAGCATCAATCCGGCGGAAAAATCGCAAGTTGTCGGACGATTTTCCGAAGGTGATACAGATGCGGAAAATCTGGTTAACCGAGCGATAGACGCGGCGACCGAAGCGTTTAAGGCTTGGCAGTTTGTTCCGGCGGAAGAACGCGCCGAGTATCTTTTCAAAGCGGCGAAAATTATCCGCGAGCGCAAACATTATTTTAGCGCGTGGATGATTTTTGAAGTGGGGAAAACTTGGGCGGAAGCCGACGGCGACACGGCGGAGGCGATTGATTTTCTCGAATTTTACGGGCGCGAGATGATTCGCTGGGCGGGCGAGCAGCCCATTACGACAATCAAAGGCGAGGACAATCGTTTTGAATACATTCCGCTTGGCGTCGGCGCGATTATTCCGCCTTGGAATTTTCCGCTGGCGATTATGTGCGGAATGACGAGCGCAGCCGTGGTCGCGGGAAATACTGTCGTTTTAAAACCTTCGTCTGATTCGCCGACGATTGCCGCGAAATTTGTCGAGGTTTTGGAAGAAGTCGGTTTGCCGAAAGGCGTCGTCAATTTTATTACCGGAAGCGCCGCAACCGGCGAAGCGATGGTCACGCATCCGAAAACCCGTTTCATTTCTTTTACGGGTTCAAAACAAGTCGGGCTGCACATTAACGAAGAAGCGGCGAAAACCCGAAAAGGACAAATCTGGATTAAACGGGTTGTCGCGGAAATGGGCGGTAAAGACGCGATTGTTGTCGCCGACGACGCGGATTTGGATTCGGCGGCGACAGGCGTTGTGCAGGCGGCTTTCGGATTTCAAGGTCAAAAATGCTCGGCTTGTTCGCGCTTGATTGTTGACGAAAAGGTTCACGACCGGCTGATGGAAAAAGTTGTTGAATTAACCAAACAAATCAAAATCGGAAAGCCTACTGAAGCCGATACGAATATGGGCGCCGTTATCAACAAACGTGCGTTTGACAACACTTTATCCTACATCAATAAAGGCGTTGAAGAAGGCGGAAAAATTCTAATGGGCGGCGTCGGCGATAATTCACAAGGTTTTTATATCGAGCCGACGATTATTGATAATGTTGAGCCGAAATCAACTCTTGAACAGGAAGAAGTTTTCGCGCCTGTGTTGGCGGTTATCAAGGCAAAGGATTTTGAACACGCGCTGGAGATTGCCAACGATACGGAATTCGGCTTGACCGGCGCGGTTTATTCGGAAGATGAAGAAAAGCTCGAAAAAGCCAGACGCGAGTTTCACGTCGGAAATCTTTATCTTAATCGCAAATGCACGGGCGCGCTCGTCGGCGTTCATCCGTTCGGCGGATTTAATATGAGCGGAACGGATTCAAAAGCGGGCGGGCGCGAATATCTTTTACAGTTTATGCAGGGAAAATCCGTTGCGAAAAAAATCGGCGCGCCGAAAACCGAAAGCAAGGAAGTTTTGAACGAAGCCGACACTAGCGCGAAGGCTTTTTGATAGTGGTGAGTTGTGAGTGGTGAACGGTGAGTGAAAGAAAATTTCCCGTTGAGTTGTGAACACGGAAGGAAAAAGAGCGATGAAAAAATTATTAATTTGCGGCGCGTTAATTTTATTGGGAATTTCCGCGACGTTTTCGCAAAAACGCGGCAGCACGAAAGCGGCGAAAGCCAAACCGATTGTGTTTGCCGTTATCGATGACGGTCAAACGCTTGAGCCGATTGGCGAAATTAACAAGGGCGAATTGGTTGGAGCGGCTTCCGACCAGGAAGAAAAAGCATTGCAGAATTTTGCCAATGCTTATTATAAACCGAAATCTACTTATAATTTAATTTTCGGCGGCGCGGCAAACGGAACGGTTACGGTTGTTAGCTCAGATCCAAAATCCGATTGCGGGAAAAATCTGGCGCAAATTACGACGCAATCAAGTAAAGCTAAATTAAAAGGTCTGGTGATGGGTTTGGCGACAAATCAAAATCCGGCGAAAACCGCGTCGGGCGTGCGACGCCTGCCAACGGCGGTGGAACGCGCCGAAATCGAAACACTTGTTCGCGCCGAATTTGTTAAACAGGGCGTTTCGGCAAAGGCGGTCAAAAATATGAAGTATTACAATTTGACGGCGCTTGATGCTGACAGAGATGGCAAAGCCGAAATGGTTGGTTCGTTCTGGACGGAAAATTCTTCGAAAGAGAGAAATTTGCTGTTTTTTATCGCCGAAAAAAACAAAAACGGCAAATATAATTTTAATTACAGTGAGTATGAAAAAATTACGCCGGAAAAAATAATGAGCGGCGAATTGAAAGATTTAGACGAACTCGGCGGCGAATTGCTGCTCGACGCGCTAGAATACAATGGCGACAAAACCGCCGAAATTTTTACCATCAATAAGGCTTTTGAAGGAAACAATTTTCACGTCTACAGCCGGAAGAACGGAAAATGGACGCGAATTTTTGAAGGCTATAATTATCATTGCGCCTACTAAATGCGAAGTGCGGAATGTGAAGTGCGAAATTAAATCAAAAATTCAAAAACTATTTCGCAATTCACACTTCGCATTCCGCGGTTGAAAAAGGGGAAAAAATGAAAAAATATATGAAACCATCGGACGAAGAATTGCTGCAAAAATTAACGCCGATGCAGTATCAGGTTACGCAGCGCGAAGGAACCGAGCCGCCGTTTCAGAACGAATACTGGAATCATAAAGAAGCGGGTCTCTACGTTGACATTGTTTCGGGCGAGCCGCTTTTCAGTTCGTTTGAAAAATTTGATTCAAGTTGCGGCTGGGCGAGTTTCTACAAACCGCTTGAGCCGGAAAATTTCACCGAACGCGAAGATAGAAAATTCGGTATGCGCCGCGTTGAAGTTCGCTCGAACCACGCCGATTCGCATCTTGGTCACGTTTTCAACGACGGACCGCGCGAACTTGGCGGGTTACGTTACTGTATGAATTCGGCTTCGATGCGTTTTATACCAATAGAAAAATTAGAAGAAGAAGGTTACGGTGAATATCTTTCACTATTTCAACAAAATGATTTGAAAAGTGAAGGTTAATAGCAACTATTTGTTTAGAAAGCAACAACAACTGTTAATTAAAAATGGCTTTAAGTTAAAACTCAAAGCCATTTTTAATTTAAGAATTCGCCAAATATGTAAGAAAATAAATAGAAAAGCAACCTATGAAAATTGTTTTTATGGGAACGCCGGTTGCGGCAGTTCCGACTTTAGAGAGAATTTTGCAGGATGGTCATGAAATCATCGCCGTTTGGACGCAGCCTGATAAACCTGCGGGACGCGGAAATAAATTGACCGCGCCTCCGGTTAAAGAATTTGCTTTGCAAAATGATTTGCAGATTTATCAGCCGACGAAAATAAAAACGTCGGAAAGTTTGGAATTATTTCAAACTCATCAAGCAAATGTTGCGGTCGTCGTCGCTTACGGGCGTATTTTGCCCGAAACATTTTTGCAGGCGTTTCCCTTAGGCGCCGTCAACGTTCATTTTTCGCTTTTGCCTAAATACCGAGGCGCGGCGCCGGTCAACTGGGCAATTGTTAACGGCGAAGAAAAAACCGGCGTCACAACAATGCAAATGGACGCGGGGCTTGATACGGGCGGTATTCTTTTGCAGCGTGAAACCGAAATTGGCAGAGACGAAACTGCAGTTGAATTAATGCAGAGACTTTCTTTGTCGGGCGCGGATTTGCTTTCGGAAACTTTAGCGATGTATAACGAACTAACACCACAACCACAAAACGATTCTGAAGCGACATTCGCACCGCTTATGAAAAAAGAAGACGGTTTGATTGATTGGAATTTGACGGCGGAAGAAATTGAAAATCGGGTGCGCGGTTTTCAGCCTTTTCCGACGAGTTTCACTTTACTTAATAGCAAAAAACTTACGATTTGGAAAGCAGAAGTAGAAGTGGAAAATGAAAAGTGGATAATGGATGATACAGGCGAAATTATGAGGGCAAAAGGCGATGATTTTGTAGTCGGCTGTGGAGCAAGTAGTGCGCTGAAAATCGTTGAACTGCAACTCCAGGGTAAACGCCGGATGTCGGTGAGAGATTTCTTAAACGGAACAAAAATTGAAATTGGAGAAAAATTTGAGTAAACCGTCAATCCAAAATCCAAAATCCAAAATCCAAAATCGAAATGTTTCCCCGGCGAGAGTTGCAGCATTTGAGATTTTGCAAAAAATAGAAAAGGAAAAAGCTTATTCATCGGTTTTGCTGCCGCTTTATGAAGAAAATTTATCGCTGAAGGATCGTTCGCTGTGCCACGAATTAACGCTCGGCGTTTTGAGAAAACAAATTTATCTCGACAAAATCGTTGAAAAATTTACAAATAAAAACATTGAAAAATTCGATTCGGCAGTCCGAATTGCTTTACGAATCGGGCTTTATCAAATTTTTTTCACGGACAAAATTCCGGCTTTTTCAGCCATAAATGAATCGGTAAATCTTGTGCATCAGGCAAAAAAAAGTTCAGCTTCAGGTTTAGTCAATGCGGTTTTGCGGCGAGCCGCACGGGGAAAAATTGAACTCAGCTTTGCTGATGAAACCGAAAAAATTTCCGTTGAAAATTCTTTTCCGCGTTGGTTGATAGAAAAATGGATTCAGCAATTCAGTTTGGAAGCCGCGGAAAAAATTGCGATTGCAAGTAATGAAACGCCCAATTTGGCTTTTCGATTTACATTAAAAACAACAGACAAAACAAAAGAATTTTTTAACCGCAAAGAACGCGAAGAAACCGCAGAGAATGTGAAGAAACGCGCATATTTAGAAAATGGTTTTAGCGTTGTAAAATTAGATGAACAATTACGGGAACTCGCCGGAAACGGAGAGGTTTATTTTCAGGATGAAGGTTCGCAAATGGTTGCGGAAGTTGTGAATCTGCAAGCGGTTGAAAGTTTTTTGGACGTATGCGCCGCGCCTGGGAGCAAATCCACTCTAATCGCCTCAAAATTCAAGGTTCAAAGTTCAAAGTTGTTTGTTGCCGGTGATTTTTATGCGTTCCGCGTTGAAGTTATGCGAGAAAATTGTCGAAAACAAGCTGTGGATTTTATTCAAATTTTGCGATATGATGCCGAAAAATCCTTGCCTTTTGCAGATGAAAGTTTTGATGTTGTGTTAGTTGACGCGCCTTGCACGGGAACGGGAACGATTCGCCATAATCCTGAAATCAGATATTTTTTGCAAAAGGAAGATTTTGCCGCGTTAGCGGAGAAACAACTCAAAATCTTAAAAAACGCATCAAAGCTAATCAAGCGTGGAGGTCGTTTGATTTATTCAACCTGTTCAATGGAAATTGAGGAGAATGAAACTGTAAGCAAAATTTTTTTGACAGATTGCACCGAATTTCAAAAAGTTTCGCCCGATTTGCCGGAAAGATTCTTGACCGAAGAAGGTTTTGCCCGAACTTTTCCCGACCGCGACAAAATGGACGGATTTTTTATTGCCATTTTTGAAAGAAAGTAATTTTTTGGTTAAAGTCTCAGACATTTTAACTCGTCGCTTTTCGCAAAAAATGATAAACTTTCGTTTTGTTTTGCCGGTTTAAAGAATTAAAAATTAGAAGAAGATGAGTTTTATAAAAAACAGCAGTTCGGCTTTTGGAAAACTTTTAATTGTTATCGCGCTGGCGACAGCCTTTCTTGGCGGGATGGCAAGCGTGGTTTATATGTCCCTGCAAGGCGAGGAAATGAAAGTTCCCGAAATTGTCGGTAAAGATTTTGCCGAAAGCGAAAAAGAGATTGCTCAATTAGGTTTGAAAATCAAAGAAAGAGCTAAACGATATAGCACTGAGAAACCAAATACTATTTTAGAGCAACTACCGAAAGCAGGCGACACGGTTAAAACGGGACAGATGATTTTGGTAGTTACAAGCAAAACAAATCCCGAAGGCGAAGAGGCGCCGGTTACCATCAAGAAAAATACCGAGGATGAGGATGACAGCGAAGAAATAGAGGAACTGATTTCGGATAAGCCGAAAAAATCCGGCACAAGCAATCAAAACGCTAACTCCAACAAAAAGAAAGGCTCGACCACGCGCGACGTAATAAAAGACAAATCAAACAGCAATACAAATTTATCTAACAGCAATAATTCAGTCAATAAAAATTCCAATTCGAGCGACAATTCCGATAGCAATAAATCGAATAAAAACTCTTCGACAAATACAAACACCAAGCCGACGAATCCGACAAATTCAAACAAGCCGAATTCTAATAAAACCGTAACCGGCGCGGAAGCGCAACCGCGCAAAACGCCAAGCCCTTAAAGTTGAGCAACTGATAAGTTTTTTTTCGCAACAAAGTAAAAAGTAAAAAAGCTGAGGTAAAAAGGCAAAGGGCAAAGTAAAAAAGTTTGTTTTTGCGGAAATTCAGTCAGAATTAGTATTTTTAGATTTCTCGAAATTTATAGAGAATGCTTGAGATAGCTCCTTCAATCTTATCGTCGGATTTTACACGTCTTGCAGAAGAAATTCGTGCAGTCCAAGCAGGCGGAGCAACTGTTCTCCACGTTGATGTGATGGACGGGCATTTTGTTCCGAATATCACGATTGGCATACCGGTTGTCGAATCAATTCGTAAGATTACTGATTTAACGATTGATACGCATCTGATGATTGAAGAACCGAGCCGATTCGCCGTGAAGTTCGTCGAAGCCGGAGCGGATATGGTTTCAGTTCACGTTGAAGCGGACGTGCATTTGCAGAGAACTTTGACGGCAATTCGGGAAGCTGGTGGTCAAGCTGGAATTGCGATAAATCCGGCAACCTCTTTAACGAGTTTGGAAGAAGCCTTGCCGTTTGCCGATTTTGTTTTGCTGATGTCGGTTAATCCCGGCTTTGGCGGGCAAAAATTTATTCACACTTCAATTGATAAATTGCGCCGAATGCGCCGAATAATTGACGACCGTGGATTGAAGACGCGCATTGAAATTGATGGCGGAATTGATGCGAGCAACATTGCTGAAATTGTCGAATCAGGCGCGGAAATTATTGTTTCAGGAACTGGCGTTTTCGGTAAGGGAAAGCCGACCGAAGCGGTTAAGGAATTGCTTGACGCGGGAACTGTCTGGGTTTGAAAACAGTCAATAGTTATCAGTCATCAGTCTATAAAAAATCTGATAACTGATAACTGATAACTGATAACTGGAGAAAATATGTTTTTTAGAAAAAATAATAAAGCAGCGATTTTAAGTTTATTTTTGGCTCTGAGTTTTGTCATACCGGGTTTGGCGCAAAATAAAAACACCGATAACTCGCCGTTACAACGGCTGGAAATTATGCGACAAAAGCTGGAAACGATGCGTCGTTCTCTGGGCAGCGTATCTGCAACCTTAAAGGAAAGCAGCAAAGACGACAAATCTAAAAAAGATGATAAACAATCGTTGGAAACGCCGCTTGGTCGAATAAAGGCTTTGGAAAAAGAAACGTCGAATCTACAGTCGGAAGTCAACAATTTGCGCGGCAAGGTTGAACGCTCTGAAAAATATGAAATAAACGATATTGAACAGGTTGAAGCAACTGTTTCGGAGTTTCAAACACGCGTTGACAATGCGCTTCTGGAAAGTGCTAGTGCGCGGGCAAACCCTGTTTCTGACGTAGGCAAACCGCGTGAAATCAAGAAAAAGAAAAAGTTTTTGGGAATTTTCGGTGGCGGCGGAAATGACGAATATGAAGAATTGATTGGAACTGTAACGCCCGGACGAGATAAAGAATTGTTTATCAACGCCACTAAAGAAGTGCGAAAAAATAATTATGATGTCGGTCGACTTTTGTTTCAAACAATTATTTCAACTTACCCGGATTCGCCGTATCTTCCGATGGCAAAACTTGCCGTTGCCGACAGTTTTTATTTAGAAGGCTCGACCAGCTCACTTATTCAAGCAGCGTCAGCGTATCAGGATTGGCTAACATTTTTTCCGACGCATCCTTTATCCGACAGAGTTTTGCTGAAAATCGCTGAATCGGAGATGCTTCAAGTCGGGCTTCCCGACCGTGACGCAACACGCGCTAAACGAGCAGAACAACGCTTGAAGGCGCTTCTTCAACAAAGTAAGAACCCAATTTTGCGAAAAGAAGCCGAGGCGCGTTTAGCGCAGGTTCAGGATAACCTTGGGCTTCATAATCTTTATGTCGCTAATTACTATTACAAACTTTCGGTTGATCAAAAGAAAGGCGGGTTAAAAGGAGCGCAGTCGCGTTATCGAGAGATTTTGGACAAATATCCTAATTTCACGTTTATGGACGAAGCTCTTTATAAACTTGCTGTAACTTACCAGCTTGAAGAAGAAACCGACCAGGCGGCGAAGTATTATCAACAATTGGCGCGCGATTACCCGAACAGCGATTACTTTAAAAAAGCCAAAGAGCAGTTGCAGCTTATCGGAGCGAACATTCCGCCGCCGAACCCGGAAAAAGTAAAAGTTTCGCCGCCGGAAGAGAAATCGTTTTTTGCTAATTTCAAGAACGAGGTTTTCGGTATCTATCCGATGACTATTGACAGAAACGGGGTTTTGATGACCGATGATTTCGATAAAACAAAATTTGAATTAATTGACCAAATTATCGAAAATCAAGGCGATATAAATGAATCGCAAATTCCGAAATCATTGACAACCGTTATTTCGCAACGGCAACTGCCTTCGGAGCAGAAGTAAAACTTTGAGCAGAGAAGCAATTTGATTTTCAGTTGAAAAGAAAACCTATGCTTGAAGAAAAAAGCCGCTTTTGAGTAAATTAATTGTACCAAAAGCGGCTTTTTATTAATTTATCAGTTCAATTTAATTTGTGAATATGGAAGAAATTTCCGCGGAAAATAAATCTGAATTAGAAAAGCGTTACCGAATTACCACTCTTATCGTTGCAGGACAGATGACAACCACCCTTGTTTTAGCAATTGTCGGGTGGATTTACGCTGGAAATTCTGAATCTGCGATAAATTCAAAATCTTTAATACCGCTTTGGATTGCGGTCTTGTTTATAGGCGTCGGAACATTTCTTTTGCGGCGGATATTGTTTAAATGGGAAAGGCTTAAAGACATAACATTACTCAAAGGCTTTTCTGGATTGTTTGCAACATTGCAAACAAATTCGATTATATTAGGATCATTAGCCGAAGCGATTGCCATTATTGGATTTATAATTGCTGTATTAAATGGCAGCGGGGCTGATATGCTTCGCACCGTTGCCGTGGCGCTGATTGTATTTTTTATAAATTTTCCGCGCAAATCCGTCTGGGAAAAAATTGCGGCTAATATGGAAAAAGTTTGAGAGGTTTTTAGATGAAAAGTATAAAATTTATTTTTATTGTAATTTCGATATTATTCGGCATAAAAAGCGTTTATGCTCAAAACAATCCTCCAGCGCCGCGTCCGGCTTCACCGTCGGTTGAGACAGATCCGAAACTTGCCGATATTATTTCCAAAAACTTAGTGCAATTACAGCAGAAAACCGAAATCCCGCGCGAAAAACGAGAGCAGGCTTACGCGAAATTGCTCGAAGGACAACGATACATTTGGAGTATGACTAGCCGTCAGCGTTCACAAGCCTCTATGACGACAAATTTAAGGCTTGCCAGAGAAGCCTTACAAGCGGCTGTCGAGTTTGACCCGACCCTCGCTGAAGCCTACACGGCGCTTGCCGATTTAACTAGAAGGACGTCACGTAATATTGACGAAGCGATTCTGCTGGCTAGTATCGCCGTAAAAATCGAACCGAACAATTTTGGTGGTCATCAGATTTTAGCTCAACTTTATACCTCTAAAAGTCAGTTGAACAGAGGTGTTCTCGACCCGAATTTTACCCAGAAAGCAATAAACGAATGGAAGGAAGTGGCACGGCTTGACCCGCGAAATGCCGAAGCGTTTGCTTTTTTGAGCGAGTTTTATGCTAAAACCAACAAGTCCGCAGAACGGATAGACGCTCTTAGAAATTGGCTAGCTTCCGCCATGCCGCTCAATAACGGTTTTTACGGCATAGTTTTTCAAGGCGAAAGCCTCGCGCCCGAATCAGCTTCGGTCAAACTCGGCGATGCTTTAATAAGAATTGGGCAGACCAGGCAAGCCGTCGAAATTTTAAGTCGTGCTATTGCCGATGATCCGGAAAATAATGAAACCATCGAATTATTGAGCGAAGCCTTGGAAACCGTTGATACCAGTTCGGCAGCGACAGTTGTTCAAGCCTTGCAACAGGCTGTTTATGCAAATCCGAGTAACTCAACCTTGATTGTGCTTCTCGCACAGGTACAGGCGCGAAGCGGAAAAATTAACGACGCCGCGAAAATTATTAGCGATGCTACTGCCAAACTTGTTGATAAAGACAAAATTTCCGCCGCCAATCTACAAACTGCTTTAGGAGATATTTATTTTGAAGCCAACCGCTATGACGAAGCAGTTGCGGTTTATCAAAACGCTTTAGCAGTTCGCGGAATAGTTGAAAACAAACCGGTATTGGACGAAGAACGTGATTTTGCAATTCGTATATTTGATAAAATGATAGACGTTTATAAAAAAGCAAATCGTTTGAATGACGCTAAAGCCGTTATTGAACGCGCTCGCATATTGCTCGGCAAAAACGATTTATTTGCCGATAAAAAACTGATCTCCTTTTACCGCGAAACGGGAAAAAAAGAAGAAGCATTGCAAGCAATTCGCGCTCTCAGAGCAAGAAATGCGGATGATTACGGACTTTTACGACTTGAAGCTTCAATTTTAACTGACAACGGAAAGGTTGAAGAAGCTGTCAGACTAGTGAAATCTTTGATTAATAAAAAAAGTACTGCCGCAAAAGAACCAATCAAAGTAGATGAAACGGGAACATTTACGATTTCGACACAAATGGATGATGATCTTTCCAACTACCTATTTATTTCCAATCTTTACAGCCAAGCAAAATTTGATAAAGAAGCCATCGGCGCAGCAAATCAAGCGTATTCAGTTGCCGACAGCGAAGAAAAAAAGCAGATTGCAAAATTAACTTTAGCAACCGCTCAACAGAGGTCAGGCGATTTTAAATCTGCGGAAGAAACATTGCGCGGTGTACTAAAGCAATCATCAAGAAATCCGATTGCGCTTAACAATTTGGGTTATTATTTAGTGGAAAGAAACGAAAAACTGAATGAAGCATTGGATTTGATACAGCAAGCGTTGAGTATTGAGCCGAATAATCCGTCTTATTTAGACAGCTTGGGCTGGGCGTATTTCAAACTTGGTAAATTGGACAACGCCGAAAAATACTTAAAAATGGCATTACGTTTTGATGCTTCTTCGGCAACAGCCTATGAACATCTCGGTGACGTTTACCAAAAACAAGCGAAAATCGAACTTGCTAATTCAGCTTGGCAGAAAGCCTTAAATCTTTCTTTCGGAACGGAAGAAATCAACCGTTTGAAATTAAAGTTAAAAAAATAATCAGGAAAGCAAATTAATGCGAAACTTGGTCAATTTGTAAATCGTGGTCAAGCGGTTTGCGGTCGTTTGCATTGACAAACTCGCAGGCGCGTAATCGCGGTTTTTAGCAAAAAATGCTGAAATTTAATCAGCAAGTTGTTTTCGTCGCCATGGATAATCCTAATGTTTTCATTTTTCGACCGATAAAAATCGGTGCGGAAACTGATGGGTTTTATCCCGTTCTTGAAGGTTTGTGGAAGACAGCGTTGTAACCGAGGGAGGTTTTCTGCTTCGCGCCGAATGACAAAAATCGTATTCAAGAGATTTATAATACAAGCAAAATTTTGAAAATAGATGGATTTAAGTTGTTCTCGCATTTTTCAAAATAAAAAATAATGGAGAACACTTTTACAATTCCTTCTTTCGCAAAAATAAATTGGTTTTTGCGCATTATGGGGAAGCGCGAAGACAATTTTCACGAACTTTGCACCGTTTTTCAGACTATTTCGCTTGCTGATTATTTAACCTTTTCAGAACAAGATGAAATTGTTTTGATTTGCAACGATAAAAAAATTCCGCCCGGCGAGGCAAATTTAGTTGTTAAAGCGGCAAAATTTTTGCAGGAAAAACTCGGTATCAAAAAAGGCGCAAAAATTTATCTTGAAAAAAACATTCCAGCGCCGGGCGGACTTGGCGGCGGCTCTTCAAACGCGGCGGTTGCTTTATGTGGTTTAACGAAACTTTGGAGAATTGAAATTGATTTTGCGGAGCTTTTAGAAATCGGAAAAAATCTTGGCTCAGACGTCCCGTTTTTCTTTTATGGCGGAACGGCATTAGGCGCGGGGCGCGGAACTGAAATTTATCCGCTAAAAGATTTGGAAGAAAAACACATCTTAATCGTTACGCCGAACGTAAATGTTTCAACTGCGGAAGCTTTTGCTGCATTAAATGCGCCTCACTTGACAAATAAAAGCTCAAAAAGTATTCTTCCAATTTGCCGCGATTTTACAAATTCGTTGATTTTACGGCAATCAAAATTGATAAACGATTTTGAAGCGGTTGTCTTCAAGTTAGAGCCTGAAGTCGAATTTGCTAAGAAAAAACTTTTAGATTTCGGTAGTCAAAACGCTTTGTTGTCGGGAAGCGGAGCAAGCGTTTTCGGTATCTTTGACAGTGAAAAATCAATGCAGTTTGCATTTGAGCAAATCAAAAGCGCAACAAAATGGCGTGTGTTTTCCGTAAGAACAATTTCGCGCTCGTTTTATAGAAATTCACTAAAAGTCAGGGAAGATTTGCTTTTGAAAGATTTCTAAATTTTATTGGGGCGTCGCCAAGTGGTAAGGCACCGGGTTTTGGATCCGGCATTCATAGGTTCGAATCCTCTCGCCCCAGCCAACTAAAAAGACGGGCAACTTGAGAAGAAAAAGTTGCTCGTCGTTTATTTATAATTTGTAAAGCAAATGAGTGTAACTGGCAATATCAAAGTGTTTTCGGGCAACGCGCACCCCGAATTAGCCGAAGAAATTTGTCACCACTTAACTTGTGATTTGGGAAGGTCAAGCACGGGGAGATTTTCCGACGGCGAGTTTAATTTTCAGATTGAAGAAAATGCGCGTGGTGCGGACGTTTTTATAATTCAGCCGACTTGCCCGCCGACAGACCGGAATTTGATGGAATTGCTCGTAATGCTCGATGCTTTTCGGCGAGCTTCGGCGGAAAGAGTAACGGCGGTAATTCCGTATTTCGGTTACGCACGTTCCGATAAAAAAGATCGCCCGCGCGTACCGATTGCCGCTAAATTGATTGCGAATTTGATTGCGACGGCTGGTGCGCAGAGGGTTTTGACAATTGATTTGCACGCTTCGCAGATTCAAGGGTTTTTTGATATTCCGGTTGACCATCTTTTCGCCGCGCCGGTGATTGTCAATTATTTTCAAGAAAATCCGATTGAAAATTTAATAGTTGTTGCCCCGGACACTGGCGGTGCGGAACGCGCCCGCGCTTACGCTAAACGATTGAATACCGGATTGGCGCTTTGCGACAAAAGACGCGAAAAAGCCAATGTCGCGGAAGTAATGAACGTGGTCGGCGAGGTAGAAGGGAAGAATTGTTTGATAATTGACGATTTGTGCGATACGGGCGGAACGATTTGCAAAGTTGCCGACGCATTACACGCAAACGGCGCAAAATGTATTTATGCTTGTTTTACGCACGGAGTTTTATCTGGCAGGGCGATTGAAAATTTGAGCAATTCGCATCTTGAAAAAATTGTTGTTACTAATACGATCCCGCTTTGCGAAAAAGGCGAAAGACTAAAGGAAGAAGGTAGAATTGTAGTTTTAAGCGTAGCGAAACTTCTTTCATCGGGAATTAAATCAATTCATGATGAAACTAGTGTTTCGTCATTATTTATTTAGAAAGTGGTCAGTTGTTGGTAGACAGCGGTCAGCAAAAGCCGAAGACTTAGTACCGGCAACAAAGAACGAGTTTGAAAGGTTAAAAAATATGGCAGACAAAGTTGTAGTAAAAGCAGAAAAAAGAGAAGGACGCGGAAAAAATGATGCGCGACGGATTCGAGAAGCGAAAAAAGTTCCTGTCGTTGTTTACGGCGGTGGCGGTGAGGCGGTCGCCGCAGTAGCTGAACTAAGCGATTTAGCTACGATTCTACGTTCTGACACCGGAGTAAATACTATTTTTTCGCTCGATATGGCTGGAGAAGGCTCGGGTGACGTGATTTTCCAAGACCGGCAAATTGATCCGCTTAAAGGTCGTTTGGTTCACGCCGATTTGCGCCGTATTGCTAAGGGCGAAAAAATCGAAGTTACCGTGCCGATTCATCTGATTGGCGAAGCCGTCGGAGTCGAAGAAAACGAAGGCGGAGTTTTAAATCAGCAAACGCGCGAGATAAAAGTTTTGTGCGAAACGAGCAAAATTCCCGAGTTTATCGAGGTTGACGTAACAAATCTGCAATTGAACGAATCAATTCACGTTTCTGACCTTAAAGTTGGAGAAGGCGTCGAAATTCACGAATTGCCAGAGACGGTTGTAGCATCAGTCGTTTTGGTTAAAGAGGAAGAACTCGAACCGGCGCCGGAAGCAGCCGAACCGGAATTGGTTGACCAAAAGGGCGAGGATTCAGAAGAAGGCGAAGGCGAAACCAACGAAAAATAATCACCTGTTTTTTAGATTGCGATTCAGAAGAATTTTTACTTTAAGATATGAATTCGCCGTCTGAAAAAAACTGGCTCGTCGTGGGTTTGGGAAATCCGGGTGCGAAGTATGAAAAAACGCGCCACAATCTCGGATTTTTGCTGGTTGATTATTTCGCGCGTGAAGAAAATTTACAGGTGAAGCGTGAAGAATGTCGCGCTTTAATTGGACGCGCCGAAATTGAAGACGAAACAGTTGAACTTGTAAAGCCGCAAACTTTTATGAATTTAAGCGGCGAAGCAATCATCTGTTTGTTAAAAAAGGAAAATCGAGACGCGGAAAAACTGATTGTCGTAACCGACGATTTAGCTCTACCGTTTGGCAAAATCAGGCTTCGCGCGAAAGGTTCGGCAGGCGGACACAATGGTTTAAAATCAATAATCGGCTGTTTAAAAACCGAAGAATTTATTCGCTTGCGAATTGGCATTCAGCCAGAACATCCGATTAATGACACGAAAAGTTTTGTATTGGAAAATTTTTCGAAAGTGGATTTGGAAAAGGTTAATGAAATTTTACAACAAAGCGCCGGAGCAGTTCGCGCCGTTTTAAGAGACGGAGTAGAAAATGCAATGGCAAAATATAATGGATAATGGAAAACAGAAAATGGAAAATTAAGACGTAAAAACAAATTTTCCATTTTACATTTTGCATTTACCATTAATAAATCCCTTCTTGCTTCATTATTAAATAATGAGGCTAGACGAGCCAAAAGGAGGACAAAACATTGGCAGAAAAAAGAGTATATGAAGTGATGTATATCGGCACGCCCGACGCGGCTGAGGACGACATCACGCAATTAAACGAAGCAATCGAAAAATTGATTGCAAATGAAGGCGGCACGGTTGTTAGAACCGATAATATGGGGCGGCGACCGTTAGCTTATCCGATTAGGAAGAAAACGGAAGGTTATTACGTTTTATTTGAAGTTGAAGGTTCGGGACAAGAAATTGCCGAACTCGAACGTAGAATGCGTGTTAATGACACAATTATGCGTTATATAACGGTCAGAGTTGACGAAGAGCGCAAGACGGCGGAAAAACATCGCAATAAACGCGAAGACCGTCAGAAGAGACAAAGAACCGCGCGTCGAGGCAATGAATCCGATACGGCAATGGCTGACGAAGCTCAAATTAATCAATAAACAGGAGTATTGAAAATGGAAAAAAAGACGAATAAAATTGATACGGTAGACGAAATTAAAGATATTGATTTGGGCGACGAACAAAAAGTGGAAAGAATGCCGAGGCGTTTTCAACGTCGCCGGCAAGGTCAGTTTGTTCCAGATTATGTAGATTGGAAGGACATTGATTATTTAAGGCGATTTATACCCGAACGCGGTAAAATTTTGCCGCGCCGCATTTCACAGATTTCGGCAAAAGACCAACGCCGCATTGCCCGCGCAATCAAACGCGCGCGTTCAATGGCGCTAATACCTTTCGTTTCAGACTAAAAAGGAGGAATTTAAAATTATGGCAACGACAACGGTTCTTTTACGCGAAGACGTTGATACTCTTGGCGGACGCGGCGAAATCGTTAAAGTTAAATCAGGCTACGCGCGAAACTATCTGCTTCCGAGAAAAATTGCTAGTTTAGCAACCAAAGGAAATCTCAAACAAATTGAGCTGGAACGCGCGGCGCTTTTGAAAAGATCCGCGCAGGATAAATCAACTGCCGAAGCCCAAGCCGAACAGATGAAAGATATAACGCTTTCTTTTGAACGCAAAGCAGGGGAAACCGGAACGCTTTTCGGTTCAGTAACTTCGATGGATATTGCCGATGCCTTGCAGGCAAAAGGTTATGAAATTGACCGCCGAAAAATTGCGCTTAAAGACGCAATCAAAGAAACAGGTGATTTTACGGTTAACGTCAAACTTCACCGTGAAGTAACGTTTGAAATTCCCGTAACCGTGACGGCTGAAGGCGGAGTAACAGGAGAAACACAGCCGAGAAAATCTGCAAAAACAAAAGCTGTTACAACCGAAACTGTTGATGATGCGGAGGAAAATACCGGCATAAACGAAGAGATTGCAACGGAAGTTGAAGGCTAAAATTATAAATAATAAAACGGTAAGAAAATTTTGTTTGTTCGCACCGTTTGTAGTAGGATTTAAGACTGCAAGTTTAACTTTTAACTTGCGGTCTTTTTCTATTAAATCAAAAACTTAAAATTAGGTTTCAAAAGTTACGGTCAATCAACTAACTACCGATAATGGCAACACCGACTCCAGAATTTGAACGCGAACAATTTCTTAACAAACCGCTTCCGTCAAACGTCGAAAGCGAGCGCGTAATTTTGGGCGCAATTTTGCTGGATAATGAAATTATTACACAAGCTATCGAGCAATTAGCGGTTGAAGATTTTTATTCGCCGAACCATCGCCGGATTTTTAAAGCGATGATTTCGCTTTTCGAACGCGGCGAACGCATTGACCCAATTTTAATCGGCGAAGAACTAAAAAAAGACGGCTCTGTTGATTCAATCGGCGGCATTGCGGGCATCACAAATTTAACCTACGGACTGCCTCATTTTTCAGACATTTTCGATTACGCGAAAGTAGTCAAAAATAAATCAATCACTCGAAATTTAATTAAAGTCTGCAATCAGATCACCAGCGAAGCTCTTGCCGAAGAAGAAGATGCCGAAGAAATTCTCGACCACGCCGAACAGATGATTTTCGCTCTGGCGGACGAAAAAACGCGACAGGGTTTCGCGCACGTTCAACCGATTGCCGAAACGGTTCTGGCAAAAATTCAGGAATATGCTAAACGCGAAACGCACGCGTTGACCGGACTTGCGACGGGTTTCCGCGATCTTGACCAGATGACTTCCGGTTTGCAGCAGACTGATTTGATAATCGTTGCCGCAAGACCGTCAATGGGCAAAACCGCTTTGTGTTTAACTTTAGCGCAAAACGCGGCGATTTTAGAAAAAGCCGTAGTTGCGGTCTTCTCTCTGGAAATGTCAAAGGAACAACTCGTGATGCGTATGCTTAGTTCGGAAGCGCGGGTTGACGCGCATCGCTTTCGCACCGGGTATTTGACGCGCGATGAATGGGGAAGATTAGCGCAAGCAATCGGAACACTTTCGGACGCAAAAATTTTTATTGACGATACACCCGGAATTTCGATTCTGGAAATGCGTGCAAAAGCGAGACGCCTTGCAGCTGAACAAAAGAAACTTGATTTAATTGTCGTGGATTATTTGCAATTGATGTCGGGTTCGCGCCGAACTGAATCGCGTCAGCAGGAAGTTTCGCAAATCTCACGCGAACTCAAAGGCTTAGCCAAAGAATTAAGCGTTCCGGTTGTTGCCCTTTCGCAATTATCACGCGCGCCCGAAGCGCGAAATCCGCCGAAACCTTTAATGTCAGATTTACGCGAATCAGGCAGCATCGAGCAAGACGCCGACGTGGTTGCTTTTATTTATCGTGATGAATACTACAAACCTTCAGAAGAAAATGCCGGTATTGCCGAGATTTTGATTTCAAAACAGCGCAACGGTCCGACGGGAACGGTTAAGCTCGCTTTTCTGAAGGAGTTTACTAGATTTGAGAATTATTTTGGAGAGTAAAAGATGAGCGAAGATTTGCGTTTTCCGCTTGGAAAATTTGAAAAAAATATCGAAATTACGGCTGAATTGCGAAAAGAATTTGTCCAGACAATTTCACAACTACCGAAAAATTTGAAAAAGGCAATTTCAGGTTTAAGCGATGAACAATTAGAAACGCCGTATCGTCCCGAAGGTTGGACGGTTCGGCAAACCGTTCATCATATTGCTGACAGCCACTTAAATTCTTTTATTCGTTTCAAACTCGCTTTAACTGAAGACGTTCCGACCATCCGTCCCTACGCCGAAGACCGATGGGCGGAACTTGCCGACAGCAAAATGCCGATTGATGTTTCTTTGAAAATTATCGAAGGCATTCACGCGCGCTGGACAGCGCTTTTAGAATCAATGTCGGACGAGGATTTTCAAAAGGAATTAAATCATCCTGATTCGGGAAAATGGACGCTGGAAAAAATGCTCGGACTTTACGAATGGCACAGCCGACATCACACAGCGCACATCACTAAATTGCGTGAAAGAAACGATTGGTGATAAATTGGAGCACATCGGATTTTAATTGTGAGCTTTGCGAAAAACTCTGCACTTTTATGCGGTTAATAAATAGTCAGATGCTTATTTAGAATTAGACATCCTCAAACTAGAACGGTTTTAGATTGGATGTACGAAAACCAAATTGCGGTAGCTGGCGGTCGAACTTGAAGATAAACCCTCTGCAATAACTGTCGATTGACTAACAAATGATAAACCGTCTGGTGCTGCAATCGGTTCTGACAGTGATTTTTTCCGTAGATTGATTCCAAATCCGCTCTAGCTATCGCAATAACCCGAAAACTCATACTGATGCCGGCGAAGCGGTTTGATGCGCGTTTTCCCGTTTTTATCTTATCCAATTATTGCCAAATTTACGGTTAGTGAGGTATGAGATTGACGCGCCGCATCAGGTCGTTGAAGCGTGAATCAGAGCGAAGCGGGTCGAATAGTGGCTCTACTTTGAGAAATCCCAATTGCCAAGCCCGTTCGTCATATGCCTTTTCCAACCAGATAAATGCTTGCTCGCGTTCTCCGAGTCCAATATAAATTATTGCCGTTTCAAGCGGAGAAACCGGCTGATTCTTTGATTTTTCATTTATTTCCTTGAGAATCGCCCGCGCTTCGTCCGGCTTTCCCGCCATCGCGTACCCGTAGCCGAGAAGCGCCAGCAAACTCGGATTTCGCTGCGAGAGTTTAGCCACTGTTTGAAATTCGGCGATTGCCTCTTCGCTTTTTCTCTGCTGAACATAAACAAAGCCGAGAAAGATGTGCGCGTCAAGTGTTTCGGCGTTAATTTCCAGTGCTTTTTGCAGCTGCGCTATGCTCTCGTCGTAACGCCGAGCGCGATAAAGAGCTAATCCGACATGCGCGTTAGCGCTGGGCGAAATAGGGTCCAGCGTCCGCGCTCGTTTTGCTTCTTCGATTGATTCGTCGAGCCGCCCCATTCGTCCCAAATGCTGCGAATACCAGTAACGCGCCACCGGATAATTCGGATTCAAGGCGATGGCTTGTTTGAAATGTTTTTCGGCTGCCGCCCAGTCCCAATAATAATCCGCGATGACCGCCGCCAGCGAAGCGTGCGCTTCGGCAAGCTCGCCGTCTATCTCCAGAGCCTTTTCCGCCGCCACCCGCGCCTTCGGATGCGATTCTTTGAGCGGCAGAACGCCGTAGCTTCCCAGCAGATTATAGGAGTCAGCTAGTCCAGCGTAGGCGAGCGCGTAATTTGGGTCAATGTCAATCGCCTGCTGGTAATCAGCATTGGCGGTGTATTTTTTGGTCAGCTGATTACGCTCCTCGCCGCTCAAATGCAAAGTCAACGCCCCGGCTATTTTTTGAGAAATCGAATCCTGGACGGCGAAAATATCCGTGAATTTTTCATCGAAGGTTTCCGTCCAGAGCGTCCTGCCGTCTTCGACTCGCACTAGCCGCGCCGTTATTCTGATTCGCTCGCCCGCTCGTTGAATAGTTCCATCCAACACCGATTCAACTTGTAATTCTCGCCCAGCCCCTGCCGCGTCCTGCTCCAAATCGGTATAGCGACGCACGGCACTGATTGGACGCACCGTGATTTGCCCGATACTGCCGAGTCTGGTAATCAACGAATCGCTCATTCCCAGTTCGAGCGATTCGTCCCGGTTGCTTGCCGCCAACGGCTTAAATGGAAGCACTGCGATTGATTTCGCTGTCGGGCGGGCGAGCGACGTCTGCTGCTGGTTCGCGTTCCAAAAATAGAAAAGCAGACTTCCGGTTAAGATAAAAGCGGCTGCTCCGACTAAAATTCGGCTTCGCTGTTTCCAAAGACCTGTCTTAACCGGCGAAATGCTTGTCGCAGGACGCTTGCGCGTCGAATCGAATTTTGCCAACGGCTTGCTTACCGCCTTTTCCGTCCGTATCTCTCGCGGTGAAAAATAGTCAGCAACGGACGCTTGAAAAAAAGTTACCTCTCTCACTGGTGTTTTCGGCAATTCCTTTTCGTCGTTTGCTGGCTCCGTTGACGCGGTTTGCAGCTGCCGGTTCGCGCTTGTTTCAAAGGAAATCAAATGTGCTGGCGTTTTTTCCGATTTTTCTGATTCAGTCGTTAAATTTTGAAATGCTTTCGCTTCAATTTTTTCGACTTTGGCAATAAAACGATAACCGCGCCCTGAAACGGTTTCGATAAACTTCGGCGCTTTCCGGCTGTCGCCCAACGCCTGTCTGATTTTGGAAATGTTATCGGCTAAGTTGCCTTCCTCGACAAAAGCATCCGCCCAGAGCATTTCCATCAGGCGATTTTTCTCCAGCAGATGCCCGCCGTTTTCGACGAGCAGGCAAAGCGTCTCGAAAGCTTTCGGAGTCAGCGTTATCACTCGTCCATCGCGCAGCAATTGCCGCTCGACCGGGTCGAGACGATATTCGCCAAACTCGTAAAAATGCTTTGGATTTTCGCTCATAAAACCTTCCGAGAACCCGCCGAGAATTTTCCTAGAAATAATCGAGATTTTTCAGAGGACTTTTCAAATCCCCGGAGAGTATTGTCGAAACTGTAGCCAAAGACGGCGTTCGTTTCAAGATGTCGCTTTCGAGCGCAAATATAACACATTACACGGATAAATCCGAGAAGGAGAAAAAAGACAATGCAAAAAATCAGCTTGCCGATTATCGGCATCAATACCAACAATCCCGCAAAAGACAGCCCGACTTATAAACAATGTCAGTTGGTTTCTGCTTCAACCAAACAAAGGAGAAAAACTATGAAACTACATAACACAACCAAAAACCTATTTTCAACCGCTTTATTTCTGGCAATGCTGCTGTGCGCCTTGCCGATTATCGCCGCCGCGCAGGAAAAGATTGCTTTTGGTTCCGAGCGCGACGGCAACCGTGAGATTTACTTGATGAACGCCGACGGCACGAATCAATCACGCTTAACTAACAGTCCCGACAATGATGGTTGCCCATCCTTTAGCGATGATGGCAGCAAGATCGCATTTCAATCAAACCGCGACGGCAACTATGAGATTTATGTGATGAACGCCGATGGCTCGAATCAAATCAACTTGTCTAACAATCCGGGACATGATACACAGCCATCGTGGGGCGTTCAGGCGAACGCGGACGGCGACGACGACGGTGCGCCGGATGAAACTGATAACTGTCCGGCGATATCGAATCCTGACCAACTCGATACCGATTCGGACGGACAAGGCAATG
>JAIVJJ010000430.1 GCA_020200095.1 Acidobacteriota bacterium | reverse complement strand
GATTCATTTTCCCCCTGAAGATGTAAGCCTTGTTGATTACGCAGCCGCGCGAAGCAACGCGCATAAACGCTTAATTTTCGAAGAGTTTTTTTGGGTTTCGTTTGCCTTACAACTAAAACGCGGAGAACGAACGAAAGAACCCAAAGGCACATTGATTGAAATCAACGATAAAATTTACGAAAGAATAAAAGCGCTTTTGCCTTTTACATTAACCGGCGCGCAGCAAAGAGTCGTTCAGCGAATTTTTGACGATATGCAATCGGACGCGCCGATGAATCGGCTTGTGCAAGGCGATGTCGGAAGCGGGAAAACGATTGTCGCATTTTTGGCGATGTTTGCGGCAATGGAAAACGGTTACCAAACCGCTTTGATGGCGCCGACTGAAATTTTAGCAGAACAGCACGCCCGTAATGCCAGAAAAATTTTTGCCAATTCGCCGTATCGCGTTGAGTTACTTATCGGAAGCCTTCGTGCCGCCGAAAAACGCAAAGTTCAAAATGATATTGCGAAAGGCGAAATTCACACCGTTATCGGAACTCACGCCGTTATTCAAGATACGGTTGAATTCGAAAAACTCGGTTTAGCAGTTGTTGACGAGCAACATCGCTTCGGGGTAATGCAGCGTGGCGAACTGCGCGCTAGAGGTTTTAATCCAGATATTCTGGTGATGACTGCGACGCCAATTCCGCGCAGTTTGGCAATGACTGTCTATGGAGATTTGGACGTTTCCGTAATTGACGAGCTTCCCCCTGGCAGAACGCCGGTAAAAACAGTTGTCGTCGGTGAAGACCAACGAGGTGGAATTTATAAAGGAATCGAACGTGAAATTGGGCTTGGCAGACAAGTTTATATTGTTTATCCGTTAATCGAAGAATCGGAAAAGATGGATTTGAAAGCGGCAACGAAGATGTTTGAAGAACTGCGCGATGAAATTTTCCCGCAATACAATGTCGGGCTTCTTCACGGTAAAATGAAAGGCTCGGAAAAAGAAGAAATTATGCAACGGTTTGTTAGCGGCGAAACCAATATTCTGATTTCGACGACGGTTATCGAAGTCGGTGTTGACGTTCCAAATGCTTCTCTGATGATTATCGAACACGCCGAAAGATTCGGACTTTCGCAGCTTCACCAGCTTCGCGGGCGGGTCGGACGCGGCGCCGAACAGTCTTTTTGCGTTCTTTTAACGGGCGACAAAAAAACCGCTGTTGCCAAAGAACGGCTTGGAATTATGGAAGAGACAACGGACGGTTTTCGCATTGCCGAAAAGGATTTGGAAATTCGCGGACAGGGCGAAATTCTCGGCACAAGACAATCCGGTGTGCAAACTTTCAAAATCGGCAATATCATTCGCGATTTGGAAATTTTGGATAAAGCGCGTCAAGAGGCGGAGTTTTATTTATCTTCCAAGCGTTTAACCCAAGAAACTTCAAAACTTATTCAAGTGGCAAAATCAGATGCGCGGTTTCGTTTAGCCGGTATCGGTTAAGAAAACCGGCAAATAATCGTAAATGATATTTGCTCATTTGAATTTTTATTTAAGATTTGATTATATCTTCAATATGTTTTTTTACGCTCTTTTTGTTTTGTAATTGTTTGAGTAAATTTTAGAACAAACAAAATTCCTCACTCAAATTTCCAGTTTCCATTTTGTTTGTAGAATTTGCTGTTTAACCTAAAATTTAAGCAGTTAAAATT
>JAIVJJ010000429.1 GCA_020200095.1 Acidobacteriota bacterium | reverse complement strand
CCGTCGAACGGCGAGATGTAAAGAATATCGCATTCATTCAAATAGATAGCTTTGATTTAGCTGTCGGAATTATGCCTAAGCAAAAGTAATCCGAAAAGAAACACAATTTTTCTCAACCTTTGATTAAATTGTTCAGTTTAAAGATTCAATAAGAATGAAAAACAAAAAGGAGATGGCATGATGAATTAAACGGTGGCGATGATACTCTGATGTTGAATTAAGACGTTGGAGTAGAGAGGCAAGAAGCTGAATCATTTTTTTGCGGCTTAAATGACCGCGTAAAGGAGATTAACTCCAATCCCGCTTCTCGCCCGCACCGCCACCATAAGGCTTTTGACCTTGAATAGGAGAATGGCACATTTGCCACCGTGAATCTACTCCAAAAGTAAAATTTCAACTGAATTTCGGAGGAAAAAAGATGAGATATATCGGAGTAGATTTACACACGACACAGATTACGGTTTGTTATTTGAAAGAAAAAGACGATATTTCCGTAAGGAAGTATCAATTGATTGAGATTGAAAAGTTCGTTTCGGATTTGGAAAAGAGGGACGAAATCGCGGTCGAAGCGACGTGCAACACGCGGTGGTTTCGAGAGAAAGTCAAGGAAAAAGTAAGCCGTGTAGTTTTGGTGAACCCAAGGCAGTTTGAAGTGGTCAGGAATTCGGTCAAGAAAACGGACAAAAATGATGCGATAAATTTGGCAAAGTTTTTGAAAGCAGATTTGCTGCCGGAAGTTCGAGCCAAACGAGAAGAAGCGGAAAAAGTAAACAGTTTGGTTAATACAAGAACCAAGATGGTGCGGCTGAAAACGAGTCTGATTAATAAGATACACGCACTATTTGTTTCCAACGGAAGAAAGTTAAAGAAGACAAGTTTGGCTTCAGAAAAAGGATTGGACAAGGTTTTACAAGAAGATTGGAGCGAAATCGAACAGGTTGAGTTGGAAGTAATAATCGAACAAATTCGGAGTTTGAAGCAAAGCATCAAGAAATTAGACAAAGCGATTGATGATGAGGCGATGAAATTGAAAGGCTTTGAGAATTTGAAAACCATTTCGGGAATCGGAAGTTTGTCGGCGGCAATATTGCTCGCGGTGATTGGAAATATCAAAGATTTTGAAACTTCGGGCAAATTGGCGAGCTACTTCGGAATTGTGCCGCGGGTGTCAAATTCAAACGAAACCGTCAATCACGGTCGGATTACGAAAAGAGGCAGCAAAACCGGGCGAACAGCATTGGTGCAATGCAGTTTGTCGGCAATCAAGAAGAATGAGTATTTGAAAACATATTACGAGCAAGTTAAAGCCAGACGCGGACACGGAAAAGCGAAAATCGCGTTGGCAAGGAAGTTCTTAGGAATAATCTACAACACCTTAATGAACAATTGGGTGTTTCGGGATTTCAACAATTTTGAATTGGCAGAGTAAAAACTTTGCCTTTGGAGTAGACATTCATCATAGGAGAGATGCTAATAACGTTGCACATCTTGCAGTTGAACTTAACGAGCAAGGCGTCAGCAAAGCTTTGGTTGAAAACAACTATAAGGAAGCACTTTCTCTTTTTCGCCGGGCGGTTGATATTGATTCTGGATGTTTTACTTGTCGTTACAATTTAGGCAAGTCGTTTCTTAAAACCGGAAATCTCGACGAGGCAGTCGAAACTTTTACTCAATTGACTAAAGCAAAGCCGGACTATGCTAATG
>JAIVJJ010000186.1 GCA_020200095.1 Acidobacteriota bacterium | reverse complement strand
CGCCCGCGCCGATGCCGATTGGCAAACCGATAAGGCAAGCCAGCCCCGTCATCAAAACCGAGCCGAGAATCGCGTTGCCGATTCCGCCGCCTTCGCCGACCGGTTTTGGCGTGTCAATCAAAAACTGTAAATTGACCGATGTAACACCGCGCACAGCGATATACGAAAGAATTATCAACAAAACGGCAATCGCAAAAACGGCGCAGGCGGCAGTTAGCACCGTCATAATACTGCTGACAACTTTTCTTCGACGATGTAATGATGATTCTTTATTTGCCATTATGCGTGTCTGATGTTGCTCCCAACACTCATTACAAGGAGTTTGGCAAGAGCGTTCACGACAAACGTAACTAAGAAAAGAACCAAGCCCATTTCGATTAATGCACTTAGATAAAATTCATCGGTTGCGTCGGCAAAATTTGCTGCCAAGACCGAAGCAATCGTATAAGCCGGTTCAAACAGCGAAGCGGAAATTTGCGGCGAATTTCCAATCACCATTGTTACCGCCATCGTCTCGCCAAGCGCGCGTCCTAATCCCAAAATAACTGCGCCTGCAATTCCTGAAGCCGCGTTACCAAGAACAATCTGCGTAGTTTCCCATTTGGTTGCGCCGAGCGCGAGCGCGGCTTCACGTTGAGCGGTCGGAACAACCTCTAAAATATCGCGGACAACCGCCGTAATAATCGGCGTAATCATCAAAGCCAGAATGATTCCGCCTGTGAGCATTCCGATTCCGGTCAAACGACCTTGAAAAAGCGGCAGCCAGCCGAGATATTTTTCCAAAAACACGCCCAGATAATCGCGCACGAATGGCGCGAGAACGAAAATTCCCCAAAGCCCATAAATGACCGAAGGAATTGCCGCTAGAAGTTCGACCATAAAGGCAATCGGCGTGGCAATTTTCTTCGGCGCTTGTTCGACTAAAAATATAGCGATGCCGAGTGAAATCGGCACGGAAATTATCAGCGCAACCACTGAAGAAACAATTGTTCCGTAAATAAAGGGAAGAGCGCCAAATTCACTGAGCGCGGGTTTCCATTCTCGCCCCGTCAAAAAACCAAAACCGAATTCTCGAATCGTCGGCAGAGAGTTCCACACCATCATAAAAATCATCATCGCCATAATTACCAAAATAATTGAGGCGGTGATGATTAAAATACTGCGGAACACTTTATCGCCGGTTGTTCCAGTCTGTGTCAAAAGAGTTTCTCCAATTATTGTCTTAAAGGTTTGCCGCCGTTGGATATTGAGTTGATTTTCGTTTCGGCTTTTTTGACTACTTCGTCCGGCAGAGGTGCGTATTTCAAATCTTTGACAAACTTTTCGCCGTCATGAATTGCCCACCACAAAAAATCTGCCAGTGCCTTTCCTTTTGTCGCATCTTTTTGGTCTTTATAAGCCAAAACATAGACAATGCCGGAAATCGGATAAGCGTCTGCGCCCTCAGCATTGGTGATTTCAAAACGCAAATCATCGGGCATTTTGGAAGCCATTGCTGCGGCAGCATTCGATACCGTTTCGCTGTTTGGCTCTATATAGTTGCCCGAACTATTTTTTACCAAAGAGGTTGGAAGATTATTGGCTGTGGCAAAAGTCAATTCAACATAACCGATGGCATTTGGTGTTTGTTTAACTTGTCCCATCACGCCTTCGTTGCCTTTTCCGCCGAGTCCAACGCCTTGCGGAAGTTGCGGATTTTTAGTTCTGCCGATT
>JAIVJJ010000185.1 GCA_020200095.1 Acidobacteriota bacterium | reverse complement strand
GAATAATCTTATTGCTGCCCCCCTCGCTCGCCGCCTCGCCACTTGACGCAGCCGCGTGCGCTTCCGCACTGAAGGTGTAAACGTTTCGCAACGTCCTGAAAGGCACCTCCAAGTGATGATTGACGACCTTCTCCTTACCAACCCATCTCAATTCCGGCATAGTTATTGACTGACGTGAATAGAATTAAACGAAATACTTGCGGGCAAGCTTACAAGCCTTCACACGAGTTGATATTGTAACGGACAAAACTCGGCAATCAACCCGAAGTCGCGCGCATTTTTAGTGAGCAACACTATCCCTTGCCGCGCTGCGCTCGTGCCAATCAGTGTGTCGTTCGTCAAACGCGCTCTGCCGATCTTTTCATAACCGTACTTCTCGCCAATCTGTGCCAACACCGCACCCGTCCGCGACCACTCGTTCGCTTCGGGAACCAGCAAGCGATTCACCTTCACAAAATCACGTTCAAACTTAGCGAGGCGTTTGCGCCCCCGTGCGTCTGCACCGGCGTAGAGTTCTTCCAATACCACTGCGCTTAACCACAAGGGCGAACCGTAGGCGACGTTCCGCGTTCCCAACACAGCCGTCTCACCTTGCCGAAGCGCGGTGATATATACGGATGTGTCAAACAAGATTGGCTGCATTGGAAATCTTCAACTTAGCGATCCTGTCATTTAGTTTCAGCCTGAAGCACGCCATAAACATCACGGATTTCGATGCCGCTTTTGACGAAACGCTCGTGCGCCGCCCATGCCTGACGGTTGCGCTCGCGCTCCTCGATGACTTCTTCTAACGCGCGCTCGATTGTCTCCTTCTCCGTTTGCGTGCCGAGCAGCTTTTGCGCCCGCTCTATTTTTGCTTGGTCAAGAATGAAGTGCTTATGCTTTTTCGTCGTGCTTGAGCCTGCCATTATCATTTCTCCTTTGATGTTCATCATAATCGAAATCGTGAACATCAGGCAAGCTTTATGCTACCGACAAAAGCAGTACGGAGGGGAGAAGTATTGCAGCAACTATCTACGCTCTAACGATTGCCAGTTCGCGCCCGTGGGGAGCGTTACAGATCATCCAGAACGGCAGAGCTATTTTACCCCACAAATTATCTGAAAATAGGGTGGCGAGCGGAGATGGCGTTTTACGAATTCTATTCCCGGAGTGGATGTCCGCATGAATAAGTTGATGCTCGCCGCCGCTTCTTCTGTCTCCCTACAGGAAGTCCTGCTTTGCTTGTGTTTACTATTCCTCGTTCTTCTTGGTTCGGTCGCGCTTTGCCAGTATTTCATTAACTGTTTGGTGAGTGCGTTAGAAGCTTACGACCGGCTTGAACATCAGCTCGCGGAGCGCAAGAAGCGTCGGGTGCCGCCCGCGCAGTTACACGCAGTTCCGTCCAAGCAAACCGCGCGTCCCGCGAATGCAGGACAGTCTTCAAATCATGCTGTACCAACCACAAGCCGGAAACGTCCGCTGAGGGCTAACCGCCACTTGAAGATAGTGTCGGCGCAAGAAGCGCTGCGACGTAATGCGGAGAGCGCGCAGGGTTTGGCGCAGACGAAGTGACGGCATAGTGGTTGCTCAATAATTTCGTGGACGGACGAAGGCTATTGTCGCGCAGGGCATCGCTATGTCTGAACGCTTTATTCATCTTCTCTCGCCGGTTGATACGGATGAGCCCAGTGATAAGTAAATTCCATTCATCGCAGACGCCCGCCGTCGGGCGCGCGCTTTTGG
>JAIVJJ010000184.1 GCA_020200095.1 Acidobacteriota bacterium | reverse complement strand
CCGCTTCGACGAGCGGCTGATAAATTTCATCCGGCAATGTCACCGTCAGCTTGTGTTCCATCTGTCTGCACCTCGCGAGACTTCTCAGACAGCCTCTAAACAAAATTTTCAGTCGCCGAGACGATTCATTTTTTCGAGAAAGTCGGCATTTCTCTCGGCGAAGCGGCGCACGCTCTGTAGCGTCATAACCGGCTAAACCTCGCGGCTCGATTATGAATCAGGCAGGCGGAATATAAAAGCAATCGGCAGCAGCTTCACTCGTCGCCGTTACCGCTCGCCTCCGCGCTGCCCATCCGGTACTTGATGTCGTAGTTAATGATGAAGTCGAGTTCCTCATCGGTGAAGCCGTAGTGCTTGGCAAGCACGCGGTCAATTTCGTCAATGATTGGCTTTGCCGTGTTCACGTAATATTCGTCTTGAATAACTCTGCCGCTGCTTGAATTTTGTGTGGTTCTTCTAACAGCGGTAGTCTTCAACTTAGATTCATATGCGGTGCTAAGTTCAGTAAGTTTCGTTCGCGTTGTTTCATCGAAAAGCGACAACGCAATCGGGAAAGTTTCAAATTCTCGATTTGTTAAATGACGACAATTCGATACCGTCCGCCAAAACCAATAGAACAACGTAGAGCTATAAAGACCAACCACAACAGGAACAGCGTCGTTGCGTACTGAAAAGCGATACTCTGTTGTAGAAGCCCGCCTTCCTGACTCAGATTTGAAATACGAAGGAAAACTTTTAACTAACCGCCAGTAGCGTCCGCCTGCATTGCGATAATAAATAGGCTTGCTGCGGCTCGCAGTTGATAAGTTAGCGAGTGTCGTTGATTTAACAGACAAGAGTTTGTCGAGTAACTTTGCTTCTGCCAAGCTACCAATTTTCGGTGGCACTTCTGCGACTCGCTCGCGGCTTTTCAACGTAACAAAGTTCAGTGTCTCGAATAAATGTTTACGTTCATCCGCTGGTGAAGTAAGCCAGTGCCGCATCGGGGTTACATTGAGTTCGTTCCCGGTTTTCTCAGAGAAACCAACGTGAATGCAAAGTTGTTGGTCAACTCCATTGAATAACTTGCCGGGACGCTCATCATAGATGCTAACCCATAATTTCGGGTACTTCGCTGTCAGCAAGTTCAGGAGTGGCGACATGCGCGGCGTGCAACAACTTGCGCTTGGAATGATGAAGGAGAATCTGCCTTTATTGTTTATTAGCGCATTGCATCGCTCCGTCACAACGGCATAAAGATTTCCACACTCCAGCGTCGTGTATGTTTGTGGAATTTTGTATGTGATGTTGCGCGCATTGATTTCTACATATGGCGGATTGCCGATGATCACATCGAAGCCGCCGCGCTTGATAATCTCGTAAAATTCCACGAACCAGTGAAACGGTTGGTGACTCGCGCGCCACTGCTCAAAATCCTTTGGCTTCTGTGCGTCCACGCCGTACTCGCCGGCGAGATAGTGGTCGAGTTCACGCCCAAGCGCGTCGAGGCGGTGGCGTAGTTCTTCCTTCGCCGTGTGAAAGTCTCCGGCGTCCATGCCGTATTCCGTCTGCATCGCGCGGAACTTCTCAAATGCGCGAGCGGCAATCTCCGCCTTCTCGTCAATCTCGCGCATCAGCGGATCATCATAGCCGAGTCCGGCTTGCGTTACGCCTTTGACCGTCTTCTGGCTCACCGTCTTCTGCACTTCCGCGTAAGTCGCAAAGCCGACGAGCGTGTTGCCCGCGCGGATGT
>JAIVJJ010000428.1 GCA_020200095.1 Acidobacteriota bacterium | reverse complement strand
TCTCCGTGCAGGAACGTCTGGAAAAGCTCATTGAGATTCTCGAAAACGAAATCGAAAAGAAACATCTTGACAGAACAGTTCACTCGCGCACTAAAAAGCAAATGGATAAACACCAGCGTGAGTATTATTTAAACGAACAAATTAAAGCTATACATAAAGAACTCGGGCGCAAAGACGAAAAAGCGGAGCTTGAAGAATTAAAGAAAAAAATCGAAGAAGCGGGTATGACCGAAGAAGCCAAGGAAAAGGCTTTACAGGAATTTTCGCGCCTCGAAGCAATGCCGCCGATGTCTGCCGAGTCAACCGTTTCACGCTCGTATCTTGATTGGCTGATAAATGTTCCGTGGCAAACGGTATCGGAAGAAATTAACGATTTGATTGAAGCCGAAAGAGTTTTAAATGAAGACCATTACGGTTTGGAGAAAATCAAAGGGCGCATTTTGGAACATCTCGCCGTTCGTCAACTTGTTAAAAATCCGAAAGGAACAATTCTTTGTTTTGTCGGCGCTCCGGGCGTCGGAAAAACATCTTTGGGAAAATCAATTGCAAATGCGACGGGCAGAAAATTTGTTCGATTAAGTTTAGGCGGTGTTCACGACGAAGCGGAAATTCGAGGACATAGAAGAACTTACATCGGTGCGCTGCCCGGTCAAATTGTGCAATTAATGAAACGGGCGGGAACAATCAATCCGGTAATCTTGTTAGACGAAGTTGACAAACTCGGCAAGGATTTTCGCGGCGACCCGAGCGCGGCTCTTTTAGAGGTTCTCGACACGGAACAAAACAACACCTTTCGCGACCACTATTTGGACGTTGATTACGATTTGTCGCAAGTGTTTTTTATCGCCACGGCAAATGTTCTACACACTATTCCAGCTGCGCTGCAAGACCGCTTGGAAACCTTAAATCTGTCGGGCTACACGGAACGCGAAAAGTTAGAAATCGCCAAACGACACCTTATTCCGAAGCAAGCTGAAGGCAACGGCTTAGATGCCGAAAAAGTAGAATTTACCGACGATGGTATTTTGGAAGTTATTCGCCATTACACGCGCGAAGCCGGCGTTCGAAATCTTGAAAGAGAAATTAGTTCTTGTTTAAGGAAAGTCGTACGAAAGTTTGTTATTTCGGACAAAGCGGAAAATTTCAAAGAAACGATTAACTCAGAGAAAGTTAGAGAACTTCTTGGAACGATTCGCTTCCGCAAACAGGACATAGCCCGCAAAAGCGAAATCGGACTTGTCAACGGTTTAGCTTGGACGGAAGTCGGCGGCGACGTTTTGCAGGTTGAAGCAACGCTGGTAAAAGGGCGCGGCGGTGTCAGGCTAACGGGTAAACTAGGCGAAGTAATGCAGGAATCGGCACATGCCGCGCTCACTTGCGTTCGTTCACGCGCCGAATCTCTCGGTATTGACCCGAAAGATTTTCATCGAAAGGATTTGCACATTCACGTTCCCGAAGGCGCAATACCAAAAGACGGACCTTCCGCAGGAATTACGCTGGCAACGGCAATGGTTTCCGCGCTGACCGGAAAACCTGCGCGGCATGATGTTGCAATGACCGGAGAAATTACTTTACGCGGAAAGGTTTTGCCAATCGGTGGTGTGAAAGAGAAATTACTGGCGGCGCACAGTTGACAAGGTTGACGAGGTTTTTGATTTGGCGTTAGAAAAGGAAAAGGCGGCAGAAATTATAGAAACACCGCATATTTGGTCAAGCGACACAGCATCGAGTGAAATTACGGCGACAACTGAACGGCGGAGTTGACACGGGGTGAAACTGAATACACGCAAGCCGAAAAAAACCACCCAACGCCAAATGAAAGTCGCTGTTTCGCCCTCATGTCTAATGACTTGTTATGTGGCTATACCAATGTAGAGGTAAACTGTTTATGAATAGGAGGGCATATGAAAATCTGGATTGTCTTGACGCTAATAATGTTTTTCTCATCTGTGGTTGTTGCTCAATCAGCATCCAAAGAGAGAATCTATCTTCAGTTGGGAAACACAATAATTACTGAAAATGGTGAATCTGTTATCGAAGTAGGTGGCAAATGTGGTGCCGGAGAAGTTATAGGTTTCCACATTCCTAAGAAGGGTTGGTTCGTTGCTTCAGTAGAGCCATTCGCTGGTTACGATTTTCAAAAGATTGGAAAGCTAGATGGTAACAGGATTACCTTCAAAGTAGATGACCGCAAATATGAAATTATCTCAAATCAGCCGATAAGCCCACAAACATCTTCTCTCGACCTGTGGGTTGTTAAAATAACGCCGCCAGCTGATAAAGCTGACGCGGACAGCAGGTTAATCAGTTGTGCAACTGATTTTAAGTATTGGTTAAAAACGACTCTTCAAAGAAACGAGAGGAAGTAAGCAAACGACACCTGCCACCTAACAATTCAATGGACGTGAGGGCAAAACACGGACGTTGTTTTCTTTGTAGGCTTGCGCGGTGTTTTGCCCCACGTCAGATACTGTGTTGGAAGTCAAGCTATTTTCATCGTCCAATTCGGGTCAAATGGTTTTCCAGTCTTTAGGACTCCGTAAGCCAAATGAATCAGTTTCCGCATCGCCGCGCCGAT
>JAIVJJ010000427.1 GCA_020200095.1 Acidobacteriota bacterium | reverse complement strand
AAAGTCATTGTTATCACAAAGGCATCAGTTGGTTTGAAGCGAAGACGGCAATTATCAGAGAAGCGGTGCGCGTTTACATCGCCAATCCACTTTATTCGCTTATCTCAACTGCGTAACTTCTAGCTGTTAAACTTTTATTTGGATGAAAATTTGCAGACGGGCAAGACCATTATTGACGAGGCGCTTGCTGGGGACACTTCTAAGTTCATCAAGAATTTTCAGCAGGTAGTATTTGATCCACCAGCCTCCACTGACCGTTCCGCGATGACTCGCTATAGCCGCCGCGTGCTTGTTATCGCGCTCTACTCAATAAAGCGGGACTTAAATCACCTGTAACGATCACGCCCATTGTATCCGGTTTGTTCGGAAAGGATCTGCGGGATGCACTGAAAGCCAGCACGGGCGCGCGAGCTACTGAACACGCTAACGCAGCTAATTTACTTGAAAGTAGGACTCTGTCTTGGGACCAGATGGCGCAAATCTGTGAACGTCTCTACGATTTCATGACCGACAAATCGGGAGATTACAACACCTTTGAGACTACTTATGCGGCAGGGAGTTCTTCGGGCGACAACTGGGCAGATGACCCTCTGAAAAAGATTCTGGAGATGTTCAAGTACCCGAACGGTTCGCGGCAGATCGGCAAGGTGGCTCCGCAGCACACGCCCGAGACTACAGGCGATTATGCAGATGACATCTACAACGAAATTCTTAAAGGCTCTCTTGTGATCATTGATCAATCCAGTGGTGACGAGGAGATTAACCGCGCGAACGCTTCGCGGTTAATGGAGTACATTTTCAGAAAAAATCAAGACAAGTTCCGCAAGGCGGAGATGCCTCCTGACATCCTGATCTATGTCGAAGAGGCACACACTATTTTGCCGCCTGATAACGATAAAGATTTCTCGGATATTTGGGTAAAGACTGCAAAGGAAGGTGGCAAATATCATCTCGGATTAGTCTATGCGACACAAGAGGTGTCGAGCATTCAACGTAACATTGTTAAGAACACGGCGAATTTCCTCATCGCACATCTCAACAACACGGACGAGACGAGGGAGCTTTGCAAGTATTATGACTTCGCTGATTTTGAGTCGTCTATTCGGAGGGCGCAAGACCGCGGCTTTCTGCGAGTGAAAACTTTAAGCAATCTCTTCGTGGTGCCAGTGCAGATTAAGCGTTTCGAGGTTTAAGCTGGGAATAACGAAAAGAGAATCCAATGCCATACGAAGGTGAATACGCTTCATATGCTCCAATACGCCGTCTTGCAGAGAGCAAGCGAGTTCGTGATTTATTGTCGAAATATGAGATCGTTCCAGCCCCATTGACGGGAAGCGGCGTTGGTGATGTAAGCGGGAGCACTTTCGTTACGCTTGCCACTTTGCCACGGCGGGAGGGATGGGTGCCGGACTATGTAATCTCAGTTGACGGCAGCCCAGCATTTGTCCCGGTTGACAATGGTTACCCCGGAGCAGAGGTCGCGTACCTGACAGTTGTGACAGTTCTACTGGATTTGAAGAAGATGCGTGAACTGGACGCAAAGCGTCCGGTTGACCCGAAGCTCTTTCGTAGCACACGAACGACCGATCCGGTTGACGCAGTTCTGCCGGGTTGCAGAGGGTGTCAGAAAGATTGTGTAAATGGCAACACTGAGCGCAAGCTGTGACGGCTTGCGGAAAGGAAAAGTGAAAATGCCATTTCAACCTGAAGTCCTTGACGACCTACTCAAGGACTGTAAA
>JAIVJJ010000304.1 GCA_020200095.1 Acidobacteriota bacterium | reverse complement strand
TACTCAAATGCAGCGGTTTCCCTCCAAAATTGGTATCAACTTAGCAAAAAAGCCGAATGGAGAAATTTTGCGGAAACTAAAGAAACATTTCCTCATGCGGATTTGGTAGGTGAATGCACAGTCTTTAATATTGGCGGAAATAAATACAGATTAATAACAAAGATAAACTACAGAGCAAAAATTATATATATTCGATTTGTTTTAACGCATTCGGAATATGACAAAGGCAAATGGAAAGCAGATTGTCGCTGTTGAATAAAATGATTTCAATTATAAAAAACAAAACTTACGCAGATTTAGTAGTAAAGGTTTTGCCGACAGCTATTCAAAGCGAAAAAGAATACGAAATAATGTTGGCAAACATTGATGAGTTAATGAGCAAAGGCGAAAACAAACTTTCGCTTGAGGAAGAGCGTCTTCTTAAAACATTAGCAATCTTGGTTGAATCATATGAAGATGAACATTATCCGATGCCTGAAATTGCGCCCAATGAAATACTCAAATTTTTGATGGAAGAAAATGACTTAAAGCAAAAAGATTTAATTCACATTTTCGGCTCGAGCGGTATTGCCTCCGAAATTGTTAACGGCAAACGTTCAATCAGCAAAAATCAAGCGAAGGCTTTGGCTGAATTTTTCAGGGTTTCGATAGAGGTTTTTATTTAATAAGCTGTTGAATTTCCTTGAATTGTCCGTGCTTGGCATTTCTCATTAATTCAAAAAGTGCCATCTCGACGCAGGACGGTATAACTCCGTTCATCTGCATTTTTCTAAGTGCGCTTTCCTTATCCTGTGCAAAGCGTGAACTGACGCAATCGGTTAAAACGTGAACTTGAATATCTTCCATTAAAAGGTCGTGCGCCGTTTGATTGACGCAAACGTGCGTTTCCAGTCCGCAGAGAACAACTTGGCTGGCGCCCGTTGCACGCAGCTTTTCCAAAAAGGGAAGCGCACCGCATGAGCTAAATGCCGTTTTTTCGACAAACTCGAATTCGGGCGGCAAACTAAATAAAACTTCTTCCGCTGTTCTTCCCAAGCCTTTCGGATATTGTTCGGTGATAATAATCGGCAAATTTAGAATTTGAAAACCGCGCACGACAATTGAAGTGCGCGAAGCAATCAATGAAAAATCATTTATCGGATGCCGAAACGCTTCCTGTAAATCCACGACGACGAGAACGGTTTTGTCTTTGTCTAAAATGTTTGAGTGCGACATATTTCGATTTTGGATTTTAGATTTTGAATTTCGGGTTTTGCATTTCCTTAAATTTTCTATTAAATCAACAGGGAAGTTCGCATTTTTGAAGTTTAACCTTTTCTGTTGATACAACGCAAAGAAGCCTTTTCTTCGTCAAAAAGAGTATTAAAACTGGTTAGCCTTAAAAATTAAAAAAACATTTTGTTCTAAAAATATGTTAAAAATCAGACTTTTTTCCGTACTCACAGTGTTTCTGTTAATTTTTGTCTTTTTGCAAATTCCGATTTCGGCAAAAGACCAATGGTTGGCGGTTCGCTCCAAAAACTTTTATTTAATCGGCAACGTCAACGAAAAAGACATTCGCCAAGTGGCGACGAAACTCGAACAATTCCGCGAAGTCTTCCGGCAAATTTTCAGCAAAATAAATTTCAATTCGCCGATTCCGACAACCGTCATCGTTTTCAAAAATGACGCCGCGTATAATCCGTATAAACCTGTCAAATCAAACGGTAAAACCGACAAATTCATTGCCGGATATTTTCAGCCCGGTGATGATGTCAATTACATCACGCTTTCAACCGAACGCGAGCTTGAAGATACTTACAACATAATTTTTCACGAATATACGCATTTTCTGGTTAATAACTCGATTGGAAATTCAAATGTTCCACCGTGGTTTAACGAAGGCTTAGCCGAATACTACGAAACTTTTACGATTAAGGATGACCAAAAGGTCACGCTCGGCAATTTACACGGTGAACATCTCGAACTCTTGCAGCGAAACAAATTAATTCCATTTGACACCTTTTTTAACATTGATAATTATTCTTTGCATGAGCAAGCAGACGACGGCGTCGGACTTTTTTACGCGCAGGCGTGGGCATTGATGCATTATTTAATTCAAGGAAACGGCGGAGAGAGAAATGCGCAATTGTTCAAATTTCTAGACCTTGTTATGAGCGGAAAATCAGCAAGGGAATCTTTTACACAAGCCTTTCAAATTGATTACGCGACAATGGAAAAAGAGCTCAAAAAATATGTCGAGCAAAATACATATCGCGTCTCGGTAGCAACCTTCAAAAATAAATTGACTTTTGACACGGAAATGCAAACTTCAGCTTTGGCGGAATCCGATGCAAAGGCGTATCTCGGAGATTTGCTCCTGCATGCGAATCGTTTGACGGAAGCTGAAACTCATCTGCAACAAGCATTATCGCTAAATCGGAATTCGAGTATGGCGCAGATTTCGCTCGGACTCGTAAAATTACAACAGGATAATTTTGCCGAGGCGAAAAAATATTTAGAGAAAGCGTTGCAAAGCGATTCAAGTAATTATCTTGCGTATTACAATTACGCTTTTGTTTTAAGCCGCGAAGGAATGACTGATTTCGGTTTTGTTTCCGAATACGCCGCCGCGCAAGCCGAGAAAATGCAGGCGGCATTGAAAAAGGCAATCGCGCTAAATCCGAATTTTGCGGAAAGCTACAACCTTTTTGCACTCGTTAGCGTTGTTAGAAACAAAAATTTGGACGAAGCAATCGGGTATATAAAAAAGGCTTTGATGATTGCGCCCGGAAATCAGGATTATTTGATACGCGCCGCTGAACTTTATTTGCGAAAAGAAGACTTTGCAAATGCCAGAAAAATCGCGCAGAAAGTAGCTGCAACAGCTTCAGATAAAGAAATGAAGCTATACGCGCAAAACACTCTGGAAAGAATAAATTCAACCGAAGCGCAGCTTGAAGCAATCAAAAATTACAAACCGCGACCGAACGCTCCGTATGTTACCGACAAACCTTTGTCTGAAGAGGAACTTGCCCGTTTGCGCGAAAAAGCGGAGCTAGAGTCTCTGAACGAAATTTTGCGAAAGCCGAAAGCGGACGAAAAAAGAGTTTTAGGCTTTTTGACGAAAATTGAATGCAGCGAGAAGGGCGTGATTTACACGGTAAAATCGGATAACCAGTTGATTAAACTGCGCAGCGGGTCTTTTGATTCGATAACGCTGATGGCTTTTAGCGCTGAGATGGCGGGCAAACAGGTTAGTTGCGGCGTTTTGAAAAACGAAAGTTTTGCTGTTTTGATTTATCGTCCGATTGAGGACGCGATGACGAAAAGCGCAGGCGAATTAGTTTCCATCGACTTTGTCCCCGCTAACTTTAGATTTCTTTAAACAAACAAAGGCAGAAACGCGCGTGCGCAAAGGCGGAAACGATAAGAAATTTGAGATTTGGGATTTGAATTTCATATTTCACCCCTCACATTTCATCCTTTATTGCTCCCTTGCTCACGCATGAGCTTCAGCTTTTTTGAGTTCTGAAAAATTTATTTCGGTTGAGGCACGCGTGTCAGCTTTCAGCACACGCTCCAAATATTTTAAAGCGTGTTCGTTTTCCTTTGCCTCCACAGATGCGACACAATCGTCGGGAACGAAAAGTTTGTAATCACGCACGTATGCGTCGCTCGCTGTAAATAAAATACAAATGTCTGTTGTCAAACCAGTTAAAATTAACGTTTCGCAGCGCAGATATTCAAGCAAGACTTCAAGCGTAGTTGAGAAAAATCCCGAATGTTTCGGCTTTAATACAAAATAATCTTCTTCGTCGGGCGCGAGAAGTTTGACGATTACAGCGCCTCTCGATTTTTTATCGAGACAATGTTCAAGCAGGTTTTTGAAATTTGATTGCCACTTTCCGAAATTATCATTCACGTAAATTACCGGAATACCAGCCTTTTTTGCCTTTCGCTTAAATCGAACAAGGTTTTTCGCCATCGGCATTGCGTTTTTTAGCAATTTGTCGCCGTCTTCAAATTCAAAATCGTTGATAACATCAATTAAAAGAAGCGCGACTTTTGATTTGTCGGGAGCATTTCCGTGCAAATCTTCATTTTTGGACATAATCTTTTTCGGAACGTTTTTGATTTTTTGTTTTTTGCGAATCTTTTTTCTCGCGTCTGTATTGACGAACGAAAAAATAAGTCGAAGCAACGGTGAGAATAGCAGTAAAAATCATTACCAGAACGATAAAATACATTTCTGATAAAAAAGAATTAGGCATATAAAAAGTTTAGCTCAACAGAAATGTAAGGTAAAGAAGGACAAATTAAAAAAACTTTAACTCGGTGCTTGATCATCAGGAAACGCCTGGCTCTCGGTTTCAATCTCGGTCAAAAGCATCTCTTTGTAACTGTCAGGTAAGGTACGCACTTTTTTATCTTTGTCGGTAACCAGATGAAGCGTTTCGCCTTCGGCAAGAAGCTTTTCGTCAGATTGGCGATAAACTTCGTAAATAAAGCGAATCGAACGGCTGCGAATTTCGCCGATATTCGTGCGGATGGTTAAAAGATCTTCATAGAACGCAGGAGATTTGTAGCGACAGTAAATTTCTGCGACAACCAGAAGCGCGTTGTCTTTTTCTTCCATTTCGCGGTAAGAAAAATTGCGCGTGCGACAAAATTCGCTTCTACCAAGTTCAAACCATACCAAATAGTTTGAATGGTGAACAATTCCCATTTTGTCTGTTTCGGCGTAGCGAACGCGGATTTCGGTTTCGTGCCAATCCATAATTAGTGGTAATTGGTGAATCGTGAGTGGTGAGTAGCAAGTTTTCAACTAACCGTTCACCACTTACCACTCACCACTATTTTTGTGGCTGGGAGACAGGGATTCGAACCCCGATAAGCAGATCCAGAGACTGCTGTCCTACCATTAGACGATCTCCCAACAAGTGCAAAATCTAATTTAGGAACTACAAGCGAGGTTGTCAAATGATTTAATATATCCAAGGCTTGCTTGAACAAAATTTGAAAGGCAAAATAACAATTTATGTCCACAGCCGATAAAGATATTATCAATAACCGAAACGCCTTTTTTGAATATCATATTTTGGATAAATACGAAGCGGGCATCGCTTTGCAAGGAACCGAGGTCAAAAGCGTGATGAGCGGTCGTATTCAATTGAAAGAATCTTATGTTGCCGTCAAAGACAACGAGGTATGGCTTTTCAACGCGCATATCTCTCATTACTCACACGGCAACCGCAATAATCACGAACCTCTGCGAACCAGAAAACTATTGCTGCATCGAAAGGAAATAGAAAAGCTCGAAAGGGAAACCACGCAAAAGGGAATGACTCTGGTTATAACGCGCGTTTACTGGAAAAACGGGCGCATAAAATTTGAGATCGGCGTGGCAAAAGGTAAAAAACTTTATGACAAGCGCGAAGATTTAAAAAGCAAGACAATCGAAAAGGAAACTAAAGCGCAGATGAAAGATAGGTTAAGTTGAAAGATAAGTTTGGTTAAGTTATAGTCGAAAGAAACTTTTACGGGAAATTACATAAATTAAAATTGAGGAGAACGGATGAAATCTCAGGCAATTACTGGAAATTTTCAAGAAGCGAATGTTGATGCCTTGGCAGTGGGAATTTTCAAAGATGAAAGAACTAACAACGGAGCTTTAAAGGATTTAGACAAATTAACCGGCGGTCAAATCGCTTCCGTTCTCAAGGCGGAAGAATTCAACGGCGAGGCTGGCGATACGGCTTATTTTGTTTTCGAACCGAAAGGAAAAATTAAAGCAAGCCGGCTTTTGCTGGTCGGCGCGGGTGAGCGTAACGATTTCAAAACGGCGGATGTTTCTATTTTAGCCGGAACGGCGACGCGGTCTTTGCGTAAACGAAATATCAAAAGTTTCGCGCTGATGCCTCGTTTTGAAGGCAACGACGACGAAATTGCTTCTACCGCAATGGCAGGCGTTCTAACAAGTCAATTTGAACTGGACAAATACAAAACAAAAGATCGCAACGATAAAAGAATTGACAATTTTGTTTTGTGCGTTGAAGGCGCGAAAGAAAAGGATTTGAAAAACGGTTTAGAGCGCGGCGAGATTATCGGCGAGGCAATGAACTTTACGCGCGATTTGGCAAATGAGCCGCCGAATGTTTTAACTCCGACCGAAATGGCGAATCGCGCCCAGAAAATGGCGAAAGAAGTCGGCTTAAAATGTGAAATTTTCGACGAAGCCAAAATGGAAAAAATGGGAATGGGTTCACTTCTCAGCGTTTCCAGAGGTTCTGACCAACCTGCCAAATTGATTGTTTTGAGATATGAGCCGAAAAAATCTACTGGTAAAAAAGGTGAATTACTTTCCTTTGTCGGCAAAGGTATCACGTTTGACACGGGCGGAATTTCCATCAAACCTTCCGAAGGAATGGACGCGATGAAATATGATATGTCCGGTGGCGCAAGCGTGCTCGGAACGATGCGGGCAATTGGTCTGTTGCAACCAACTGTTCCGGTTTTGGGCGTGGTCGCGGCGGTTGAAAATATGCCTGACGGAAATGCTTCGCGTCCCTCGGACGTGGTCACCGCAATGAACGGAAAAACCATCGAAATCTTAAACACAGACGCCGAAGGTCGGCTTATTTTAGCCGATGCCGTTGCTTACGCCGAGAAGCAGGGCGCGACTAGAATTGTTGATATGGCGACTTTGACCGGCGCGGTGATTATTGCTCTCGGCGATTTAAATACCGGCATTATGGGCAATGACCAGGATTTAGTTGATGATATTATCGAATGCGGAAAAGAAGTAGGAGAAAATTTCTGGCAATTGCCGCTCGGCAAAGAATATAGCAAAGGAATAAAATCCGACATCGCTGATATAAAAAACATCGGTCCAGCCAGAAAAGCGGGAACGATTATGGGTGCTGTTTTTATTCAGGAATTTGTCAAAGACGCAAAATGGGCGCATCTCGATATTGCGGGAACGGCTTGGGCTGACGATGCCAAGCCGCATCGCTCGAAAGGTCCGACGGCAGTGGCGATTCGCACGCTTTTGAAATTGGTGGAAAAATCACAATAGACAAACCGAAAAATTCCGAATTCCAGATTGCAGACTGATAATTACAAATTACCAATGAATAATGTGAAATTTATAATTTGTAATTTTGAATCTAAAACTTATGAAAATTCACGAATATCAAGGCAAAGAACTTCTCAAACAATATAATGTTCCAGTTCCGCGCGGCATCATCGCCCGCACGCCTGAAGAAGCCGAACAAGCAGCGCGAGAGTTAGGCACTGATGTTGTAGTTGTCAAAGCGCAGATTCACGCAGGCGGACGCGGCAAAGGTGGCGGCGTCAAACTTGCCAAATCGCCGCAGGAAGCGCATGAGATCGCCGAACAAATGCTCGGAATGATGCTCGTTACGCATCAA
>JAIVJJ010000303.1 GCA_020200095.1 Acidobacteriota bacterium | reverse complement strand
GAGTATTTTGTTCTGGAGCAATCTACAATTTATTGGTGAGTCGCAACCTTCTGGGGTTGTTTAGCCTTTCTATCCGACCAAACAATCTTTCTGTCAACAATTTTGACGCTTTTTCAAAAGCAGATAGGAGATTTTCAATGAAATACAATCAAATAATGAAGATTTTCATATTTATCATGGTTATTACAACTATTGCAATAACCATTACAACCTTAAATATTCAAGGTCAAAAACAGCAGCCAAGACAGGACCTATCAAAAGATGATACTGATAACAAGTTAAGCTATCTTCCTGTAGTCAGTTATGATGACCCAAAATCCGAAAATAATAAAAAAGAAGATAAAGAAAGAAAAATAAAGAGTAAGCGTTACGACAAAATACAATGGGTGATTAAAAATCCAGATCCTGAACCTTTAGGGGTAGGTTTCGGAGATGAAAGTCCCCCACCGCCAACCATCCCGATAGCCGAGAGCGAAATCGTTATAATCGGGAAGGTGCTAAACGCCGAGGCGCATTTATCCGACAGTAAGGGAAGTGTTTATTCAGAATTCACCATTCAGGTTGAAGAAGTATTGAAAAGCAGCAAATTGTATGAAATAACTCAGGGTGGTTCGATTACTATAGATAGTTTGGGCGGTGCTGTGCAATATCCAAATGGAGCGAAGGTATATTACTTTGTTGTTCCAATAAAAGAATTACCGCACGTTGGAAGACGTTATGTATTATTTCTGACAAATGTTGACAAAAGCCCGAACTTTAATATTTTGACTGGATATGAATTAAGAGGCGGGAAGATTTATCCGCTCGATAGTAGAGAGCGTTTTCAGAAACTCAAGGGAACGAGTGAAACGGAGTTCATAACTAACATTCGTGAAATGATGGCACAGCCCTCGGAAAAAATAAACAATTAATAGGAGGGATGTCATGAAAAATAAGATTAATAAAAAATCACTTCTTCTAATCTCAAAAGTTTCCCTATTCGTGTTGGTGTTATTTATCTCCCAGCCAAAAAACTTAACTAACGCGCAGGAAACTGCTTGTTCTGGACCACCTCTCTCAAATAGTGGAAATAGAGCGTGGAGATGAGCTTGGCTGCCAGGAACAACGGTTAAGGTTGTAATACTTTGACACGCCTGACCAAAGGGATTTTGACATAATAGATCAAGGCATTAGAAAGTGGAATGACCAAAATAATTGTTCCTACGTTACTTTTTTACCGGCTGAACCAGCAGGGCAAAGTTATGTTCCGAATACTGCGCCGCCTAATGATACGCTTTGGGTGACTAGAGAAGAAGCCCCAGCATCTATGGCTGCTGCTCAATTCATTCCTTTTTATCGAAATCCTAATACTCCTCAACAAAGTCTTCGATCCTTAAAGGTGATAATAGAACCATGGATAAATCATACGCACACCACACCAAACTATTTGTCTTACGTTGCTGCACACGAGGCTGGTCATTCGTTCGCAATAGAAAATGAAAACCATAATCCTCAAATATCAGTTATGGGGAAACATTATGCTGGTCCTACAGAGTGTGACAGACTGGCAATTAGGAAGGTCTATTGTCCGATATCTTGTACTTCACCTGAAGAGTACGGTTGTCGTCCCGGATATACGGATAACGGTTGCGGGCGATGCTGCTCTCAAGCATTAATAAATGAGTGCCAGAATCAGGGCTCGTATTTCGATTACATGAGCGGTGATTGTCGTAGCCCGGAGAGTCTCTGCTACGAGCAGCAATACGAATGTATGGGCGGTCAATACCCGTATTATTGGGATATCTTTACTTGTAGCTGTCAATATCAATGCGGAAGAACTCCCGACCTGCCTTCTCCAATCGTAATTGATGTCGCAGGTAACGGCTTCAATCTGACAAACGGAATCAATGGCGTTGATTTTGACTTGGACAATAATGGTATTAAAGAAAAAATCGCTTGGACGGCAATAAACTCTGATGATTCTTGGCTTTCACTTGACCGTAATACAAACGGTACAATTGACGGCGGACAAGAATTATTCGGCAATTTTACGCGGCAACCAGACCCGCCCGAAGGTGAAGAACGCCACGGTTTTCTCGCGCTCGCCGAATATGATAAGCCGGAGAATGGCGGAAACAGTGATGAGGTGATAGATAGTCGTGATGCGGTATTTACCAGCTTACGATTGTGGCAGGATACAAATCATAACGGCATATCAGAGTCCAATGAACTTCATAACTTATCATCATTAGATGTGGCACAGTTTGAGCTTCGTTATCACGAATCCAAACGTACTGACGAACACGGCAATCAGTTCAGGTACCGGGCGAAAGTGTGGGATACAAACAAAGCAAAAGTCGGGCGCTGGGCGTGGGATGTGTTCCTCGTTTTCCCCAGCAGAGATGAATCCGCCGAATCTTCGCCTCGCGGTAAGTTTAACCCGATGTCTCCATTCCTGGGATTTGCCGGACTTCTAAGCAACCACAACAATTCCAAGTGTGGAAGTTAAATAGTCAAAAACAAAACTTAAAAGCCGCCCGATTCAAGGCGGCTCTTTTTATATCCTTGATCCTGTTCATCCTGTTTAAATTATTTTTTAATCTTTCACAAACTTATAGCCAATGCCGCGCACGGTTAGCAGAATTTGTGGATTGTTCGGCTCGTCTTCCAAATAACGGCGCAGGCGAACGATAAAATTATCAATCGCCCGCGTATCCGTGTCGTCGCGTAAATCCCAAACTTGTTCCAAAATCGTTTTACGCGAAACGGCAGTTCCCGCGTTTTCAATCAGATAACGAAGCAGTTTGGCTTCCATTAAAGTCAAATGAATAGTTTCGTCGCCGCTTTCGAGTTCGAGATTGTTAAAATCAATTGTTTTATTATTGATGGTAAAAATATCACTTCCGTTTGGCGAGGATTTTATCTCTTTTTGCAGCCATTCGCGCCGTCGAAGAAGCCCGTTAAGACGCGCCATAAATATCGAAAGTTCAAAAGGCTTCGGCAAATAATCATCCGTTCCGGCTTCAAAGCCTTGCAGAACGTCTTCGGGACGGTTTCGCGCCGTGAGCATTAAAATCGGTGTAAAATTTTCAGTTTCACGCAGCCGTTTAGCAACCGTAAAACCACTTAGTTCGGGCAGCATCACGTCTAAAACAATTGCGTCAAACTGCCGGTTTTCGGTTAATAAAATCTGTAAAGCCTGTTTGCCGTCACTAGCAATTTCGACCTCAAAATTTTCGGCTTCGAGATTGAAACGCAAGCCGTTAGCAATATGCTGTTCGTCTTCAACGATTAGTATTTTCATAAGATATTAACGGTGAACGATAAACTGTGAGTGATTAGTTTGCTAGTTCATTAAACATTTTCATTTGTCCAAGTTGTTTTTGACGGTTTTGATAGAAGCCGTTAAAAGTTTTTGCACTTCTTCGCAATCGAAAAGTAAAGACTCCGCAAGTTTTTCAGACAAATAATCGCTGTCGCGCAAAAGTCTCAGCCAATAGTTTGTTTCTGATGCTTCTTTTTGTGCGATTGAAAGTTTGTGAACAAAATCAATTTTTGATTGAGCGTGAACGGATTCTTCTATGTTTGCGCCAATTGAAGTGCCGGAACGCAAAATCTGTTTTGATAAAACAAACTCTTTGTGTTCTTGAGCCATATATTTGTAGAGTTTTATCACTCGCAAGGCAAATTTATAAGATTTTTCCCTCAAAACACTTTCTTTCATAATTATTTTAACTCATACTTCATCGTTCATAGCTCACCGTTAATCTTAACTCATACTTCACAGTTCATAGTTCACCTTTGATTTGCGGAAGTTGAACAATAAACGTGCTTCCTTTTCCTTCGCCGTCACTTTCGACAAAAATTTTTCCTTTATGCTTTTTCACGATTGAGCGAACGATATAAAGTCCAAGACCGGTGCCTTTTGCTTTTTGCGTGGAGAGATTTGGAGCACGGTAAAAACGCTTGAAAATGCGTTTTCGTTCGTTCGGTGAAATGCCGACGCCGTTGTCTTTGATACGAATTTCAGCGCGATTTTTCGGCAGGCGTTCTAGCTTTATCAAAACTTTTACTTCCGTTCTTGAATACTTGACGGCATTGTCCAGAAGATTTGTAAAAACGGTCTGAAGTTCCGCGTTATCGCCTGAAACTTTTACCTCATCTGCAGTTTCCGTAAGTTCAATCACGCTTTCATTCAAATTATAACGAGTTTGAATTATTCTTATACTTTCGCGCAAAAGCCCGCCGAGTTCTATTTCCGTAATGTTTAATAAACGCGCGCGCTCTCGTGTCCCGCTTGCTTGTAAAACCTGTTCAACAGTATTTAAAAGGCGATTGCTATCGGAGAGCATTACATCGTAAAACTCCTGACGCTTAGCTTCGGTTACGTCGCGTTTTTTGAGCGTTTGAAGATAAAGCTGAATGGAAGCTATCGGCGTTTTCAGTTCGTGCGTGACGGCGTTTAAAAATGCGTCGTGCTGTTCGTTGCGGCGGATTTCGCGGACAAGGAAGATTGTGTTCAGAACCAAACCGGTGATAATTACGGCGAAGAAAATAATGCCAAAAACAAGCAGCGCGATTTGCTGCAGATTAAGCAAAATCCAACCGACATTCAGCGCCACCGCCAAGGCAACAAGACAGATGCCAAAGGCAAGAAAGAAAATAGCGGCTTTTCGGCGGCTGGCAACACGCATACTTAATGCAAAGTGTAAAATGCAAAATGGAAAATGAAAACCCGTAGTAATCATTTTCCATTTTGCATTTTCAGTTTTACGTTAATTTAAGCCGCTTTTCGTAAAGGTTTGGCTTCGTCCATTTGTTTTTCGAGGTTGTAAGCGTAAACATTTTCAGCAAGTCCGATTTTTTCCAAAAACTTGATTTGCAGCCAATTTGGGTCAAATTCATACCAGGCGAGACCGTGTTTTGCCGAGCGCGGGTTGGCGTGATGATTGTTGTGCCAGCCTTCGCCGAAAGTTACGGCGGCAATCAAACCGTTATTGCGCGAATCGTCGTGTGTTTCAAAGCGTCTCGTTCCCCACAGATGCGTTGCCGAATTAACCAACCACGTTGAATGCCAGCCGAGAACCTGACGCAAAAAAATTCCCCACAAAACCATTGACCAGCCGCCGATAAAGTATAAACCAATGCCGACGAAAACGAACGTTAAGTAATAATATTTTGATACGAAGACGTGAAATTTATCCTTCAGTAAATCGGGAGCGTAACGCCGTACAACTTCTTCTGGTTGATTCTGCGCCGTTCCCTGCAGAATCCATCCCATATGCGCCCAAAAAGTGCCTTCACGCGGTGAGTGCGGGTCTTTGTCGGTTTCGGTAAAAGCGTGATGAATACGATGCGTTGTTACCCATTGTAAAGAGCCTGACTGTAGTCCGAGCGTTGCGCAAACAGTTAAAAAATACTCCATCCATTTCGGAGTTTTATATCCGCCGTGCGTCAAAAGCCGGTGATAACCCATTCCGATTCCCCAACTTCCGGCAATCCACCACGTAATAACGGCGGCGGCTAAGTTTTGCCAGCTAAATGTAAATAAAGCCCAGATTGCCATCAGGTGAAAAACGACGACAAATGTTCCCGTAACCCATTGAATCGGTTTTCTTTTTGATTGTTTTAATTCAATAACATTTTGCACTTTTCTGATTCCCCTTCTACGATTATTAAAAATTTATGAACGGGAATATGTTCCCGCGCGTTTATGATGTAAATCGTAGCAGTTTTTTTGCAGGGCGATTGTAAGAGTTTTGTAATAAGTCTTTTGACAGCTTTCGATTCAAAAAACAGAAATAAAGAAACCAATTTTATATGGATATTTTAAGGCGATAAAAGACTATAGAAGAAAATTAACCTGCCAGTGACGACGCTTAGTATTTAACCATTCGCCGGTCAATCAACACTTTTATCTTTTCTGTTTCTAAAGATGCTCGAGCTGAACTCAATCGGACGGCGAAAAAGAAAACTTGGCGAAGTTCCTTTGCTAATCTCGACGCTGTTGGCGGAAAGCGTCGTACCTGTCGCACGTTGAAATTCAGAAATTGCTTTGTTGAGGTCGGTTTGCGCCTGCAGTTCGCGCCCGCGGGCGGCGACAAGTTCATTTTGGCGCTGCAGGACTAGAAAAACCGTGCTTGTTCCGGCACGAAATTGTCGTTGTTCACTTTCAGAAAGCTGTTCGGCGGAAGCGCGTGAAGCGGCGGCTGATGCAAGACGGGCTTCGGCTGAACGTAAAGATTGCGTGGTGTTGCGGACTTCGGCTTCGATTATTTGCTCGGTTTGCGCCTGCTGGTTTTTGATGCGCGTGCCTTCGGCAAGCGTTCTGCCTAAATTTGCTTTCGCCGTGCGATTGCCAATCGGCAAAGAAACTCTCACGCCGACTCTGTAAGTCGGATAATCTGCCGTAACCAAATTCGACAATGACTGAAAATAACCGCCGACCAGATTCGGCGGAACTGTATTCGTATTGGTTGAGGTTGTAATTTGAAGCGGCGGCAAATTGTTGACGGCGGAAAGCTCATTAACACGATTAATGAGCGCGGTATTAGTGTTATTGCTCGTGCTTGTCCTGACGGTCGGCGAACCCGCAAGCCCGCTGCCCGTGTAGCTGGCGACTAAATCAATCTGCGGTTTGGTCTGGTCGCGGAAATATCGCTCGTTGATTTTGTTTATTTCGTCATTGGATTTAAGCTGCGCGATTTCCTGTCGGTTAACGAGTGCGCTGCCGACAGCTTGTTCGAGCGGAACTCTGGGAATTTCGAGTTCAACGGGCGAAACCGGAACGAGGGCGCGCGACCATATTTCCGCCGCGCGGTCTGGAAGCATTAAAGTTTTCAAATTGTTTTCCGCTCGCGTAACGGATTCCTGCGCCGTATAAACATTTTGCTCGAAAGTTGTGATTTGTGTGTTCGCGGCGACAATTTCAATCGGGGCGAGAGCGCCTTTACTAACCATCCGCTGATTGCTTTCCAGTTGCAGACGCGCTTGTTTGACGGCATCAATCTGCACTTGCAAATTTCTCAATGAAAAAGCTAAATCCCAATATGCTTGTTCAACCTGAGCGATAACTTCAATTGTTCGCTGGCGAAATTGCGCATCGGTTAAACTCAAGTTCTTTTTGGCAATTTCAATTGTCCGGCGGTTATTGTCAAATCTTAACCCGCGCCAGAGCGGCTGCATATAAGATAAAGTCAAAGCCGACGGATATTGCGGGTTGAGCGTAGCGTTCTGGTTGGTCGTATTAAGACGCGAGGCGGAAAAATCTACGTTGTATGAACCGCCCGCATAGGGCGAAAAACCGCTCGCGCCGAATCCGTTGTTAAAATCGCTTTGCGTAACCGAACCGTTTGCTCCGCCGCCGATAGTCGAAGCGACGGGCGTGGTGCGGCGTTCATAATAACTTTCGGTGGCGATAACCGGGTCATAAACGCCGCGTGCGCCACGCAAATTAAATTCCGCGATTTGAACGTCAATTCTGGACGAATCAATATCGTTATTATTTTGCAGAGCAAGCGTTATAGCATCTTGCAGAGAAAGCGGAAGCTGGTCGGCAACATTAACTCCGACGCGCTCGACGCTCGGTAAAGGTCTTAGAGGCGCTTCAAAATTAGGAGCAATCGGCGGCGGGTCGTCGGGTAATTGTGCCGGCGCGACGCCGGAAGTTCCAACCGATTGATTTGGAGTTTGAATTGGAGCATTCGGAACAGTTTGATTCGTTACGCCCGGCTGCGTCGGTTGAATTGTTTGCGGCGTTTGCGTTTGCTGCTGCTGCTGCTCGGTTCGAGTTTGCGGCGGCGTGTTTTGACGAATTTCATTTTCGGGACGCGGCTGTTGTGTCGGATTTGTCGGATTCGGCGGAGTCGCCTGCGGCGTTTGCGCTGCGGTCACAACGGCAACAAATAAAAATAATCCGACTGGCAAAATTATTCGTTTTGTCATCAAAAAAAATACAACCTGAAAATTTTCGTGCAACATTTTACCTGCTTGTAGTTTGTTCGACATAACCCTCACTTAAATCTTCCGCCGATTTGGTTTCGGCATTTTTCTTTTTCCGAGTAAAAACGCTAAAAGCGTTCGCCAATTTTTTTCTTACAGGTTTGAATCTTTGTCCAAACTCGGCAAATCTTCCGCCTGCCCGCCGCCAAATTTTCGACTCTTGAATATCTTCAAAAAGCGAATAGAAAACTGGAACTGCCAAAAGCGTCAGCAGCAAACAGAGCGACTGCCCGCCAACAACTAAAATACCGATTGAACGGTTCGTCGCCGCGCCCGCGCCGCTTCCCAAAATAAGCGGAATCATACCAGCAACAAGCGCAATCGTGGTCATCAAAATCGGACGCAGACGGTCGCGGTTGGCTTGAATAATCGCGTCGTAGCGCTCCATTCCTTTTGCCCGCAAACCGTTTGTGTGGTCAATCTGCAAAATCGCGTTTTTCTTGACGATTCCGAACAACAATAAAATACCGAGCGCCGAAAAAATATTTAACGTCTGCCCGGCGATTAAGGTCGAGAGCAATGCAAACGGAACGGAAAGCGGCAAGGTTAAAAGAATCGTTACTGGATGAATAAACGATTCGAATTGCGCTGCCAGAATCAGATACATAAAGACGAACGAAAGAAGAAACGCTAGCATAAACGATTCATACGCGCGTTGCAGTTCCTGCGATTGTCCAGTCACGCCGGTACGATATTCCTGCGGCATATTTAAGGAAGCGGCGTGGCGTTGCAGCACGGCGAGCGCGTCTGATTCCGAAGCGTTCGGCGGCAAACTGGCGGAAATCGTTACCTGACGCTGGCGATTCAGACGATTAATCGAAGCCGGACTCAAACCTTCTTCGAGCCGCACGAGTTTTTCTAATCCGACTGTGCCCCCGTTTGACGAAGCAACCGTAAAATACTGCAAGCTGTCGCGTGTGCGGCGAAAAGGCTCGTCGGCTTGCAGCAAAACATCGTATTGGTCTGAGCCCTCGCTGAAAGTCGAAACGCGCTGTCCGGCGGAAAGAGTATTTAAGGCTTGCGCGACATCTCCGGCTTTAACGCCCAAATCAGCCGCTCTTGCCCGGTCAATCAACACGCGAATTTCGGGATTGCCCAATTCTATCGAGCGGTCAGCATCGCGGAAAGTATTGTCAGCCCGCAATTTTTCAACCAATTGATTGGAATACTGGTCAAGTTTTTGGATGTCCGGTCCGGCAATGTAAAAACCGACGCCTGAACCGCCGCGCCCCAATCCGAGACTGCTCCCGATTGAAGACGAACCGGAAACGTTTACGCGATAATCCTTTGACTGGTATTTCTTGACTATTCCGCGCGTTTTGTTTATCAAATCGGCTTGCGAAAATTCGCGTTCGTCAACCGGCACGAGACTGATGTTGATGTTGCCGACATTTGACGAACCGCCACCGCCGCCACCGAAACCGCCAGCCAGCACCAACGTGTTTCGCACGCCGGGAAGTTGGTCGCGGATGTCACGGGAAATGCGGTCGAGAATACTTTGCGTGGCAGCAAGGCTTGTTCCCTGCGGACCGCGCAGAGAAACTTGAAAAGCCGATTCGTCTTCATCGGGCAAAAAAGCCATCCCGACATATTTGTAAAGCGGATAAATCGAAATAACCGTAGCGATGCACAAACCAACTATAATCCAGCGATGCGCCATCGAAAGTTTCAAAAGCCAAGTGTAAGTGCGATCAATTTTGCTGTAAAACCATGATTCTTTAGAAGAATGGTCTTCGGTCTTTGGTCTTTGGTCTTCGCCTGTTGCAAGCATTCCGTCACCGTGAATGTCGGATTGTAGTTCAATCTCCTCGTCTTCTTGTCTGTTCCTCTCCCTTTCTTCCTTGTGCGGTTTAATCCATCTTGCTGCCAACATCGGCGTTAAAGTGAAAGAAACAATCAACGAAACAGCAATCGCCGCCGCCGAAGTGAGACCAAACGAAGACATAAAACGCCCGACAATTCCGGTCATAAAACCGACGGGAATAAAC
>JAIVJJ010000302.1 GCA_020200095.1 Acidobacteriota bacterium | reverse complement strand
ATCTCAATTTGAAAAAGTAAAAACGGACGGTTAAGAAAAGGAACAATTGGTTTCGGAGTATAAACCGTAAGTGGGCGAAGCCGTGTTCCTTTTCCGCCCGCGAGAATTAGTGCTTGCATATAAATTTGATGTCGAAAGACAAATTTAAGAGTAAAAAAACTAAAGAAATAAATCAAAGACAAATGAATTGAAAACTTGGTATTAAAACAATAAGTAAAAAGGCTTGAAATATTAATATGTAAAAATTTTTTCAGGTTTCTGTTAACCTCGCCGTCTTTCAAACGTTATTTTATTAGAACTTTTTGAAAAGAACCACGCTTAATGCGAAAAATTACTGCTTGTGTCGGTAAAGTAAGGCGCCTGAAAGAATTTAATTAAAAGTGCGCGATAGTTGTCACAAAACATTGACGAATGGTGTTTTTAAAGTAGCTGGCAACGTAAATTTTCTCTTCGCAGAATGGGTATAATGAAACATTCTTACTGCGTAGAGCGTTATACAAATTTAGTAATTTGGTATTCCCATGACAGTTTGTGAAGGTATTTACTACGACTTTTTTGATTTCCGTCTTGACGTTGAAAAACAGCAGCTGTTAAAAAACGGTGAACCTGTTCAGCTAACATACAAGGCTTTCCAGGTTTTGCTCCTGCTTGTCCAAAATTCGGGACAAATATCCAAAAAAGAAGACATTTTCACCAAGTTGTGGGCGGACAGTTTCGTTGAGGACGCCAATCTGACCCAGCATATTTACGTTTTGAGAAAAGTTTTAGGGCAAACGCCAAATGGGCAATCCTATATTGAAACCGTTCCCAAACAAGGTTATCGCTTCACTCTCCAACCCGATCAAATTTCGGTGATAAACCCATCTGATAAAACGCAAGAATTTGAATTAAACGAAATAGATGATTCATTTAGCGAAAAGACTATTCAGGAGATTAGTTTAAGCGACGGTAAGTTGCAGCATTTAGAGACAATCAATTTCAAGGAAAATGGTAGAAAGGATTTAAGTTTAAGTATGGCTGATAAGTTTGTGCAGCCACCCGTTTTCACTGAAGTTGCTAAGCCTCGTCTATTATCTCGCTCAAGATTTTTCGTTGCCGCTTTGCTTCTGTTCTTTGGAGTTGTCGCAACAGCGACAACGATTTATTATTTTCGGCAAAAACCGGAACAAACAATTATCACTGACAATGTTAAATCAATTGCTGTGTTGCCATTCAAGCCGATTGGGGACGAAGTTGATAAGGAGAAACTTGGTCTCGGAATGGCGGATGCCGTTATTATGAAGCTCAGTAAAATCCAGCAGATAACTGTCCGTCCGACAAGCGCGGTTTTTAGCTATACCGACCAGCCTACTATCAATGCGGTTTCTGCCGGGCTTGAACTCGGCGTGGACGCGGTTCTAGAAGGAACGGTGCAAAGTAACGGTGAACGGGTTCGTGTCTCCGTGCAACTCGTACAAATAACTGACGGTAAAACGCTGTGGGCAGAAAATTTTCATGAAAAGGCTTCCGATATTTTTAGTCTGCAAGATTTAATTTCCACAAAAGTAGCAACGGCTCTTTCCATAAATCTAACAGAAAAGCAGGAGCAGCTTCTTGAGCAACGCACAACAAACAGTACCGAAGCGTTTCAGGATTATCAATTAGGTATCTATTTTTGGAACAAACGAACCAAAGAAGATTTATTGAAAGCTGTCGAATACTTTCAGCAAGCAATTGAACATGACCCGAACTATGCGCAAGCCTTTGCTGGGCTTGCCGATTCTTACGGTATGCTTGCCTTTTATGGCTTTGCCGATGTCGGCGAAATGAAAGAAAAAGCCCGAATCTCGGCGGAAAAAGCGTTAGCCTTAAATGATTTGCTGGTGGAAGCCTATGTCGCGCTGGCGATGGTTTATGTAATTGACAAGGATGATTATCCAAAAGCGCTGGAGCTTTTAGAGCGTGCCGTTACGCTTGCTCCTTATAACGCATCGGCTCGGCACCGTTACAGCTGGATTCTGCTTTCGAACCGGAGAGTCGACGAAGCTGTACGAGAAATGAATTTAGCAAGAGAGTATGACCCGCTCTCTGTGGCAATTAACCGAGCACTGTGCAGTGTTCTCATTTTGCAACGAAATTTTCCCGATGCAGTTAAACAGTGTGAAAAATCATTGGAAATTTCTCTCGATACTCCTAATAGTAGAATTTATCTGGCGCGCGCTTATTTCTACAATGGCAGATACTCTGCTGCCTTCAATCAATTGAAAATCCAAATTGAGACTGGTAAGAAAGAAGAGGTAATTTATGCTCGGGCTGAACTTGCATACTTTGATGCAAAGCTGGGGCAAACTACCAATGCCGAAAAAATTTACGCTGATCTAAAAAAAAAATTCAAGAAAGACCGCGCGTTAGTATTTGAATTGACATTAATAGGTTTTGCGCTTGGCAAAAAAGATGAAGCACTTGTCTACTTTAAAGAAATGCTGAAAGATTTAGATAAAAATCGAGATTTGCAGCTCTCGCTCGCCTACGATCCTTACTGGGATGAAGTCAAAGTGGATCCACAATTTGCTCCATTATTTCCAAAGTAAATCTACATTCTTGAAGGATAATGAATTATTCGGTAGTTTTTATGTACTTATATGACAATATGATACTTCTGCGGGAATCTTAATACTCATTCATGGTCTACTTCTTTGTAGCTACGATTTAAGAATTATCAACCATTTTCAATGGTAGGTCTTTAAATGATTATGTTATTATTGCTGCTTTTTGACGTAAAGGAAGCAGATTCGGACGGACCGAATATCTATATTCGGGCGAATCTACCTATTCGATTCTTGAAATCTCTACTTCAATCTAACCAGCATTTTAGGTTAGAATATAAACTTAAGTAAAACTATCGTCACAGGTTAAAATATAAATTCTAACGGGAGTATTATGAAAAATATTGTCAGCTTTTTATCTATTTTCGTTATAAGTGTAAGCGGATTGTTTTTTCAAGTTTCAAAAGCCAATGCCAAAATGTTCGTTGAACGTGTGCTATCTGGTACTTTCTCTCAAAATCAAAATAGAAATAGTATAACGGGTTTTGTTTTCAATGAATCGCGCACCCCTATAGGTGAAGTTTACGTTGAGTTGTTAAGCGATACTTATAGCACTATATCTCGCACAAAAACTAATGGTGCAGGATTTTACTCATTTAAAGGAATTCCAAACGGAAACTTTAAAGTCAAAATATTACCTTATGGAACTAATTATGAAGGGCAATTACGTGATGTGGCTCTAGTGAGTATTTCAGCTGTTGCCGGTAGGGGATCTGTTAGCGAGCAAGTTGATTTTTATCTTAAAGTTAGGAAAAATGCTAATGCCGGTCCACTTGCAGCACCAGGTGTTATTTTCGCGCAGGAAGTTCCGAGGGCTGCTCAAAAATTATACGAAGAAGGTATTAATTACCTCCGTGATAAGAAAGAAAAAGAAGGATTTGAAAAATTAAAAAGCGCCATCGAAATTTTTCCTGAATATTATTTAGCACTAGATCGTCTAGGAACAGAATATGTTATGCGTGGTTATCATCGTCCTGCCTTTGTTCTTTTAACAAAGGCAGTTGAGATTAATCCGCGAAGTTTTTCCAGTACGTTCGGTCTGGGATTAGCGCAATATCGTCTGCAACAGTTTGATTTAGCTGTAGAAAATTTACAACGTGCTACTACTCTTCATAATGAATCTATTAATGCATATCTGTGGTTAGGTATAGCACTTCACCAAAATAAAAAATTAACACAAGCGGAAACTGCTTTGATTAAAGCTCACAAGTTAAGCAAAGGAGAATCAGCCGAAGTTCACTGGCAGTTGGCTAGATTATACAGTGAACAAAAACGCTACCGCGAAGCTGCTGATGAATTAGAAATCTTTATTAAGAACAATCCACAGCCAGGCGAAACTGAAAAGGTGAAAGAAACAATCAAGCAATTGCGTCAAAAGGCAACTGCTCAATAATTCAACATTACGCTTTTTTGTCAGAGCAGTAACAAAAAAAGCCCGCTCATATAGAGCGGGCTTTTAGTTTGAATCACAGCATTCAGCAGCTTAGAATATAAACTTCATTCCGAAGCGAACTGTGCGTGGTCCCTGGAAAGTGCCCGGCTGTTGGTAACGAAGATCCGGTTGAATCGAATCGCATTGATTTCCGGGTGTGGTACGATCAACATCGACACAAGTGTTAACTAAAGTCATGATTCTATCGGCGGTAATTCTACCGTCAAAGAATGCTCGATCGAAATCCTGACGATCGGCAATTGTAACTCCGAATGGCTCAAAACTATCAACATCAAAGATAGCATCAGAAATTAACTCAAAGCGTGATAATTGATTTGCTTCGTTAAATAGATTCAAAACATCGACATTAAATTGCATTGCAAAACGATTGTCTCTACCGAATCTATAACGATATGCAAGAGCTGCGTCGGTTTGGGTATACCTTTCCAATCTGCCAAGGTCGCCGCGACCATATAACGGAATATACGCATTGTCAATTAAATCGACCCGCGTCGTCACCGGTGTTCCGCTTTGCGCAGTAAAGAAAGTTGATAACTCTAATTCATTATTAGACGGTAATCTAATAAATGAATTTTCATTGTTAAACGTATAAGCTCCAAAGAACTTAAACACATGCGGTCTATCAGTCGCTAAGCGACCGTCATTTCTTCCGCCACCTACGTTAAAACCGTCAAAAGGTGTGTCAAAGAAACGGTTAACGTTCGGGCTATCACGAGCAATGCTATTATTAACAGCATATTCGTCTGTACTTGCTAATCCTGAGTAGTTACCGAACAAACGGCTATACGTATAGTTTGCATTAACCGTAAAGTTGCTGGAAAATCGCTTGTCGACACTAACTTCCAGTGCATCATATTTACGTAAAGGCTTAGCTGCATCAGCACCTACATTGTAACGACCACAAGCCGCCAATGCACAAACACCGCTGCCCGGATTTCCGATGTAGTATGATTCATCATCATGTTCATCATGAAAACCAATGTCTTCGATTGTTTGGTCAAGTATTTTATGTGTGTAACGTGCGGCAAGGATTGTATTAGCTCCAAGGTCCAACTGAGTACCGACTGTATACTCCGTTTGTCGTACCGGTTTTAAATCCGGGTCAACTCTGAAATCAGACGGGTCATTCGATGGCACACGGAAGTTGGTATACACTAAAGAATTAGCTAAAACGTATTCTTTCGTATACCTAAAAATATCCGGCATCGAAGCTAGTAATGGCGCACGATAATCATCAAAAATGTTACCGCCGAAAGATCCGCGCGGCAACTCATATTTGAAACGGTCGTAGAATTTACCGTAGTTGGCAAAAATCTTGAATTTACCATTTTTGAATACATCGTAAGCAAAGCCAAGACGCGGTGCGATTTTATCACCATAGCCAAATTTAATTCCTTCAAAGCCTTCGGTAAAAGACGGAACATCTTCACGCTCTATGCGAACACCCAGATTAAAAGTTAAATTACTAAGTGGCTGGTATGAATCTTGAACGTAAAATGCTTCGTTCTTACTGCTTGCTTGACCAAATTCACCGATTAGAACTAAACGGGCGTAACCTACTTCACCGGCACGATTACCAAAGGTAACGCCGGAGTCGGAAGTAGTCGTTTGTCCAAAATAAAATAATACGCGTCCCGGTTCAACATATCCCGTCGCAACATCATTGGAAATGTTAAAACGTTGATAACCGAATTTAAATTGATGACGACCACCGAAATTATCAACAATCAAACTTCCATCTGCATCGAAGTTCTTACGAATCGAAATATCCTTTCCGAGCCGATCGTTTGATGCAATATTGTTAAAACCGGCAGCACATTGAAATCCGGCTGTAACGCACTGAAAACGAGTTATAGTCGGTACTCCATAATTACCGGCATTAGTTGAAAAATCAAATCCCTCATTAAGGTAGCCGCGAGAGAAACGAGCACTGAAAACGAGGTTCGGTGTCGCAACATATGAACCGTTAATATTAAAATTCGTTGCTGCAACGCGACCTCCTAATTGCTGCTGACTTGCCGGATCTACTGCCGCTGAGCTACTTGCTCTTGTGGCTGCCGTCAAAGTATTAAAAGGCGGAAGCACGCCATTTACCTTAATTGGATTATATGTGTATGTACTGTAAACACGCAGACTATTAGTAATAGATGCGTCTAAGCGTGCAAAATAATAATCATTTTGCTGTTTGTTTCTAAATTCTCCAACACTACCATCCGTAAATGTAAAAGTACGTACTGAGTTATAGTATTGCGGAGTAGCACTGCCAAAAAACCACAGGCGATCTTTAATAATCGGACCGCTCAATGAAGCAAATGGGAAAAAGTCTGTTCCTCCATCTCTACCACCGTTAATGTACGTGTTCTGTCTCGGATCAGCACGTTGGATAGGACGAAGCCCAGCAGATAATTTGCTCGTGTCAAATTCCGCACCGACTTCACCGTGAAAGGCGTTACCGCCGCTTTTAGTTATGACATTAATCACACCGCCGGTTGCACCACCGAATTCTGCTTCAAAACCACTATTTTTAACCTGAAGTTCTTGTACAAGCTGAAACGGAAGATTGTTATTACCATTTAATCCGCCAGTGCGGAAATTACTTACTTCTTGTCCGTCAAGAACAAAAGAGTTTTCAACACCGGTTGCACCGTCAATTGAAAAACCGGCAGCAGAAGGTTCGGGACGAACCGAAGGCACTGCTTTTAAAGCACTTGTGAAGTTTGTGCCTTTCGGTAACAACTCGAGTTCCTGGTCGGTAAGATTAGTTTGAATTCTGCTGGCTGTCGGATCAATCGGTAGATCATTAGCACCAATAACATCAACGACATTAGTACCACCAGTAACAGCCAACTGAATATTTACGGGAGTTGTTGTACCAAGAAGAACTTGAACATTTTCTTGCTTGAACGGCTGAAAATTTGTTACCGTTGTAGTTACTGTATAAATGCCGGGTTGTAGTTGTAAAGCGCGGAAAAAGCCCTCTTCATTAGTAGTTACGGTACGCCGGAAGGATTGGCTTATCAGCTCAACACTAGCTCCGGCAACACGGGCGCCAGCTTGATCAGTTACCGTGCCTTCGATATTACCTGTAGTTTCTTGACCAAATGCCGTAAATGCGAGGCAGAAAACAAACGATAACATTAAAGTTATAGAATTAAATTTTTTTCTCACTTTGAACTCCTTATAAATTAGATCTTTTAGTGTTTGGATAAAGCTTTTGGCATTACCCTCAAGAACAGAACTTAGATATTTCTGCATAAATTAAACCTCCAAAAACTTGACGCGATATACGCCAAAAAATGACTTGAATTGTTTGAGTAGTGGCTACGTGTTCTTCCAAAATTAATGCTGAAAAACTAATTTTCTAAGAGAGATTTTTAGCCAAAATCGAATG
>JAIVJJ010000183.1 GCA_020200095.1 Acidobacteriota bacterium | reverse complement strand
GCCTTGAACCGCGCGACTGAACAAACCCCGTGCCATTACTTACTAATCTTGAATCCAAATTAGGACACTACCAGATTTCTGCCAGCTTGAGTATTCGGGCGGCGCACTTCTTCGCAAAATTCTTGCGACAACAGCTCCGCAGGAGTGGCTCAGTTTACAAGATCATCTCCCGGCAACAATTCGGCCACTAAAATAAATTTCTGGAAGAGAGTTTGCAAGCCGATTGCTAAACGGCACATCAGACGGTGTGTTAAAGTGAGTAAGTTTTATCGTCTGTAATTGTCGCTACCTCGCTTAATAATTAGTAGGACTCGTCGTTTTTGATAAGCAGTTAGAATTATGACTCACAAATCTCTTCTCCGTTCGCACCTGTTAATGCTGCTGCTGATCTTATCGGTCGGCCTCATCAAAATTTACTGGGGCGAAAAGATACCCGTCGGAGGCGGGTTTGGGTGGGACGGAAAGTTTTACGGCGAATTGGCGCAGGATTTTTGGATAAGGGGTATGGACACTTACCGGATGCAACGGATTGTTCCAAGCGCCATCATTCATTACACGCTGAGGGCTCTGCAAGCGCCTTTAGATAACGGGAGTATTATTAAAGCCTTCGACATCTATAATTTGTTCCTGCTTCTCTTCGGCAGCTACTTATGGAAGTTAATAGCAGATGAAATGAGTTTGAGCGTCAGAGGACGATGGTTGGGCTTCACGGGATTGTTTGTCAATTTCGCAACTCTCAAACAAGCGTTTTACTATCCCGTTTTGACGGACGTGACAGCTTTCGTTATCGGGATGTTAATGCTTTTATTTTTCCTCAAGGGCCAATCACTACCTCTCTTTCTGGCGACTTTAATCGGGGCATTTACATGGCCCGTTATCCTCTACGGTGGAATCGTGCTGCTTCTGCTTCCGAATAAGCCCCTAGAATTTCCGACTAACAACCGGTTGCGGCTAAGCCTTATGGCGGCGATGTTGCCCACTGCCCTGCTCGCAGCTTTTATCATCTACTTCTACTACTTCAAAGGAGCGACCGTCTATGGAAACACCTACCCGGTCGTTCAAAGTGTAGCCCCCGTCAGCATTGCGGCAACTCTCCTGTTCGTTTTTCTGACCAACAAAACTTTATTCGACGGCGTGAGCGTTGCCAGCTTCCGTGAATCGGCGGCGCGCATTCCGTCAGCAAATGTCGTGCTTGCGGCTTTGGTTTTGTTGATCGCAAAGGCCATACCTTTTGCTTTCGGCGATCACAGTCAGCCAATCTTTACAGCCGGAGAGTTTCTGGAATATATCTCGCTAAATTCAATCACGAGACCGCTCGTCTTTTTGGTCGCCCACGTGGTCTTCTTCGGGCCGGTGATAATCCTTCTTTTTCTTCTATGGAAGCCGTTTTGCCGCACGTTGCGTCAATATGGTCTTGGCTTGTTGCTATTCATAGCACTGAATGTGTTCATCAGCATATCCCCGGAATCTCGACAAGTCATCCATGCGCTCCCGTTTTTCGTCGCGTTCTTAGTGAAGGCTACAGAAGGTTTAGTTTTGGGAAGTTCGTTCTATTGGCTAATCGGTGTCGTTTCTCTGGTCTTCTCTAAATTTTGGTTCAAGATCAATGTCGCGCCCATGGAAGGCAGCGAACTGGAGTTTCCGCTTCAGTACTACTTCATGCATCAAGGGGCGTACATGTCTAATATCCCATTTATCGTGCAGGGAATAGTAGTTTTGCTGACGGGATTGCTTTTTAATTGGCTGATACCAATTTGCAGTGAAAAGAGAGATGGTT
>JAIVJJ010000237.1:11757-39188 GCA_020200095.1 Acidobacteriota bacterium | reverse complement strand
GTTTAAATAAGCCCTCTCCAGTTCTTCCAAGAGGTTGAATCTGTCCTTCTTCTTCAAATGTCCTTAGTGACTGAATTTCTGGAGAAAATATTACAAACTTTTCCAGTTTGAGATGTTTCGCATCTTCTCTAGCAAGACTCTGAGAAATATATCGGATAAAATCGTTTCTATGTTCAGAGTCTATTTCTATTGCATGTTTGGTAATGAACTGTTTTGCAAACTCATATTTATCCGAATTTCCTCTATCTAACCAAATAGCATAAGGTTCATCATTTTTTCTTTGTAGATTGCAACTAAAACTTCTACTCTGTCCAGAAACTGATATTTGAATTTCCTTTGATACATTTTGCCTTTCAAACGCAGACCTCATGAATTGTGGATTGTCAGTTACTCTAATACCTCTAGAAGTAAGAAATTCATTATCTAATTTATTGTTAGCTGCTGCAGCACATATCGCAATTGCCTCTAAAATATTACTTTTTCCGCTTCCATTAGCTCCAATCAAGACGTTTACACGATCTAATTCAATTTCTAATTGTAGAATAGATTTATAATTTTCGATTGTTATTTTTTCTATCATCTAGTAAAAATTCGCTTCAGATTTTAATGTAGAGTTAAGTATAAAATTCGCATCAGTAAAATAATTATTATACAGCTAAGACATTAATATAAAAAAATATGACAACAAAAGAAATTTTACTTGAACAATTTATCGCTTGTTACGACGAAAACGGTTGGTTTGTCGCGCTGAAAAATGCCGTCAAAGATTTGACTGCTCGTTAGGCAAATACCTTAACTAGTTTTTAATGCTCTCGTGCAATTGGCGGACGGCTTTTCGTAGTTTTCCAACCGTGTCTTTTTCGAGTGGCGTGTTGTCCGGCAGAATGATGTTTGTGTTAAAAACGAGAATCGAAGCCGTGCGTTTTTTCTGATTGAATTCGATGTAGCTAATAAATCCGTTTTGGTCGCCGCCGTGTCCGAGATAAGTTTCGCCGTTTTGTTTGTCGAGAAAATAAGTCAAGCCGATGTCGGTTGAAAATCCGGCGTTTCCGTTTGCATCGAGCAGCGCGGAAATTGTCGGCTGAAACATTTCTTCGAGCGACGAACGCTTCAAAACATTTCTTCGAGCGACGAGCGTTTCAAAATGCCGTCGTAAATTTCCTTTTTGCTCGCGTCGCCGATTAAAAAATTCAGGTATTTAATCATATCCGGCAGCGGCGAATTCAAACCGCTGTTTGAAACCGTGATGCCCGAATTTGCGTCAAATCTGCCGGTCGTGCGCCTTCCGTTTTCGATGTAATAGCTGTGTGAGCGGTATTTGAGAAGATGATAAGGCGTTGCGTCAAAATAGCTTTGATACATTTCGAGCGGTTTTAGAATATTCTTGTCAATGTAAACTTCGTAATCGTCGAGCGTGATTCGTTCGATAATCTGTCCGAGAAAAACAATCCCTAAGTTTGAATAACTGTATTTACTTCCCGGCTTAAACAGAATTTCCGTGAACGGCAGTATTGCTACGATTTGCGAAAAATCCTGCGGCTCAAACGGCTGCCAGTCTTTATTGTTTTTGTAAGGAAATGTCGGATTGCGAAAGCCAGCCGAGTGATTTATCAGTTGACGAATCGTGATGTCGTTCATATCGCCGAAGGAATTGTGAACCGCTTTTAATTCGGGTAGATATTTGACCGCCGGGTCATCGAGTTTCAGCAAACCTCTATCACGAAGCTGCATAATGGCAATTCCCGTAAAAGGTTTCGTGTTCGATGCCCAATGATAAATTGTGTTTTCGTCAACCTTTTGATTTTTTTCGAGATTCGCCATTCCGTAAAGATCTTCGGCAAGAATTTTGTTGTCTTTGAGAAAAACGAAACTGCTCCCGACAATTCCGGCTTGTTTTAATTCCCGGTTGTAGACGGCTTTGAATTTTTTGTAGGCGGCTGGAAAACTGTCGGTTTGGGCATTCATCGTGGTTAAAAATTGATTGAAAAACAATAAAAATAAGATAATCGCTTTAAGAGATTTCATTCGGTTTCCTCTAACGAAATATGAGTTTCTGTCTGGAAAATGTCAATAATAAAATGACTTTCCGATAAGGAAAGATAGCATCGCCAGTTAATTTGTTTTTTATATTTGTGGGAATATATTAGTCTCTAAAATTCATTTGCCAAACGCTGGCGCGTTCGACGAGCATTTTAAGATTTTCTAACGGTTGAACGCCGCTCAGCGCGAATTTTCGATTTGCCACAAACGCCGGAACGCCGCTCAAGCTAACCATTTCCGCTTCTTTCTCTTCGGCGATTACACTCGCTTCAAACTCTTTGCTTTCGAGCGCACGGCGCAAAGAATCTGTTTCCAAGTTCAATCGTGAAGCAAGCGAAATTAAAACATCAATTTCGCCGATGTTTTCGCCGCGTTCAAAAAAGGCGCGGAAAATCGCGGCGTTCATCGCTTCAAATTTCCCCATCGTTCGCGCCCAGTGTGCTGCTTCGTGGGCGAGGCGCGAGCGCGGTTGCACGGGCGGAAGTTTCATCACAACGCCTAAGCTTTCCGCCATCGGATAAACTGAACTGTTCCAGACGCGGTGCAGATATTCGCCATCGGGCGGCAGCGTCGGAACTGGTTCAGGGCGTAGTTCAAATGCACGCCAGATGATTTCAATGTCAGATTCCGAATTGACCAATTCGTGAACGGCTGGTTCTGCCAACCAACAGAACGGTCAGACATAATCAGAAAAAATCTCAATAGTTACCGTTTCCATATTTCACCCTTTTCGTTTGGTTGAATTTTTATTAGTAAATGTTCCGTTGAAAGCAAAGAGATGTCAATAAAAATCTTGAACTAAAATTTCTGCTTTGGACATTGTGAATAAAAGTTGGCACAATAATCACGCAAAATCTTCTGCCGAAAACGTAAAATGTAAGTCGAAACGGAGATAAGATAAATTCTAGGATAAATGCTCACTCAACTAAAACAATTGGTAATTTCAATCGAAGAAATGCCGGGAAGAATTTCCCGAATCTAAAATAAAACAATGGAATTTTTTGATTTAGAAAAAGAAAAATCCGAAGCCGGCGGTTTGCGCCTCGTTTCGGACAATAAAGAGCCTCAAAAGTTTCCGGTAATTGAAAAGCAGTTTGTCAATTTTATGTTTCTGCGCGTCAATCCGGAATGGCGCAAACTCGACTGTGAAACCAAGCGTATCTTCAAGACCGAATTTCAAATTGTTTTCGATAAATACAATGAAAATATGCTGTTGTTTAGCTATTCGCTGGTCGGTTTTGATTCAAAGGCGGACTTGATGTTTTGGCGCATCAGTAGTTGTTTAGATTCGATTCAGGAAATGACCGCCAAACTCTATCGTACTGAATTGGGAAGTTTTCTCGAAACGACGGACAATTATCTTTCCGTGACGAAAAAAAGGATGTTTATTTCGCCGCAGGAAAATACTAATCTTGAAGATCGTTATCACATCAAGGCGGGTGAAAAAAAATATCACTTCGTTTATCCGTGCGCGAAACACCGTGAATGGTATGAAAAATCCGGTGAGGAACGCGCCGCGTTGGTTGAAGAAAATTTTATGGTTAGTAAGAAATTTGAGAATATCAAAATTCATCTGACGCACGCTTTCGGCTTTAGCGAGCAGGAATTTATTATCTCGTTTGAAACGGATGAACCAAAAGATTTTCTCGCGCTGGCGGAGGAGCTAAGGCAAACTCCGGCGAGCAAATTTACAATACGCGGAATGCCGGTTTATACTTGCCGGCAGAGAAGTTTAACTGAATGCCTCAACGCGCTCGGTTAGAGCAACTACGAATTTCAAATTGCAAATGTCGGAAATTTTGTTTTTATTCCTAATTGTTAATTCATAATTCGTAATTGATTTATGTTTGTTGCCCGTAAATTTTTTATAACCGGAATGGTGCAAGGCGTCGGCTTTAGGTTTTTTACGCAACGCGCCGCCGCACGCCATCAGGTTTTAGGTTATGTAAAAAATTGAAAGACGGTCGTGTTGAAGCCTTTGCTGAAGGTAACGAAAAGGCTGTCGAGGCATTTAAGCACGATTTAACGGCGGGACCGATGTTTTCAAAAGTTGACGAAATTGAGGAAATTGTTTTAGAACCGAGCAATTTATATACGTCATTTAGAATAGAAAAATGAATTTTAGTGGTGAATTGTGAGTGATTAGTTTTTTTCACTTATCATTCACCGTTCACCGCTCATCACTAAAGGAATGGAACATTTAAGAAAACTTATCCGCGAAGTGCCTAATTTTCCGAAGGCGGGCATCAATTTTTATGATATTACGACGCTTTTGAAAGACGCCGAAGGTTTGAAAAGTACCGTTGACGCGCTTGCAGACGAATTTAGGGGCGAAAAGATTGAAACCGTTATCGGTGTCGAATCACGCGGATTTATCTTTGCCGCGCCGCTTGCTTATCATTTAAATGCGGGTTTTGTTCCGGTTCGCAAGCCCAAAAAACTTCCGGCGGAAAAAGTTTCTGTTTCGTATGATTTGGAATACGGTCAAGACACACTGGAAATGCACAAAGACGCGGTTGGCGAAGGGCATCGCGTTTTGATTGTAGATGATCTTCTAGCAACGGGCGGTACGGCAAAAGCTGTTGTTGATTTAGTCGAACAGCTTGGCGGAAAAATTGTCGGACTCCTTTTTGTCGTCGAGTTAGATTTTCTGAATGGACGCGAAAAATTCAACGGCTACGAGGTGCGCTCTTTAATTAGATACAACTCCTAGGAAACTTGACAATCCGCAATCCGCAATCCACAATCCACAATTGTTATGCTCCCGTAGCTCAGTTGGATAGAGCGACCGCCTCCTAAGCGGTAGGACGAACGTTCAAATCGTTTCGGGAGCATTCTTTATTTTTGAAAAACTTTTTCAAATTTCTGGAAAGAAACAGCGAATAAACCTTTTTATAAACAACGGAAGAAAAACGGCGGTCGAGCGCAAAGGCACGCAAATTGGCTTTCTCGAAACCCGTTGAAGTTATTCACTTCTCTTCTTCTACAATTCATCAGCCGCATTTGATTTATCGAATGCGGTTTTTTTTGTAAATAGCAAAAGAAAGCCAGCTACGCGCCTGCACAAATTACACAAATTATTTTTTTCTATTCGTGATTATTCGTGTAATTCATGGCAAAACTTTCCCTTTTATGGCAATTTATTTGTTATGCAAAAAGTTCTCACAGCAGAAGAAATTCGCGAAGTTGACCGTCTGACGACGGAAAAATACGGCATTCCGTCAATTCTTTTGATGGAAAACGCGGCGCACGCGGCAGCAAGAGTTATCGGGGAAAAACTCGGTAATTCCGTCACGGGAAAATCGTTTTTGATTTTGTGTGGCAAAGGTAACAACGGTGGCGACGGTGCAGCTCTTGCGAGAATTTTATGGACGCAGGGCGCACAGGTTTTTGTTTATTTATTTGGGAATATTGCTGAGACCAGAGGTGATGCGAGAATAAATTTTGATATTCTTAAAAAAATAAGCGGCTCAAAAGAATGGATTTCTCGAAACAAAAATTGTTTATTCTTGGCAGAAATTGAAACAGCACAAGAACTAGCTCTAATTCTTATGCTTGGCAAAAAACATATTTTGATTGATGCGTTTTTTGGAACAGGATTGTCGAAACCAGTTAAAGGCGAACTTGAACATTTTTTCATGACTATTCGACGACCACTAAACGATAAAAAAAATTCTCTTTTGTTCTCACTCGATTTGCCTTCGGGTTTAAGCGCAGATTTTGCTAAACCAATCGGTTTGAACGTTCAAGCAGATGTGACCATCACCTTTACCGCACCGAAACTCGCCAATATTCTTCCGCCTGCTTCAAACTTCAACGGCAAACTTATAACCGTTGATATTGGCTCGCCTTACGAACTAATTGAAAATTCGCCTTCGCAATTATTTTTAGCTGAAAGAATAGATGCGCAAAGTTGGCTTGAGAGAACAAAATTTTCGTCCGCTTCATACAAAAATCAGCGTGGTCGCGCGCTTATCGTTGCCGGTTCAAAGAAAATGGCAGGCGCGGCGGTTTTAGCCGCAAACGCAGCGATGGTTAGCGGATTAGGACTCGTGCGGATTGCAACGCCCAAATCAGCAAGAGACGCGGTTGCTTCTCGAACGGCGCCCGAAACATTAATTGCAGGTGTCGCGGAAACGAAAAACGGCGCGATTTCTCACGCGGCTTTGAAGGAAGTTTTTGAACTGACGGAAAAAGCTGATGTCGTCGCTATCGGAAGCGGTTTGTCATCGGACGAAGAAAGCACGAAAAAATTCGTCCGCGAGTTTGTGAAAAAACGAAAATTTCCGGTTTTGATTGACGCTGACGGATTGAACGCGCTTTCGCCCTTTGATTTAAAAGGCTCTGACGAATTTCCTCTGATTTTAACGCCCCACATTGGTGAGATGCAAAGATTATTGGGCATTGATGAAAAAGCGGACTTGTCTGACCGCGTGAAAATGGTGCGTGAATTTGCCGGAAAAAATCACGTCATTTTGGTTTTGAAAGGTGAGCGAAATTTGATTGCAGCGCCGGACGGCAGAGTCGTTATTAGTCCGACCGGAAACAGCGGATTAGGAAAAGCCGGCAACGGCGACACTCTTGCCGGAATTATTACGGGATTTTTGGCGCAAGCCGTAGGAATGAAAGTTGATATTTTTGAATCGGTTGTTGCCGCGCTTTACATTGCAGGTTTGGCAGGCGATATTGCCGCCGAAAAATTTGGCAAGCGAGTGATGACGGCTTCGGACGTGCGCGAATGTTTGGTGGAGGCATTTAAGGGTTTAGAGGAAAATTAAAACAGGATGGACAGGATTTACAGGATATTTAAGTATGAAAACAATTATCTTGTAAATCCTGTCCATCCTGTTTGAAAGAAACTGTGAGCAAACAGGCTTTGACGGAAAAATTTACCTGCCAAACTCCCGAAGAAACTTTTGACTTTGGCAAAAAACTAGGCGCGAGTTTGCAGGGCGGCGAGGTAATTTTGCTTTCAGGCGGGCTTGGCGTGGGGAAAACGCTTTTCACAAAGGGCATCTTAAATGCGCTCGATTTTGACATTGACGAAGTTACCTCTCCGAGTTTCACGCTGGTCAATTTATACAAAGCGAAATTTGACGTTTATCACATTGATTTGTGGCGTTTAGATGAAAATTCGGATGTTGCCTTCGCTGTTGGGTTAGACGAAATTTTAGAAGATGAAACGGCAATTGTGATAATTGAATGGTCGGAAAAACTCAAAAACAAAACTTTTCCAAACAAAACAATTCGCGTTGAAATAGTAGGCGACGGCGAGGACGTAAGACAATTACAAATTACGAAATTAAAGAAACAATTTCACAATTCGTAATTCGTAATTGAAAATCATTCCGGCACAAGTGCGGCGCGAAAACCTAAAAGCGCCCAATCGGAATTCGTTTCAATCTCGTGAATATAGGAAAAATCGTCGGGCGCATTTGAACCAACGGAAAAACATTTTGCATTGCCGTGTTCATCGCGGTAAAAACCGAGTTCGAGTGTTTCGGTTGCGCTCCACTCCTTGTGAAAAACGTTGCCGATAAGATTGAAAACAACGGGCGGGCAAATGGTTAAACGATAACCTTCGGGCATCAAATTGCGCTCTTGCCATTCTTTTGTAACCAGATTTACAAACTCGCGCAACGACCTGTAGTTATGCGAATAGCGCGTGCCGGAAGTAAAATGGGCGCGGCTCAAATACGGCGCAAACGGGTCTGCTTTTGAGTCAAAACCGTAAAACGTTCCGTAAAATTGCCGATTGCCCGGCAAATAACGCGGTTTCGGTGTGGTTTCGACACCGATAATTTTTCCCTGATGTCGCTCGTGTCCGCTCATAATTGTTTTATACGAATTTGTTTTTTGATATTCACGGTTGGCGGCGTCAAACTTTAATGTCGGATAAAGCCGCGTCCGGTAATCGTCAGTATCAATCGGAACAGCTTCGGCGGATGGAACGATGTGCCATTCGATGTTAAAGCGTTTTAGGTGTTCTGAAACAGAGGAAGAAACATCAAACACCTCTGCCGTTTCGCATGAAATCAATTCGGTTTTGGAATCAAGCGCAAAAAATTCGCGCAGCTTATTTTCTTTTTCTGTAATCCATTCGTGCATATCGCGTATTTTAACTTAAATTGCTGAAATGTCGCATCACAAAAGTATTGCCGAATTTTTGCCGAAAATTTCTTGCTTTCATTTCTTTTAATAAGGCAAAATAGGCGTTGATGAAATTATTTGTAATCAGTTTAATTTTAGTTGCGTTGGTTTTCACCGCAGCTTTCGGAAATTTTGATCTAAACCCCGAATTTCCGCGATTATCAGAACCTCTGCCAAGAATGAAAAACCCGCGTCTTGTCGTTAAGAAAAAAGACCGCCGCCTCGAACTTTACGACGGCGAAAAGTTAATCAAACATTACGAAATCGCGCTCGGATTTGCGCCCGAAGGCGAAAAGGAAAAACAGGGCGACGGTAAAACGCCGGAAGGTGAATTTTATATTTTTACGAAAAACGACAAAAGCAAATTTTACCTTTCGCTCGGAATAAGCTATCCCAATATCGAAGATGCGGAACGAGGGTTAAAGGCAAAACTTATAACAAAAGCGCAGCGCGATGAAATTGTGCAAGCTATTCAAAATAAAAAAACGCCGCTGCAAAATACCGCGCTCGGCGGCGAGATTTATATTCACGGCGGCGGAAGCGTGAGCGATTGGACTTGGGGCTGCGTTGCATTGAAAAATGAAGAAATCAAAGAACTTTTTGACGCGCTTCAGGTTGGAACGATTGTTAAGATAGAGCCGTAAAAATAATTTCAAATTTCAGATTCCAGATTCCAAATTAATTGATTCAAACTTGACGAAATCTTTTTTGCATTTGATACTTGAAAAAAAGGTCGAGTTTCAAAATTTGAAATTTGCAATCTGAAATTCGGAATTTTAAGGAGATTTTATGCCATATCCAGAAATAATGATCCAAGGAATGCGTCAAGAATTGGCGCAGCTTGGAATTGAAGAAACAAAAACGCCGGAAGCGGTAAAAGATGCGGTCGAGAACACGAACGGAACATTAATGGTTGTCGTTAATTCGGTTTGCGGATGCGCAGCGGGCGGTGTTCGCCCCGGTATTGCGATGGCTTTGCAAAACTCGCCAAACAAACCTGATAAAGCCATTACTGTTTTTGCCGGAGCAGACATTGACGCTACCGACGTTGCGCGCGATTATTTTGAAGGTTATTCGCCGTCTTCGCCCTCAATCGGTTTGATAAAAGACGGAAAAGTTGTGCAAATGTTTGAACGCCGCGACCTCGAAGGTCGTCATCCGCAGCAGATTGCTCAAGCGCTTGTTTCAGCTTTCAACGAGCATTGCGCAAAAACCGAAGCTGCAAACAATTAACCTTATATTTTTATCAAAATTATAAAAAGCATCTGTCTTTTACCGGCAGATGCTTTTTATATCAAAAAATTCAATCGGTTTAATAAAAGAACTCAAAAGAATAATTTTGACAAAAGTTTAAAGAGTTAAACAAAAACTAGCAGCTTGAGAAAAATTCCAAATCCTTTTTTATTTAAAATAATTCACTCATTGCTTCATCCAAATTTCTTACGCCGGTAACGCGAATGCCGAGAAGTTTTTCCAAACCTGTTTTATTTGACATCGGTAGAATCAAGCGTTTGAAGCCGAGTGTTTGCGCTTCGCGGGCGCGTGATTGCGCTTGCAGAACGCCGCGAATTTCGCCTGTTAACCCTACTTCGCCGAAAACCGCCGTGTCGGGCGGAATTTGCAGATTTCTATAGCTTGAAGCAATCGCTGCAATCACGCCCAAATCCGCTGCCGGTTCGTCAATTTGCAAACCGCCTGCGATGTTTACAAAAACATCATCGCCTGCGAGTTGAAAACCTAACTTTTTCTCTAATACCGCAATCAAAAGAGAAGTTCGGTTGTAATCGAAGCCTTGCGCCATTCGTCTGCCCGTTCCGAATTTTGTACCTGAAACGAGCGCTTGAATTTCAACTAACATCGGGCGCGTGCCTTCCATACAAACCGTTACGACCGAGCCGCTTGCGCCCTCAGGACGTTCTTGCAAAAAGACTTCCGATGGATTGGCGACGGGCGTTAAACCCGCGTTGGTCATTTCAAAAATACCGATTTCGTTTGCCGCGCCGAAACGATTTTTTGTAGCTCGAATGATGCGGTGATTGTGATGCCGATCGCCTTCAAAATATAAAACTGTGTCAACAATATGTTCGAGCGTTTTCGGTCCTGCAATTGAACCTTCCTTTGTTACATGACCGACAAGAAAAACCGGCGTTGCCGTTTGCTTGGCAAACATCATAAATTGTCCGGCGACTTCGCGCACCTGGCTGACCGAACCGGGCGCGGATTCGATTTTTTCACTGAACACGGTTTGAATTGAATCGACAATTACAAAATCCGGTTTTAGTCTTTCGGTTTCGGCTAAGATATTTTCTAAATTTGTTTCAGGCAAAAGAAAAAGATTTTCGGCATTTAAGCCTAACCGTTCGCCGCGCATTTTGATTTGACGCTCGCTTTCCTCGCCCGAAACGTATAAAACTTTCGCGTTCGATTGGCTTAATTTATCAGCCATTTGAATGACAATTGTACTTTTGCCAATTCCGGGCGAACCGCCGATAAGAACGAGCGAACCTGCCACAATTCCGCCGCCAAGAACTCTGTCAAATTCTTCGATGCCAGAAGATGTTCGCGCATCGTCCTGCGATTCGATGTCCGCGTAGGAAATTGGTTTTGTTTCTCGAAAAGCATTTGAGCCGAAGCGCGTACCGATAGACGAAGAACTTTTGCCAATAACCTGCGCTGTCGGGCGGAATCTTTCTTCGACAAAAGTATTAAATTCATTGCAGTCGGGACATTTGCCGCTCCATTTACGCGCTTGGTGTCCGCAGTTTTGACAAACGTAAATTGTTGATGGTTGCTTTGCCATAAATCGAATGTAAGAAAACGGGTCGAAAATAGTTTGAGATAATACAATCTTCGATAAATTTTCGTATCTTTACCGAACAAACGTATATTAGCAAACAAAGAAACCTTCATAAAATCAAGCACAAATTAACGGCACACAAGTTGTTTGAAAATTCGATAGCTCGTTTGTGTGAAAGGCGAGAAATTTTAATTTGAGGGGAAAATAAAAATGGCAAACAATCAAAACAATGATTTCCAGGTGAGCGATAATCAAGAAACGCTCGATAACAAAGTAAAAACCGAAAATAAAGGTTTCAAGGTAACCAATCAAGGACAAAATCTTGGCGGCGGGAAAGGACAATCCGGCGGGCAAAAGATAGGACAGTTTGCCGATGATGACGATTTTTCGACAACCGACCAGACAATCACGCAAGCCGCGCCGGGACAAACAACTACCGCTACCGACCAGGGAAGCAGCAACGCCTAAGATTTCGGTAAAATCAATAAAAGTCCGAGATTAAGATTTGCTTTTTCTTGGACTTTTTAATTTTCTCTGAAAATTAACTGGTAATCTTATTCAACTTAAAGAGCAAATTAAAAATTAATTTCACTGGCAAATTATCTATTGTTCAGTTTATAAAATCCGTGCTAGAATCTTTCCGGTATGAAACTCGATGTTCTCATAATCAGAATCTCGTTCGTCTTACTTTTAGCGGTAATGGGTTATTTGCTAATCCCTCTGGCAAACACTACACATTTGCCGGAAAACTTTGGCAGAGAAGCCAGACAGTTAACTTCTGCCCTGCTGGGGGCGGTTTTAGCCCTTTGCATTATCGGTTTTGAAATGCGCGCGCGACGCGCGACACTAAAGACTTTGGTCGGCGCGGCAATCGGGTCGTTTTTAGGAATTGTCGGCGCTTATTTTATTGGAATGCTTATCAGTTCGCAGGAAACAACCGCCGTCAATGCCGAGATGAAAACGTTTTTGACCGTTGTGCTGGCATTTTTTATGGCATATATCGGTTTGATGGTCGGCGCGGCTAAAGGCGAATTTATTGACCTGTCGGGACTTGGAGGTTTTTTAACCGATAAAAACGCCAAGCGCGATTATAAAGTTCTCGATACCAGCGTTATTATTGACGGGCGGATTGCCGATGTTGCAGAAACCGGATTTTTGGGCGGAACGCTGATAATTCCGCAATTTATTTTAACCGAACTCCAACAAGTCGCAGATTCGCCCGATTCGTCGAAACGTCAGCGCGGACGGCGCGGACTCGATATGCTGCAACGCTTACGAAATAATTCTAATCTCGATATTCAAATTATTGAAACCGATTTTCCGCAAGTTAAGGAAGTTGATTTAAAGTTGATTGAACTCGGCAAACAACTTGATGCTGTTATTGTTACCAACGATTTTAATTTAAACAAGGTTTCGCAATTGCGCGGCGTAAATGTTCTGAACATAAACGAACTTGCCAATGCTCTGAGACCCGTCGTTTTACCGGGCGAAGCGATGCACGTCTTCATTTTGAAAGAAGGCAAGGAATACAATCAAGGCGTCGCTTATCTAGACGACGGCACAATGGTTGTCGTTGACAATGCGCGAAAACTTATCGGTAAACCTACCGACATTGCTGTAACGAGCGTCCTGCAAACCACAGCCGGAAAGATGATTTTCGGACGACTTTGGGAAGACGCTGATGAAACTTTTGAGAATTCTAACAATATTCACGAATCACGCTCGGCGGCATTTAAAAAACAATTTCGGGAAGTTTGAGTTTTATAGAATTTCCTAAGAAGGGTGACTACGGCAGACGGATTTCACTATCCTGCATCGAGTTTGTTCAAACATTGATAAATAAAGGCTGATTGTTCAATTTAACGATGTTGTAAATTTTAATTTAAATCTTTTGGAACTTTTCATAATTTGTGGCGTGTATTCAGTCAGGTAATCTTAACTTTCCTTATTTGTATCGCCTGTCCTTCGGAAAGGGCAGGCTTTTTTTTGGATTTTCACAAACTGCCTGTATCCAATAAATGTATCTGTTATCTGTTTACATAAAATATTACGGAAATGACAAAATATACCGTAATATTCAATAAAAATAATTTGTAAATCTAGATAAACACAACTAAGTAAAAGATATAATGAACACAGCAATTATTGTCGCCGCCGGAAAGGGAACTCGTTTCAGAGAAGCGAAAAAGCGGAAACAGTTTCTTGAAGTCCTAGGAAAACCGCTCGTTGTTCATACTTTACAACGCTTTGAAGATTGTTCCGCCGTCAATGAAATGATTCTTGTTTTGCCTGAAAAAGAAATCGAAAATTTTTTGCAAATCGCCGAAAAATTTGGCTTAAAAAAACTTACAAAAATTGTTTCCGGCGGCGAAACCCGCCCCGCGTCAGTTTTGAAGGGATTAAATGCGGTTGAGTCAAACAAAACCGAAATTGTAGCGATTCACGACGGCGCCCGCCCGCTTGTTTCAAATGATGAAATCATAAAAACAATTAATAAAGCAAAACAGACCGGAGCCGCGTGTTTGGTTGCGTCTGTAACCGATACGATAAAGGAAGTTTCCGGCGAAACAATTGTGCGAACCGTTGACCGCGCGAAATTAAGACGCGCTTTAACGCCGCAAGCGTTTCGCTATGAAATTCTCAAACGGGCTTTTACCGAAAATGATTTTGATGAAAAAGCAACCGACGAGTGTTTTTTAGTGGAAAAACTCGGCGTCGAAATTTCAGTGGTCGAGGGAAGCGCAAGAAATATAAAAATCACCAATAAAGAAGATTTAATTTTGGCAGAAAATTTATTAAAAGATTTTCGATAATCAATAGTCGGTTAACAAAAAACTGACTACTGACCACTGATTATGAGAATTGGTATCGGCAATGATATTCATAGGCTCATTGAAAATCGCCCGTTGACATTGGGCGGCGTGGAAATTCCTTCAGAAAAAGGCGCGGTTGGTCATTCCGACGCAGACGCGCTTTTACACGCAATAACGGACGCGATTTTAGGAGCATTGGCTTTGGGCGACATCGGCTCGCATTTTTCGGACAAAGACGAAAGATGGAGAAACGCGGACAGTTCTGTTTTTTTGTCTGATGCTGTGCGTTTGATGAAAGAAAAAGATTTTCGAGTTGTGAATTTGGACTCAATGGTTAGTTTAGAAAAACCGAAACTGCGCCCGTACATTTATAAAATGCGCGAAAATATTGCCGCAATTTTAGAAATCGAAATTGATTGTGTCAGCGTAAAAGCGAAAACTGGCGAAAAGGTTGATGCCGTTGGCGAAGAAAAAGCGGTAAAAGCAGAAGTGATTGTTTTGTTAGAACAACCGCCGTGCTGACAAACGATATTTGCACGTATTTTTAGTGTGGAAATTCTGCACCGTAAGTTCTACCGATGCGAAGAACTTCAAACCAAGTCCAATTAATATCACGTGCGTATTGGATTTCCAAGCGTTTGATGTCTTTCGTACCTAATCCGGCTCGCTCGGATTTTTGGAGAAAATCCGAGTAATTAGCCCAAGCCTTCATATGTTTGCGCCAAGCAACTTGAAAATCTTGCGGAAAACCACCATCGTTTATTCCGCCCGATTTTTCCGCATATTCGGAAACAATTTCAGATTTAGCCGAAAGGGACGGGAAAGATTTGTCCACTAAGGACAAATTCAATTCATTGGTGTTGCGTTCTTCACCGTTTTCTTTATCTTGCTGTAAAAGTACGAGAATTTCTTTATCAAATGTTTTTTCAAACAGCTGCCCGACTACAAAAGAAGAAAAAGCAAAACAAGCGAAAAATGTTATTAGTGCGACAAAATGTTTACTTCTCATAGCAATAATTATTATGGCTTAAAGTTAAACAAAAAGAAAATGTTTTTTGCGGAAAACTAGGTCGGTCGAAAATTTTTTGTTAAAGTGTGAAAGATGAATCCGCAAGACTTAATCCGCAAAAAACGAGACGGCGGAAAACTTCTCCCTGAAGAAATAAGTGCTTTCGTGCGAGGCGTGAGCAACAATACTTGGGCTGATTATCAAATTTCCGCACTCGTGATGGCGATGTTTATAAACGGCTTAAATCTTTCCGAGCAAAACGCTCTGACAAAAGCGATGCTCAATTCAGGCGAGGTTTTTAATTTTTCCGAGTTGGACGCGCCAATTGCGGATAAACATTCGACTGGCGGAGTCGGCGATAAAACGTCGCTTTTGATTGCGCCGATTGTGGCTGCTTGCGGCATCGCTGTTCCAATGATTTCAGGTCGCGGGCTTGGACACACGGGCGGAACGCTCGACAAACTCGAATCAATTCCCGGTTACAACGTCAATCTTTCCAAAGAAGAATTCAAGAAAGTTATAAAAAAATGCGGTTTTGCAATGATGGGACAAACCGCGGAAATAGTTCCCGCCGATAAAAAAATTTACGCTTTGCGCGATGCTACCGCCACAATCGAATCAATTCCTTTAATTGTCGCTTCGATTATGTCAAAAAAAATGGCGGAAGGTCTGGATGCGCTTGTTTTAGACGTGAAAACCGGAACGGGCGCGTTTATGCAAAGAGAAAGCGATGCACGAAAACTTGCCAAAGCATTGGTCAAAACGGGAAACGCTTTCGACGTGAAAACAGAAGCGCTTTTGACAGATATGAATCAGCCGCTCGGAAAATATGTCGGCAACGCTTTTGAGGTTTTTGAATGCGTAAAACTTTTGCAAGGCGAAACTGATAAACAATCGCAATCAACATTGGATTTATCAATTGAATTAGCGGCGCGGATGCTGATTTTGTGCGGCGTTGCAAAAACAATTCAAAGTTCAAAGTTCAAAGTTCAAAGTGTTTTGGAAAGCGGAGAAGCATTAGAAAAGTTTCGTGAAAATATCGAAGCGCAGGACGGAGACTCAAGAATTTGCGATAAGCCGGAACTTTTATTGAATAAAAGTTTGCTCGAAGTGAAAATAAAATCGCCTGAAAGCGGTTATATTTCGGAGATTGACGCGAGTGAAATCGGGAAAGCAATTTCCGCCATCGGCGGCGGGCGTTTGAAAGTTGACGACAAAATTGATACGGCGGTCGGATTCGCCTGCGAAAAAAAATTAGGCGAGAAGGTAAAGGAACACGAGCCTTTAGGTACGCTTTTTTGTCGGACGGAAACGCAAGCGGCGAAGGTACTTGCAAAACTGCAAATGGCGTATAAAGTTAGTGTTGAAAAACCTGTTAGAAAGTTTGAATTAATTAAAGAAGTAATTTAATCGTCGGTAAATTCAAACAGGATAAACAAGATAGACAGAATTTAAGAAAATGTCTTATCCTGTTCATCCTGTCTATATATATTGAAATTTTTTGTTATGAAAATTAAAGTTTTATTTATTTTGCTTATTTTATGTCCGGTAGTTTTTGCCGTTTCTTCGTGCGGAACTTCAACCGAAGCGACGGCAGACAAAGGCAAAATCAAAGTCGGAATCGTTTTCGACATTGGTGGTAAAAACGACCGCTCGTTTAACGCCGCTGCTTGGGAAGGCGTCAGACGCGCCGAAAGAGAATTGGACATTGTTTTACGTGATGTCGAGCCGGGAAATCCGACTTCGATTGAACCGGCGATGCGGGCGTTTGCCGAGAAGAATTTCGATTTGATAATCGGCGTCGGGTTTGCTCAATCGCCAATTATGGAAAAGGTCGCGCGTGATTACCCAAACATCAACTTTGCGATTGTTGACGGAGTAATTTTAGATAAAGAAGGAAATCCGTTTCCGAATGTCGCATCACTGGTTTTCCGCGAACACGAAGGCTCTTTTCTTGTCGGAATGATTGCCGCGCAAAAATCGAAAACGGGCGTTTTAGGTTTTCTCGGCGGAATGGATATACCGCTTATTCACCGCTTTGCTAAAGGCTATGAAGAAGGGGCAAAATCCGTCAATCCCAGCATTCGCGTGGTTAATAACTATGTCGGCGTAACCGATTCGGCGTGGAACAATCCCGGCAAAGGCAAAGAATTAGCGTTAAACCAGATTGACAAAGGCGCGGACGTAATTTTTACGGCGGCAGGAAATTCAGGTCTCGGCGCGTTTGACGCGGTTGAGCAATACGACAGAAACCCGAGCGGCGAAGCGAATAAATTTGTCATCGGCGTTGATTCAAATCAAAACGGCGTCAAGCCTGGATTTGTTTTAACTTCAATGGTCAAGCGCGTTGATAATGCTGTTTATGATGTTGTAAAAGAAGTTAAAGAAGACAAATTTAAAGGCGGTTTTCACACTTTCGGGCTTGAAAAAGACGGCGTGGCTTATGCGATGGACGAAAATAATAAAAGTTTGATTTCACCTGAGATTTTGCAAACAGTCGAAGCGGCGAAAGGCAAAATTATCGGTGGTGAGATAAAAGTTACGGATGCAATGGCAAAGTAATTGTATGAAAAACACAAAAATCGAAATTGTTATTGCCGTTTGTCTTTTATTTTATGCGATTGCATTTTCAGCTTGTTCAAAAGAAACGACTGGGGCTTCATCTGAAAACACTCAACTTGAAAAGCAGCAAATCATTTCTGACAAAGCCGTCGAAAGAAATGATTTAAAAAAGTTTTATGAAGAATACAACGTAACTGGCTGTTTTGTTTTGTATGACAAAAACGAAAGTAAGTTTGTTCGTTATAATCCGAAGCGATGTGCGGAAAACTTCATTCCGGCTTCGACATTTAAAATTCCAAACACACTGATTGCGCTCGAAACTGGCTTGATGAAAGATGAAAACTCACAGCTTAAATGGGACGGCGTGAAAAGAGAACGCGCCGAATGGAACAAAGATCAAACGCTTGATTCGGCTTTCAAAGTTTCAGCCTTTTGGTTTTATCAGGAAATTGCACGGCGAGTGGGCGAAGAGCGAATGAAAAAATACGTCAACGATTTTGACTACGGAAATCGTGACATTTCAGGTGAACTTGACCAATTTTGGTTGCGCGGAAATATGCGAATCTCGCCTGATGAACAAATCGCTTTTTTACGCAAAGTTTACGAAAACAAATTGCCTGTTTCCGAACGCTCAACGAATATTTTGAAGAAAATAATGCTGATGGAATCAAGCGAAAATTATAAACTTTTTGCGAAAACCGGCGCGGGCAGACAGAACGAAAAACTTATCGGTTGGTATGTCGGATTTATTGAGCAAAACGGAAATGTTTATTATTTTGCCAGCAACATCGAAGCCAACAATAGAAACGAAAAATTTATGCCCGCGAGAGTTGAAGCAGCCAAAAAGATTTTAAATGAACTAGGTCTTTTAAAGGGAAAAGGAAAAGAAAAACAGTGATAGAACTTCGCAATATAACAAAAACATTCGGCGAGACGGTTGCTAACGACAATGTTTCAATCCTCGTTGAAAAAGGCACGATTCACGCAATTGTCGGCGAAAACGGGGCGGGTAAATCTACAATTATGCGCATCGCTTACGGCTTTTACAACGCCGACGCAGGCGAGATTTTGGTTGATGGAAAAGCCGTCAGTATAAAAAATCCGCACGACGCAATTGCTTTGGGAATCGGAATGGTGCATCAGCATTTTATGCTGGTTGATACGATGACGGTTGCCGAAAATATTATTTTGGGAGCGGAAACGGGCGGGGCGGCAACTCTTGATTTAGAAAAGGCGAATGTAGAAATTGAACATCTTTCTAATGAGCTGAAACTCGGTGTCAATCCGCGCGCACTTATTGAAAATCTTTCAGTCGGAGCGCAGCAAAGAGTTGAGCTTTTGAAAGCTCTTTATCGCAATGCCGAGCTTTTGATTTTAGATGAGCCGACGGCTGTTTTAACGCCGCAAGAGGTTGAAGAATTTTTCGGCATTTTGCGCCGGATGCGCGAATCAGGTAAAACAATCGTAATCATCACGCACAAGCTCGAAGAAGTTCTTGCCATTTCCGATTTTGTTACCGTGATGCGCGACGGCAAGACAGTCGGCAATGTGAAGACATCGGAAACGAGTGCGAAGGATCTAGCCAGAATGATTGTCGGGCGCGATGTTTTATTAAGAGTTGAAAAAACGGATGCGCAGCCAAAGGAAAATGTATTGAGCGTGCAGAATCTTTCGGTGAAAAATGCGCACGGCGAAGCGCTGAACGACGTTTCATTTGATGTTAAAGCGGGCGAGATTGTCGGCATAGCCGGAATCGAAGGAAATGGGCAAACCGAACTCGTCGAAGCAATTGCAGGTTTGATTCCTACTGCAAATTTAAGCGGAAAGATATATTTTGAAGGAACAAATATCAACAATTTTTCGGCGCGCAAACACAAAGAATTGGGTATCGCGCACATTCCCGAAGACCGCCATAAGCGCGGACTTTTGCTTGATTTCAACTTAGCGGAAAATTCGATGCTGGGCGTTCATTATCGCCCGCCGGTTTCTTCGGGAACAGGGCTTTTAAACAACGCGGCGATAAACAAACGCGCTGGTGAGATTGTTGAAAACTTTGATGTGCGACCAAGAAACATTGAGCTTTCGGCACGTGCGCTTTCGGGCGGAAACCAGCAGAAACTCGTCATTGGGCGCGAGTTTGAGTTGAATCCGAAATTATTGCTTGTTTCGCAGCCGACGCGCGGCGTTGACATCGGCGCAATCGAATTTATTCACAGCAAATTAATTGGTTTAAGAGATTCGGGAGGCGCGGTTTTATTAGTTTCCGCCGAACTCGAAGAAGTTACGGCTTTAGCTGACAGATTGCTTGTTATCCGTGAAGGAAAAATTGTTGGCGAAGTTGATCCGAAAACAACTTCAACCGAGGAAATTGGTTTAATGATGACAGGCGGAAATTGAAAAAAGATTTAGCCACGTAACAAACACGAACAAAGCTGCTGTTAAGTGCTTTGAAATTTTAGAAAGCAGGCAATTTGCAATCGGCAAAAAACTAATCTTTTTTCGGTTCTTTTATCTTCTCTTCCGCCGTTGAATCTTCTTTTGTTTGTAAAGTTTTGTTGCTTACCTGTTGCTTGTTGTCATTCAAAGAAATACCGAAGATTTTTGGGTTGTTGACAAAATCTGCTAATTTTTCCGGATTGAATTTTGCACGTATGACGGCAGCCTGATTTTTGTCAATTGTGACGAGCATTATTTTCACGCTGTTTCCCTCTTCGCGCATATACATATAGACCTGCTCGCCTTCGCGCGAACGCACGCGAAGAATCGGACTCCAATCCGCGCTCAGAGAATTTCTCATTGCTGATTGCATCTCTTCATCAAGCGTGGCGCGTGAAAATTGCAAATTTTCAAACATCGTGATGCTAAAACTTTTCACACCGGCAGGGCGAACAACTTTCACGGCGAAACGTGCCACCCAAATAAACGGAATTTTTACTTTCTTTGCCTGATATTTCGTTTTCAAATGTTTGACGATTGCTTCATAATGGTCTCCTTTCGCACTGACGGTTGGGGCGGTAAAGGCGAAAACTAAAATCAGAAAAGTCAACGCAGTTAATAACTTCTTGGGAACAAACATTGTTTTCACTCCTTTTTTAATTTTTGGGTTTTGCCTGAATGGCGTTATCTTTTTCGATTTCGATTTTTGGAATGTTCAATTTACCGCTCATTTCAGCAAGCAAATCAATATCAATCGGACCGATGATATTAATAAGGGCGACGCTTTTCGACTCAGAAACCACAACCGCCAAGCCGCTCATCACATCGCCGCTAAACATCGTAAAGACATCAATCTTTTGATTATTCTTTTTGCTGCGAACATTTGCCAGTTTTTCCCAACCCGGTGATTGAAGCTGCAGCCGGATATCCTCAACGTCCTTGATGTTGTATTCGTTTTCATTCTCAAAGTTGAAAACCCTGACGTAGATGCCTTTCAATCCGCTGATGGCTTGACCGACTTTCCTTGCATCCTGGTCGTTAGTTTTCATCATCACCCGTTTAGCCAAATCCAAAAGTTTTCCGTCAATGTTAACTTCGACTACGTCTCTTGCTCTATCTTCAAGTCCGTTTAGTTTTTCAAAATGCAGCCGAGCATCTTGCGCGTTTGCCGTTATTGCCATCAGCAAAACGACTGCCGGCAAAACAAATTTTAGTAAATGATTTCTCAATGATTTCATAATTATTTTCTCCTGATAATTTAACTTCCGTCTTCGAGAACGGTAGTTTATTCTTCCATTCCCTCAACTTTGTCTTTCACCAATCTCAACTTGGAACTTGTAATCGAGAGCGCAAGCATTAATTGGTTGTAAGCGTGTTGTTCTTCTTTTGTAAGCAGGTCATCCTGTTTGACAGTTTTATGGTTTTGTTTGATAACCGTATCGTTTTTCGCAATCATTTCTCTGCGGCGGGAAATAACGGGAACGGTTTTGCCAAGAGCGACCACTTTTCGTTTGGTGATTTGCGCTGATGTCGGAACATTTTTGATGGTTATATTTTTATGTTTTCCGACAGTTAAAACATTTGCTTTTTCAATGCCGGATTCAACCGAAACCGCCTCTTCGCCGCTCGTTTTGATAGTTTCCGCCATATCACCTTTAACTTCTGTTTTGTCACCTGAAACTCGGAGCCAAATTCCCAGAGCAAACATACCGAACACCAAACAAGCCGCAGCCGCAAGCGCGATAGGAAAAATCTTACGCGAATATTCTTTTCTGAAAGGAAGAACTTCGGCGCGAAGCGAAGGCGGAGCAGTTCCTTGGAAACGAAATGCTTGCAGCGCATTTTCCAACTTTTCAATTTCAGAGTCTTTGCCCGTTTTGTCCCAAAGGTAATCTTCTTTCATCGCTTACTCCTTGATTTTCAGCTTTTGGCGCAAAAGCTTCATTCCTCGATGCAAATTTACTCGAACTGAGCCGGGAGCTAATCCGGTTTGTTCCGCAATTTCGGGTCCCGTCATTCCTTCAATTAATCGCAAAACCAAAGTCTCCTTATATGTATCGGGAAGCGCTTGTATTGCATCTAGAATTTCTTGTGCTTCAGTGTGCGGACTATCATTACGGCTCAATTCTTCGGACAATTCTTCAGTCGGTTTTGAATGGCGGTAATAATCGTTCGCGTGATTACGCGTAATCATCGCTAGCCAAGCGCCAACCGCGTTGCAGTCACGTAACGTGTGCAGATTTTTATAAACTGTAAGAAAAACGTTCTGCACAATATCATCAACTTCATCACGCGCCACGCGCGCCAAAACGATTCCGTGAACCATCGGCGCAAAAAGTTTATAAAACTCGCCAAACGCCTCCACGTCGCCGGCGCGGATACGTTCGACTAGACGCGCTTCTGCCTTAAGCGTTTCCGTCGCGGGAGCGGTCGCCGTAGCGGCGTTTGCTTCGGGTCTTGCGAAGTAGAAGATGTTATCGGTCATTTCATTTTCGGAGAACTGTTTAACGTGATGAGTTACAAATTTAAAAATCGTAAAAATATGAAACGGATTATTAAACTGATTCATCAAGCACTACTGCTTTATTGGCTTAAAATGTCACGCCGGTAATATAGACGAATCAAAAACAAAAAGTGTTAACAAAGTTCCGTAGAAAATAATTGTTGGGTGGGCGCAGTTGTTCTACAAATTTAAAAGTAGAGAGCTGAGAAGCTAATAACAATGCATCTCAAAAAGCCTGATACTTTTTGAGATTATTACACCTTTTGTTTTTTTCAAGTATAAAACTATAAGAAAGTCTCGCTCTTACTTTATTACGTAATTTAATTTGGCGTAAGGAGTGCACGTATTCACCATTTATTATAATGCGGCTAAAAAGTGTCTCAAAAGCCGTCTCATAACTAAAATCCCAAAACTCTTCAACATTTTTGACTTTTGAGACATTTTTAAATCTCCCTTTTAACGTCAAAACAAATTACTCTTCAGTAACTCAAATTAGCAGGTTGTCAAAAATTTTTGCCCAACCGATCCCGCGTTAAAATTTTTGGAACTGCCTTCAAACCGGGAAATACGCCCGAAGGCAGTATCTTTATTTTGCATTATCGGACTTCGAATTTTATTGAATATATCGACAAAATTCTACGCTAATCAATTTAGAATTTGTCCATAGGTAAGCCAATAAAAAAAGAAGCACCTCAGCCGAGATACTTCTTTTTCATCCTTTAATTAGAAACTACCTACGGAGCAACAGTCGGCGTAACGCCACCTGATTTCCACGCATTGAAGGTTTGTTTTGCTTGCACTGAACCAGCGCCGAAACGATTCTTAGCTGCATTTACCCAAGCATTAGCGACTATCGCGTAAGTGTCGTCAATCCTGCAGTATTTCGTGTCAGCATCGAAAGCAATTGCCGCCGCGTCATCTAAACCGATTGCGGTAACAACTGTTCCTGTTGTATCTGCGTGATTAGTTCCGCCTACAACTAATAGATAAAACAAATAGTTTTGAATTCCGCTGTTGATGTGAACGCCGCCGTTGTCACCTGTTCCGGTGTATCTTTCCGAATAATGGTCAGGGTCACCTTCGGCGTGCGGATTTGACATACTGCGGATTCCGCGCGTCGGGCTCGACGGATTGTTCGAGTAGTAAAGGTCTTCTCCAATCCACCAATCGGATGGATAGGAAACACCGCCAAAACCGGTTAATGTTCCGACCTTAAACTCAACAACTACACCGAAGATATCCGAAAACGATTCATTCGCCGCACCCGATTCGTTTTGGTATCGCAAATTTGAAGTGCGTTCGGTGATGCCGTGCGTCATTTCGTGTCCGACGACATCAAGCGCGTCAAACGGACGATAAGTCGTGCCATCGCCGTCGCCGTAAGTCATAGCAGAACCATCCCAAAAGGCATTATTGTAAGCACTGCCGTAATGGGTGCGTGACACCATAAACTTATATTTGAGACTTAGATTGTTGTTGTTATCAATACCGTTACGTCCAAAGGTTTTGAAATAATCAAGTGTTTTCTGAGAAAAGAAATGCGCATCAACGCCAACCGATTGACGGTCAGACAAAGCTCCCGTCGTGCCGAAGATGCTGTCAGTCGAAGTAAAAAGCGTTCCGTTCGAGCGACATCCTACCGGAGAACAAGTTTTGTTGCCAAAATCATACGTTTTGCCGTTGCTCGGCACATCAAACATAGAATATGTGCCTGAGGTTAAATCAATCGGAAAACTATTAACCTGTCCGGCATAGAAACCGTGACCCGTTCCATTTGTTCCGGTAGTTTGCAAGTTGTTCCAGCGGTCAATTACTTGTCCGCTTACGGCATCAAGAACAATCATTTCGCGGCGCGGATTGTCGGTTTCATAATCGGTGTTTTTAGCATCAATCATGTAAGCCAGCACGAGGTTTTCACCTTGCGGGTAATAAACAAGCTCAGTTTCGGCACTGGTTATATCCCAGAAGCTCATCTTGATATACTCAGCAGCATCGGCTTTATTAAAACTCGCCTTTGCCAACGGAACATCTCCAGTGAATAATTCACCCGTTGCCCGGTCGAATCTGCCGTTCTTTTTTTCGTGTGTGATAATCTCGCCTCCATAAACGCGGATGCCGTCAATGAATTGTGAGAAACGGACGTGATTGCCGGTTTCGTCAGAAATTATATCTTTTGATTTTAATTGCTCGGCGTCGATACCTTTTTTAGCAAGATAAGACTGAGCTTTTAATTCTGCCTGAAACGATTGGTTATCGGATTTCTGAGCAAAAGTACTCTGGGTGTTGAAAGACAAGCCTACAAAAAAGGCTGCGATTAGAAAACTGATTGATAATTTTGACACTAGTTTACTACTCCTTCTGGTTTTGATTTTATTTAACGCTCAAATAATATGAGTCCGGTATAAACAACACCCAACGAACAGAACAGATAAGTATAAAATTGTATGTAATATGGGGGCGAATGGCTCACTTAGATGCTTAATTGCAAATTTAAGTTTGCCGGAAAATTATATTTCTTACTGTATGCTAACTTACCTTCATTGTCCAGACGGGAGGGAGAATAGTGAAAAAATGGTTAAAATAAATTGCGCGTTTGAACTTACCACCCGTTTTGCTTTTCTTCATTAAAGTAGAAGCTATCTCAAAAATAGTTTCTTAACAAAATAACAATACAAGCCAGATGAACAATGCCTAAGTAATTATCAGAATGATATTCGTAGCGCATCCCAAACAATATAACTGAACCGAAGCCAAATCTAATTTTCCAAATCGTCTGAAAGAGCTTGGTAAGTTGCCGCAGCCGCTAAACCGCCTGCTAAATACCACGCAACGGTCATCGCTTTGGTTGCATTTGCGCGTGCAGTCATTTCTTCGCCCAAGCCGATGCGTTCCGGCAAAACAACGGCGCCGACCCCAGCCGCTAGACCGAGCAGCGCGCCGGTTCGATAAGCATTTTTCGCGTCGCCCAATCCGACGATACTGTAATACAAAGAATTCGTAACAATATCGCCGCTGAGCGCAATCCAGTAAAGCTGACTGTTCGGCGGCGGTTCTTTTCCGACTTCCATTAGCGGATAGGCGATGGCGCGTTTTCCTAAAATATCGAGACGAGGCGCATCTTGAACGAATTGCCTCGCGATTTCATTAAGTAGATTTACGGCGACGGCGCCGACCAGACCGCTAAAAAGCGCTTTTGTAAATGACATTTTAAAACTCCTCCAGAAAGTAAATTTAATACTGCTCGAAAGCGATGCGTTTCAATTTAGGCATTTTGTTCGCTCAAATTTATTTTCTTCGCGCGACGGCGAAAATAAAAGGATAGATATAAACCGACAAAATTATTTATCACTAAAATCCCGTTTGTAACGGTGAAAACCCAATTTCCGACCAGATAACTGTAAACGGTAAACCCGATGGACGCGGCAACTTGCCCGACAAAAAGCCATTTTGAAACACCTTCGCCCGTGCCTTCTTTCCATTGTTTGTAAACTTGTTTGACGAGCGTCATCAACAAAATTATTGAACTCGCCCAGCCGATTATTTCCGTCATAATTTTTATTGCCTGTAATTTGTGTTTTTAAGCGACGAGCAAAAACCAAGCCATAATGAAAAGTGTAGAATTTTTGGAGAAAAGCGTTTATTCAAGAGAATGTAAAGAGAACGTTTGTGTATCGAATACGTTCTTTGGGAAAGCGCGGATTTAGATTGCAGTTTTCGTCTTTGTCGCTTGAAGCAGATTTTTTATTTTTGCCACGCCTTTTTTCAAGTTTTCCAAATCCGTCGCATAAGAAATTCGTAGAAAACCGTCCGCGCCGAAGCCCGCGCCGTCAGTAACAACAACGTGTGCTTCTTTCAAAAACAAATCGGCAATGCCAGCAGAGGTTTTCAACTTGGCGTTGAGAAACCCGCGAACATCAACCAGAGCGTAAAACGCGCCTTCGGGATTCGAGCATTTTAAGCCTTCGATTTTCTGCAGAGAGGGAATCAACCAGGCACGGCGTTTTTCGTATTCGGCACGCATAGAATTAACGGCTCCTTTCGATTTTGTGTTGTCTTGCATTGCGCAGGCGCAGGCGTATTGCACGAAAGATGTCGGATGAGATGTCGAATGACTTTGCAGTTTTGACATTGCCCGCGACCATTCTTCATTGGCGATTGTGTAACCGATGCGCCAGCCGGTCATTGCGTAAGTTTTGGAAAACGAACCTGCAACGCAGATGTATTTTCTAAGGTCTGCGGGCAAACTCGCGGACGTAAAAACTTCGGCGGGCGGATAAACAAAAAACAAATAACACTCGTCGGTCAAAACATAAACTTCTTTTTCGGCGCAAACTTCAATGATTCGGCGCATTTCTTCGGGTGGAATCACGCGACCGGTCGGATTGTTCGGTGAATTAAGAATCAAAAGCTTAGTTTTCGGCGTGATTGAATTTTTGACCTGTTCAGCAGTTAGAATAAAATCCGTTTCTTCAGTTTCGATAAAAACATTTTTCGCGCCTACAAAATTGACGATTTCGGGAAACGTAACCCAATACGGTTTTGGAATTAGAACTTTGTCGCCCGGGTTTAATAATGTGCAAGCGGCGTTAAAAAGCGCTTGTTTGCCACCGCAAGTCGCAATTACTTCTTTTGGTGAAAATGACGCGCCAAATTCTTCCGCATAAAATTCGGCGATTGATTCTTGAAAAGTTTTCAGCCCCGAAGTCGGCGTGTATTTCGTCAAACCTCTCTGCAAACCTTCCCAAGCGAATTCTTTAATAAATTCGGGCGTTTGAAAATCCGGTTCTCCGACGCTCAAATCAATCACATCAAAGCCCCGCTCGCGCAAATCGCCGGCAACCTGCGCTGCTTTAAGCGTCGAAGAAGCTTGCAATTTTTCTACGTTTCGGGAAACGGGGAAAGATTTGGTTATAGTGTTTTGCGGCATCATAATTTTTTGAAGTTTGAAAAACGAATCAAACAAATTATCGCCTAATAAAAAATATATTACAAAAAATTAATAAAAACCTGCAAAATAGGTATCTTTAGATTTCTCTAAAAATTCCATGCGATTGCCGAACGGGTCACGAAACTCGAAACGCCCCAAACCGGCAATGGAAACTCCTTCGATTACTTTTACCT
>JAIVJJ010000237.1:0-11733 GCA_020200095.1 Acidobacteriota bacterium | reverse complement strand
ATCGAAATCCTCTTCCGTGCCGACGTGAATTTGAAAACCGTCAAGCTCCAGCCAGCATCCGCCACGACCTTGTAAAGAATCGGGTTTGGGAATTTCCTTCAAACCTAAAAACACGCAATAAAATTCGCGGGCTTGCGCTTCTGCGCCTTTCAGAATTGTAATTTGCGCGTGGTGAACTCCTAAAAGCATTTATTGGTTTCCTCGGTAATGTGTAAGAAAGGCGCTCTGTTATGTCTCTACGTCTTCTCCTGCGAACTCTATGGTAAAAGATTTTGAAAACCTCTCACCAAAGGGTTTCACCTCAGGTGTTACAAAGAGACGTGGATAATGAAGTGATTATTTACTTTTTGTAATAATCACCGGCAAACTTTTCTCGGCAAACATTCTATTAAATGCAGTAATATCTTTTGATTTGATTTCTGCTAATCGAGATAGTTGCGCCTCGATTTTTTGGGTCAAATCGTTGTAAACGTCGTAAGATTGATTTGTGGGCGCATAGTCCGCGCTGTCCACCGCCGAAGACAAAGCAGCGAGTTTGTTGTTTAATTTAATCGGATAATTCAAAGCGTCCTGCGAGCTTTTGATTTTTGTCTGCACAAGTTCTTCTTCGACCGCCGTTAGATTTTTCACAATTTCGGCAGCTTTTTCCCGAAGGTCTTTTTGTTCGGGCGATTTCATTCTGCCCGATAAATCTTCAAGCTGTTTGCGAACGTCTCGAATCTCTAAAATTGCGTCGTGCGTTTCGGTTAATTTAGTGCGGACGTTTGAAAGAAAGTCGAATTGTTTTTGAAAATCTGCTTGCGTTGTATCTAATCGCGGATCGGCTTTGACAGCGAAATTTTCGGTTGAAATAACTTTGCCGTCAACTGAAAAACGAACGACGTAATTTCCCGGCGCAACACGCGGTCCCGCCAGACTTCCGCCCCACAAAATCAAACCCGGAATAATCGTCGCGTTTGGTAAACGATAGTTCCAGACAAAACGGTTTAATCCCGTTTCAATAGGCAGAGGCGGTTCTGCGCCCGGTTGCGGCGGTGCCGCGGGTTGACCTTCAACTGTCGGTTTACCCGTGAATTTGCGGAGAACTTTACCCGCAGAATCCAAAAATTCCAGCGAAATTTCTTTTGGTTTCGTTTTCAAAAAATAATGCACAACCGCGCCGTTTGGCGGATTCGCGCCGAAGGCAGCGGTCGGCGCAAACGCGAAGCCGCCGCCACCCGGCGTTCGATAAGCGTCTTCGGGTTTGAACAAAAACGCTTCGGCACGCTGAATTTCCGTCATTTGGTACAAAAGCGGCAGATTGTCCAGAACGTAAAATGAGCGTCCTTGCGTGGCAACAACCAAATCTTTTTCGCGTTTATGAACCGCTAAATCAGTTATCGGTACGACGGGCAAATTCAATCGAAGCGATTGCCAAGTCTCGCCGTCGTTTGGAGAAAAATACATTCCGGTTTCCGTTCCGGCGTAAAGAAAACCTTTGCGATTCGGGTCTTCACGGACGACTCGTGTGAAGGCGTCATTCGCAATGCCGAAAACAATCTTCTTCCACGATTTACCATAATCTGTTGTTTTATAAAGGTAAGGTCGGTAGTCGTCGGACTTGTAAGCAGTCGCAGCAACATAAGCTGTTCCGGCTTCAAACGGCGATGCATCAATCACGTTGATTTGAATCCATTCAGGCATTCCTTTCGGCGTTACATTGTCCCAAGTTTTTCCGTTGTCACGCGTAACGTGAACTAAACCATCGTCAGAACCAGCCCAAATTATGCCTTGCTGAACCGGCGATTCGGCAACGGTGAAAATCGTGTCGTAGTATTCGACGCTTGTGTTGTCTTTGGTGATTTCGCCGCCGGTCGAAACTTGTTTCGATTTGTCGTTACGCGTTAAATCAGGCGAAATTGCCTGCCAGCTTTGTCCTTCGTCCATTGAACGAAACAAAACGTTGCCTGCCGTGTAAAGCGGGAATTTGCCGTCGGTTTTGTGCGGCGAAAACAAAATCGGATAGTTCCATTGAAAACGATATTTCATCGCTTCCGCGCCCGCGCCCATCGGGTTTTCGGGGTAAACATTAACGGTGCGAAGCTGTTTTGTGCGGTGGTCGTAGCGCGTCAAATAACCGCCGTAGCTTCCCGCAAAAACGATATCGGAATTTTCGGGATGCGGTGCAATCCAGCCCGATTCACCGCCACCGACGTCATACCAATGCGTTTCGTTAATATTAAAATCAGCCGTGCGGCTTGGAATTTTGACCGTCGAATTATCTTGCTGCGCGCCGTAGATGTTATACGGAAAATCATTGTCAACGGCGACGCGGTAAAACTGCGCCGTGGCTTGGTCTTGTTCGGTCCAAGTTTTGCCGCCGTCGCTCGATACGTTTGCGCCGCCGTCGTTGCTTTCAATCATTCGATTCGCGTTGTCGGGCGCAATCCATAAATCGTGATTATCGCCGTGCGGAACGCCGATTGTCGTAAAGTTGCGCCCACCGTCGGCGGATTTGTGAAAATTGACGTTCAATACATAAACCGTGTCGGCATTTTGCGAATCGGCGTAAACGCGAGTGTAATACCAAGGTCGCTGGCGAATCGCCGCACTGTCGGAAACTCTTAGCCAATTGTCGCCACTATCATCCGAACGATAAAGCCCGCCGTCTTTGGCTTCAATCATCGCCCAAATTCGGTTTGGATTCACCGGCGAAACTGTTACGCCAATTTTGCCCCACACGCCAGACGGTAAACCTTTATTGTTTTTGAGTTCCGTCCAAGTGTCACCGCCGTCTGTTGATTTATATAACGAACTGCCCGCGCCGCCGCTCTCAAAACCCCAAGGCGTTCTTTTTACCTGCCAAAATCCGGCATAAATAGTGTTCGGATTAGACGGGTCTAAAATCAAATCAACCGCGCCGGTTTTGTCGTCTCGAAACAAAATTTTCTGCCAAGTCTTTCCGCCGTCTTTTGTTCGGAAAACGCCGCGCTCTTCGTTTGCCGCCCAGAGATGTCCCATCGCGGCGACATAAACAACGTCGGGATTTTTCGGATGAACGCGAACGCGCCCGACTTGTCTGGTGTCCGAAAGTCCGACGTGTTTCCAGGTTTTTCCCGCGTCCATTGATTTATAAACGCCGTCGCCGTGCGAGACATTTCCGCGCACGGGCGATTCTCCCATTCCGACGTAAATCACATTTGGGTCTGATTCGGCAACGCCGATTGCGCCGACCGAGCCGGTTTTGAAGTATTCATCGGAAACCGGAAACCAATTAATTCCGCTGTCCGTAGTTTTCCAAACGCCGCCACCCGTTGCGCCGAAGTAATAAACATTCGGTTGATTCGGAACGCCGGCAACCGCCGTAACGCGCCCGCCGCGAAACGGTCCGATTTGACGATACTGAAAAAGTTTAAGCAGATCTTCTTTTTTCGCCGGAGTCGGAGAGACTTGCGGAGTCGGGCTGATTTGCGGTGACGGCGCAAAACGCGGTGTTGTGGTTGGAGTTGGTGTCTGCGCGTCAGTAAAAAGAAACGACGCTAATAGAAATGCGCCGAGCAAGATGATTTTTGATTTTCGCACGAAAAGCAAAGACGTTTTGAGCATCGTAGATTTTCCTTTTTTCAGATTTGATTTTGGTTGTGTTGCTACGGTTAAAATTAAACAATTGTTTCGAGAAAAGCAATTAGAATCGCCACAAAAAGGCACAAAGAATGCAAAAAGTTAAAGAGGATACCAAGCTGTTTTTGAGCTTTCCGTGCCTTTTTGCGGTAGAAACTACCTTAAATTTTTGTCGAGCAGAAGTTTATTAAATTAAAGTAATTTTGAAAAGTTTTTGATACGTGAACTTTTCCAATAAAGAAAAATCCACTAATCTTAGGATGGTAAAATCCGAGGCGTTTGAAAGTTATATGAACGATGTTTTAGGATTGTTATTTTTTGTTCTGCTGACTATTGGAATATTCATCAGGTTGAAAATGTTGTCTAAACCGCAAAAGCGAACCGAAGCAGAGTTTGAACGCGGAGTTGCGGAAAGCGCTTCAATGCTCGGCGCAGGTATGAATGCTTTGCAGGAAGCATTAGACCCGGCGGCGGCAAGAGCAAAAGAAGTTCAAATGCAGATGAAGGAAGGGCGATACAACAAAAAGAAACGCGAAGGAAAGGCAAATGGAGAAGTTTTAAGCGAGGAGAATAATGACTGAAAAACAAACAAAATATATTTTTGTAACCGGCGGCGTGGTTTCAAGCCTTGGTAAAGGTTTGGCGGCGAGTTCAATTGGCTGTCTTTTAGAAACGCGCGGAATGCGGGTTTCTATGATGAAGCTCGACCCGTATATCAATGTTGATCCGGGAACAATGATCTTTCGGTTATCGAAAAAGAGCGGCGCGGCGATTATCTCGGCAAGACAATTCAAGTTATTCCGCACATTACTGATGAAATAAAAATGGCGGTTCGCAAAGTTGCGGAAAATGATAACCCGGATGTTTTGATTGTCGAAATCGGCGGAACAGTCGGCGACATCGAATCGTTGCCGTTTATGGAAGCAATTCGGCAAATCGGCAATGAAGAAGGCAAAACGAATGCGATTTTTGTTCACGTGACGCTTGTTCCGTATATTGCCGCCGCCGGAGAATTAAAAACTAAACCGACGCAGCATTCGGTTAAAGAATTAAGGGAAATCGGTATCGCACCGGATATTTTATTGTGTCGTTCGGAACACACCTTGTCTTTGGATTTGCGCCGCAAAATCGCGCTTTTCTGCAATGTTCAGGAAAACGCGGTCATTTCCGCTTTGGACGTGAACACGATTTACGAAGTTCCGCTTGCGTTTTACGAACAAGGGTTAGATTCGCTGATTGTTGATTCGTTAAATTTGACCGAACAATTTCCGACAGCTGATTTAAAAGATTGGCGCGAGCTTGTTTCGACGATTAAAGAGCCGAGCGAAGGCGCGGTGAAAATTGCGATTGTCGGAAAATATGTCGAACTCGAAGATAGTTATAAATCTTTGCGCGAAGCCCTAACGCACGCGGGCGTAGCGAATAACTTAAAGGTAAACGTCAATTGGGTCGAATCAGAGAATTTGATGCGCGACAATTATGAAACCGATTTGCACGATTTTGACGCGATTCTAGTTCCCGGCGGCTTTGGTAAGCGCGGCATTTCGGGAATGCTTCGCGCGATTAAATACGCCCGAAAGTCCGGCACGCCGTATTTCGGAATTTGTTTGGGAATGCAAACTGCTTGTATCGAATTTGCGCGAAACATCTGCGGTCTTAAAGACGCTGATTCCACGGAATTTAATTCTGACACGCCTTTTCCGATAATCTTTAAATTGCGTGATTTGGTTAATATAGAAGAACTCGGCGGCACAATGCGGCTCGGCGCGTGGGATTGTAATTTAAAGAAGGAAAGTTTAGTTCGGGAAATTTATAATGGTGCGGATAAAATTGACGAAAGGCATCGTCACCGTTATGAATTTAATCCCGAATACCGCGCCGTTTTAGAAAAAGAAGGTTTAGTTTTTAGTGGCGTTTCGCCGGATGGAAAATTTGTCGAGATGATTGAATTGCCAAGAGAAATTCATCCGTTTTTCGTCGCGTGTCAATTCCATCCCGAATACAAATCTAAACCTCTAAACGCGCATCCGCTTTTTGTTTTATTCGTTAAAGCCGCGCAGCAAAATCGTTTGAACAGCGAAAATTTGAAGGATGACATTTCGAGCGACAAACAAATTGAAATACCTGAACGCGCGGTTGCGATTAGCGAAGAATAATGAAGATCAGAAAAGCCGGTTTGTCCGATTTGCGCGAGTTGCGGGACATCGGCATCAAATCGTATTTACCGCATTACGCGCAAATGTGGAAATCCGGCGGTGTCGAGTGGTATATGAACCGATGTTTCGGCGATGAAGTCTTGCAAAATGAACTCGGGGATACAAATGTCGAATATTACATAATCTCTTCCGAACAAGAAAATATCGGCGTTTTAAAACTCGTTTTGCGTAAAACTTTGCCTGATTCGAATGTCGAAAACGCGCTTTATCTCGAAAAAATTTATTTCGTTAAAGAATGGACGGGCAAAGGCATCGGACGTGAATTTTTGAACTTTGCTTTTGACCGCGCGAAAGAACTAAACTGCGATTATGTTTGGCTGGTAGCAATGGATACGGCTGAAAAACCGATTGCGGCTTATCAAAAAGCGGGCTTTTCGATTCACTCTCGAAAAAGACTGGATTTTGAGTTGTTGAAAGACGAATACAAAGGAACATTTGTGATGAAAAAATATTTTAAGACAAATGCAAATTAAATCTTTTGATGTAGAAAATGTAACTTTCGGCGACGGACATTTGACGTTTATTTTAGGTCCGTGTGTTGTCGAAAACCAGCAGCATGCGGTTTTTATGGCGCAGGAAATCAACGATATTTGCAAAACGGTCGGCGTTGATTTCGTTTATAAATCTTCTTTCGATAAAGCAAACCGCAGCTCGATTGAAAGTTTTCGCGGCGGCGGAATGGAAAAGGGTTTGGAAGTTTTGGCGCAGGTTAAATCGGAAATCAAGGTGGCGGTAATTACGGACGTTCACGAAACTTGGCAGGTTGAACGAGTTGCGGAAGTTGCCGACATTATTCAAATTCCGGCTTTTCTTTGTCGTCAAACCGATTTATTAGTTGAAGCGGCGCGAAGCGGCAAAGCCGTCAATGTTAAAAAGGGACAATTTCTCGCACCGTGGGATGCAAAGAATATCGTCGAGAAACTGCAAAATGTGGGTTGCGAAAGAATTTTATTAACCGAACGCGGCGCGAGTTTCGGTTACAATAATTTAATTGTCGATTTAAGAAGTTTTCCGATTATGAGAAGTTTTGGTGTGCCGGTGGTTTTCGACGTTACGCATTCGCTTCAGCTTCCCGGCGGACTAGGCAAGGCAACGGGCGGGCAAGCCGAATACATCGAAGCGTTTGCTCGTGCAGGCGTGGCTTGCGGCATTGACGCTGTTTTTATGGAAGTTCACGATAATCCACAAAACGCGCCGTCGGATGGTCCGAATCAATTGCCATTAGCAAAATTAGAGAAATTGCTTTTTAAATTAAAAGCAATTCACGAATTGATTAATGGTAAATCGTAAACAAATTTGTCAACTATCTTTATGACCCGAAACAAAATTCAATCTTTAATCGTTTTTGCCTTTTTATTTTTTGCTTTTGCGTTTTCTGTTTTTGCTCAGGATGAAAGCCGTGTTTCGAAAACGTGGGAAGTGCAGAAATACGATATTACGGCGACTTTACCGCAAACGGAAACGGACAGGAATTTAACCGCAAGAGCCATTTTGAATTTAAAGAATGTGAGCGGAGGCGTTGGTTCGCGTTTGACTTTGCGAATCAGTCCGAATGCGGAAATCGCAATGGTAAAGGTTAACGAGGCGACTGCTGATTTCAGCAAAGGCGAAGAAAAAATTGGCGGCAACAACACTTTGCAGAGAATACTTGTCCGGCTGCCTTCGATTCAACCGAACCAGACTTTTTCAGTCGTGGTTGATTATAAATTGAATGTTAAAGAAAATTCGGGCTTAAATGCGCTTTCGCCGATTGGTTCACAATTTTTGCCGCTCTCATTTTGGTATCCGACGCCGAATAGTTGGTATTTTGCGCGTGGCGCGGATTTCGCGCCGGTTCGTTTGCAGGTTAATGCGCCAAACGGTCAGACGGTTGTCAGTTCGGGAATGGGAAACGCAAATTCGTTTGAGCAAAAATTAAACGGTCAGCCTTTTTTTGTTACCGGAAATTGGGATGCTGTGAATACTAATAATGTCGTCGTGTTTACTCCGAAAGGCGCCGGTGCTGAAGAACAAAAACGCGGTAACGAATTGGCAAATCTTGCATCGGAAGCCAAAACTTTTGTCGCAAATCTTTTAGGAAATACATTGGACGTTCCATTGCGTATTGTCGCCGTGAAACGTGGCGCGGGTTTTTCCGCCGGCGGAACTGTTTTTGTTGATGAGAGCGCGTTTCGGCGCCAGAAAATTGATTCGCAAACTGCGATGACAATTACTGAAGCGGTGGCAAAAATATGGCTAGGAAATGCGGTAAATATAAGCGGCGATGCTAACGGTGTAATTCGTGAAGGTTTGTCGCGCTATATTGCCACACAGTTTTTAGAGTCGAAATACGGAAAGGAAATCGCCGATATCGAACGTTTGCGGCAACGCACGGCTTATGCGACGATTGTGAATCGTGACGCGCCGTTGAATATTATTTCGCCGCTTGACGATTATTATTACAATGCAGTGGGAAACAAAGGTGCGATGATTTGGAGGGCTTTGGCTAAAACGGTCGGGCAGGCTGAATTTTTTAATCAAATACGCGTGCAAATGAAAGACGGAAGTTTGGAATTAACTGAAATACGTTCTGCATTTTTACCGCAAAAAGAATTTCTCGACCACGCTTTTGAAAAAGTTACCGACACGAATTTGTTAATCGGTTTGCCACAAGCAAGCGGTGCGGAAACGAAAATAGCTTTGCGAAACGCCGGTTCAATTGATGTAACGGTGGATGTGAATGCGGTCACAGTAAGCGGAGAGAATCTAAAGAATCAAACGATAATTCCAGCCAAAAGTTTTGGCGAAGTGAGGTTTAAAACCGCAAACAAAATTGTTCGTGTCGAGGTTGACAGCGAAAAACTTTATCCGCAGATTGATTATTCAGATGACGTTGCGCCGCGCGAATTTAACGATAATGATTTGCTTTTAGCTGTCAAACGCCTGTTTGATAAACAGGATTTTCCCGGAGCGGAAAAAATTGCGCGAACGATTTTGAAAAATATGCCGCGCTTAGACGATGTGCGAGTTTTTCTAGCTCGCGCTCTTTTCGCGCAAGGTAGAACTTCCGAGGTGGAAAAGGAATTTCAAACCGTTTTGGATGAAAAATTGCCGACGGCGCGTAGTTTGGCTTGGGCGAATCTTGGACTCGGCGAAACCGCTTTGAAAAGCGGAAACAATGCACAAGCAGCGAAATTTTTTGAAGAAGCAATCAAAACCAATGCCGAGTATGGCGCGGTTTTAACAGCGCGGCAGGAAAGAAACAAAACGAACGGTGCAACGGTTATTGACCAGAGCATTAAAGATTTTTTTGTCCAATTTGATAAAGCAGTGATTTCCGGTCGTAAAGCCGACGTTGATGCAATGATTGTATCTGGCGAAATACCGAAATTTGCTGCTGGAATTGCCGGACAAGCCGAACAATGGCAAACAAGGGTTTTGCAGGTTGATAAAATTGATGCAAGCAACATTTTTGCGGAAGTTAATTTAACAACAAAGTTTCTCAACAAAAATAACGAAAGTGGCACGGCTGTTTTTCGACTATCAAAAATAGGTAACAATTGGAAATTAAGCGGCGTGGAGATTTTTGAAGTAAGATAATTTATTCTTGAAGATATCTTTTGAATTGATGGATGAACAGATTCTGAATGATGACATTATTGCTCGCGCAAAAAAAATCAAACTTTTTTTAATGGACTGCGACGGCGTTTTGACGGACGGAAGGCTTTATTACACCGAGAATGGCGAGCAGATGAAAGTTTTTCACGTGCGTGACGGACAAGGTTTAGCTTTATGGCATAAGGCAGGTTTTCGCTCCGGCATTTTGGAATTATTGCCTGAAGTTGTTTACATAACGAAAGCAAAAGGCGGTTGCGGCGCGGTTCGAGAGGTGACGGATTTGTTGCTTCGGGCGAAAGAAATTCTTTAAGAAATTTCTTTTTCGGGATAGGCAACGGGATAGAAATTGATTTCATCTTAGTTGACTCGCTTGAAAACGCAAGCAGGGAATTTGTGAAAAATGATGTTCTCTTTTATTGTTTAATTTAAGAGGACTTTATTTTCGACAAATTTCGAGTAAATTGATATTTGATATTGTTATTTTTAGTTTTGACAGTTACCGATTTGAGCTTGGTTTTGCATGAAGATTATTTTTGAGAAAATCTTTCAAAGCTGCTTGACAAGTAATAACAAAATATAGAAAATACATATTCGCTCTTAACAAGATTTTTAGTTGGAAAAGAGAAAAACTGAAAGAAGTTGTTCTGAGCGGTTGACAAAGAGATTTGATTAAGTATAATAAAAAGTTCGCCTCGTAAAACGAAGCGAAGATTTATACAGAAATTTTGATGTTTGAAAACTAGATATGCGAGTCCATGTGTTAATTCAACACGATGGTTTGTTTCGCGACAAACCACGAACAACAATAAAGCTAGTAAAAACTTTTTAACGAGAGTTTGATCCTGGCTCAGAATCAACGCTGGCGGCGTGCCTCAGACATGCAAGTCGAACGATTAAACTTTCCTTCGGGAAAGATATAAAGTGGCGCACGGGTGAGTAACACGTAGGTAATGTACCTTTGGGTGGGGAATAACTTAGGGAAACTTAAGCTAATACCGCATAATGCAGCGGCTCCTTCGGGAGACAGTTGTTAAAGATTTATCGCCTAAAGAGCAGCCTGCGGCAGATTAGCTAGTTGGTAAGGTAACGGCTTACCAAGGCTACGATCTGTATCCGACCTGAGAGGGTGGTCGGACACACTGACACTGAATAACGGGTCAGACTCCTACGGGAGGCAGCAGTCGGGAATTTTGGGCAATGGGCGAAAGCCTGACCCAGCAACGCCGCGTGAAGGATGAAGTCTTTCGGGATGTAAACTTCGTAAGAATAGGAAGAATAAATGACGGTACTATTTGTAAGGTCCGGCTAACTACGTGCCAGCAGCCGCGGTAATACGTAGGGACCAAGCGTTGTTCGGATTTACTGGGCGTAAAGGGCGCGTAGGCGGCGTGTCAAGTCAATTGTGAAATCTCCGAGCTTAACTCGGAACGGTCAATTGATACTGATGTGCTAGAGTGCAGAAGGGGCAATCGGAATTCTTGGTGTAGCGGTGAAATGCGTAGATATCAAGAGGAACACCTGAGGTGAAGACGGGTTGCTGGGCTGACACTGACGCTGAGGCGCGAAAGCTAGGGTAGCAAACGGGATTAGATACCCCGGTAGTCCTAGCCCTAAACGATGAATACTTGGTGTCTGGAGTTTTAATTCTCCGGGTGCCGTCGCTAACGTTTTTAGTATTCCGCCTGGGGAGTACGCACGCAAGTGTGAAACTCAAAGGAATTGACGGGGACCCGCACAAGCGGTGGAGCATGTGGTTTAATTCGACGCAACGCGAAGAACCTTACCTGAACTAGAATGCGAGGGAAGATTACCTAATAGTAGTCGTCGGGCAACCGACCCAAAGCAAGGTGCTGCATGGCTGTCGTCAGCTCGTGTCGTGAGATGTTGGGTTAAGTCCCGCAACGAGCGCAACCCCTATTAACAGTTGCTAACAAGTAATGTTGAGAACTCTGTTAAGACTGCCGTTGATAAAACGGAGGAAGGTGGGGATGATGTCAAGTCATCATGGCCTTTATGTCCAGGGCTACACACGTGCTACAATGGACGGTACAAAACGTCGCAATCTCGCAAGAGTGAGCTAATCGCCGAAAACCGTTCTCAGTTCGGATTGAAGTCTGCAACTCGACTTCATGAAGTTGGAATCGCTAGTAATCGCAGATCAGAATGCTGCGGTGAATACGTTCCCGGGTCTTGTACACACCGCCCGTCACATCACGAAAGTAGGTTGTACTAGAAGTAGCTGGGCTAACCCGCAAGGGAGGCAGGTTACTACGGTATGATTTATGATTGGGGTGAAGTCGTAACAAGGTAGCTGTAGGAG
>JAIVJJ010000058.1 GCA_020200095.1 Acidobacteriota bacterium | reverse complement strand
GGAACGGACGCTTGAAACAACTCACGCTCGGCGTGCTGCTCGCCTTGCTCGTCTGCCCCGTCCAACCCGTGCAGGCGCAGTGGGCGGTCTATGACGGCGCGAACCACGCCACGCAACTGCAACGCATGGCGCAAGACCTCCAGCGTTGGCTGGAGACTGTGCAGCACTACATGCAGGAGATCGAACACTACAACCGCATGTTCGATAACGCCGTGCAGCAAGTCACCTCACTCGGCGGGATACTTACTACCGTTGACGAACAACTCGCGCGCAACCGCCGTCTTATCGGCACGATCAGCAGCGTCGGGCAGACGATCCGCAATCTTTATCAACTCGAACGCCAAATCTACACGATGGTCACTTCGCGCATTCGCGCCGTGCAAAACGTCTGGATGCGCCTCAAGGACGGCATCTTTGACCCCGCCCAAAACATGCGTGACCTCGAAGAGTATTTGAAATACAGCATCGGCAGACCGAGCGAAGAAGCGGTCGCGCGCATTGAACTTCTCGCCAATCAAGATGCCGAGTTTGAACAGTATCTTTATTTGCGCGAACTCGCTTACGGACGACTCGCCAACGCAGAGCGGCAAGTCAGAGAACTTGAAGCGCAGCTTGCCGCCGAGATGCAGAAGCCGGAAGGCGAGCGGCAAGGCGTCGCCGAACTTAACGCGCGTATCAGTGATGCGCGTGCGCTCGCGGAGGCGATTCGTTCGCAAATTAACGAACTGACGCAGAAGATTAACGAGAAGATGATTACCTACGGCGTTGTCCTCAATCGCCATGTCAATTTCGGCAGGCGCGTGCAGCAGGACACGGAAGCGTGGGCAGAGATGACGCGCCTTAATGATGAAGTTTTAGGCGCGCTCGATGAAGCTTTCGACCCCGATAGCGAACAGGCGATTGATGTCATCGCGGACGACGAGTTTGAGATTTTCCGACCGCGCTAGTTGTGATGAAGGCAACGATGATGAAAACGCGGACAGATTTACCGTCACGAGTTATGAAAGCGATACTGAAACATAGCCGAAAGATTCATCGCACGCTGGTCGCGCTCACCTTCAGTTGCGCCTTCATTTTCGCCTTCGCTCACACAGCTTTCGCTCAAGCTCCTTCACCGACTCCGACGACGGGCAGGGGCGGTGTTGCCCCGCAAGCGCAACTCGAAACCTTAACCGAAAGCGCACGCACATTCGTTCCATCAATCAAGCGCATCATCGAAGGGCAACTGCTCAGGCGTTACGCCCTGCTCGCTACCGTCCTCGCGCAACTCATCATGATGGCTTCGCTCATCAAGTTGATGGCGGAAAAGTCAGGCGCGACGCGCGACTTCTTCGGCTTCGTCGGGCGCGCCATCATTGTCTTGCCTTTGATTCTGATGGGTCCGTGGCTCATCACTTACTCGTACAAACTCGGTCAACAGCTCACCAGCCCGCTTTCCAGTCCGCTTCGAGATGTGCGACGGAATTTCGACGAGCAATACACCGGATGGATTAGCGGTCACTTTCTTGTGCCTGACACCACCGGCACTTATGTCCCGCTCCAAGACGGGCGCGCCGCGCTCGTCGGCGTGCTGCAAGATCAGACGACTGCTGTGCGCTCGGTTGATGCGATGTTTCAAGGCTCGTTCTGGGATATGCCGAAGCTCTTTACCGTGATGAACATCGCGCGTGGCATCATCGGTTTCGCGGACTTCCTCTTGATCGCCTTGACGGGCTTTCTGATGATCGCCTTTCGCTTGGCTGTCCCGTGGATGCTTGCGGTCTGCGTTGATAAATCTCTGGCGCATGAGATCACCTACAAGTTCGCGCGCGGCGTAATCGTCTTTACGCTCGTCTTCCCGGTCGTCGCCAATATCATGCGCTTCATCGGTTACAGTCTCGGCAATTTAGGGATGGGAATGTACGACGTGCGGCAGATGCCGCCGATGTATTACCTAGACCCGCGCACCGCGCAGATACTCGCCGAACGCGCCTACGATCCGACGTTCACTTTCGGCGTCGCGGTCTTCATGATGTTGATAACCGCACTGTGCCTGCTCGCTTCTCCCGTTATCTCTTACAAGATCGCGTTCGGGCAGACGTTTGAAGGCGTGGCGACAGTCGCGTCAGGCTGGATGGCGGCGGTCATTGGGACGGGACTTAACTTCGTCTCGGCAAAGATCGGTGCAGCATTGAACAACGCCGCCGAACGCTTGCACGTTCAAGCCACCGCCGATGCCGGCGTGATTACCACACGGGCGGAAGCGGCGAACGCGCGGACGATGACCAATTTGGGACTGCAAAGAGATTTAACCGGCATCGGCGCAACCAACACGCTGCATCAACGCCTTAACAACGCGAACGCTTCGCAGACGGTTCAGAATCTACAACTTGCCTTAACCCAAGAAGTCAGCAACTACGGCGCGAACACCCGAGCCGCGCGCGAGCTTCACAACATCTCCGGCGAACAAACGACAATGAGCGCGGGCGTGGCGACGATCCGCGAGCAGGGCTTCGCCGAGATGCAATTCAGGACTGGGGATCGGCTCGTTGATGAGCAATGGAACGCGCAGAGATGGGGAGCAGCCGGGTCAATCCTCGGAGCGCGCGCCGGCGCAGCCCGCAGTGGCAATGGAAGTAGTAGCAATGGAGGATACGTCGGCTCCACCACCGGCAGTGCGGTCGGTTCGACCATCGGGCAGTACGGTGTCTTGAGCGTGCAGAAAGGCAACCTTGAACACATCCGGGATGAAACCATCGGCATTACGAACGAAGCGCTGGCGCGCACAACCAACAACACCAACACGATTGTCGAGCGGCAGCAGGGCGCAGAAGATACCCGTTACGGAGCGATGACTGATTCCGCACGCGAGCGCACCGACGGGCAGGTCGCGGCGACGCAGAGTTGGCGCGCGGAAGCCAATCAAGCAACACAACAGTTCGCCGGCACGCAAGCCGTAGCCGCACGAACCTTCGCTGAAGGAGCGACCGCCGCGATTGACGCCCGGTATGTCGAACAGAACCACGCCATCGAAATTGCGCGCCAAGCCGGAATGCAAGCCGCCGAGCATCACCGCGTCGCGCAGATACTCTCGCAAGTCACGCACGACATGACGCGCCGTATCGAAGAGATGGGGCAGTACCGTTTCTGAAGGTGTGGTTGGCAGACGAAACTGAAGAGAAAGGAGCGGCGCGCAGCAGATGTCTTCATCGCATTTTGTCAGATAACAAAGAAGGCTGCCGCTTATGTTCGAGATGCGCGACCCCGCCCGCACGCGCCACAGCTTCGTTCCAAATTACGAGCCACACCACACAACCGATGGGTTCCGGCGCGTCACCGCGCGCGACCCTTGCCCCGTCTGCGGAAACAAGAAATGGTGTCAGGTGACGCGCGCACTGCATGTGGGAATCACGCGGCGCGATCAAACGAGCGAAGGACGAAGGCTACATTCACGTCCTTATACATGACGCCCCGCAAACTCTAAAAGCCAACTTCCGCCGCACGATCTTGAACGATACAACAGTTCCATCCGAACTCGTGCCGCTCGAAATCAGAGACGCGGCATACACCAAACTTCTCGAACTCTCGCCTGCATGGAAGTTCGAGCGCGAACTCATCACCGGCGAACGCGGACTACTCTCTCGCGGCTTCAAAGCTGAAGACGTTTCGCGCTTCGGTGCATTTCCCGCGCGTGCCGTCGAGCGAGATGCGCTCGCGCAAGTAATTAACGAGGCGCTAACCGATGACCTTCCAGCTTACGCTGCACAACGGCGCGGCGCGGCGGTTCTCGGCATACCCGGTTTCTGGGAAGGACGTGCGGGAAGTCCACGTTTAGGACGTGCGACCGACTACAAACGCCCCGCGCTCGTCATTCCCTACCGCGACCGTCAAGGCAACATTCAAGCGTGCCAACTTCGCTTTAGCGGCGCACGCGGCAAGTCAATCTACACTTGGCTTTCAACATCAGAGGATCGTTTAGACAAAGAGCCGCGCGGCACAAGCTCTGGTTGCCCCATTCACTTCGCTGTTCGTGAGGACAGCTTCATGCCGGATTTGCCGTTCATCATCACCGAAGGAGCATTGAAAGCTGAAGCCTTCGTCGCGCACCGCCCCGCGTGCCGCGCGATTGCGACCGCCGGAGTCTCTATCGCGCACGACGCGCTCATTGAAGCGACGCGCGGCGAAGATGCTGTCATCGCCTTCGACAGCGACCACCGCACAAACGCGCAAGTCTGCCGTCAACTCGCCAAACTAATCGCCGAACGCGAGCGGGACGCGAGGCTTTCAGGGCAGCAAAAGAATACCAACGTCGTCTTGTGGGAAGGCGCGAAAGGAATTGATGATGCCGTTTTAGCGAACGTGCATCTGCGCGTCGTTGGCGTCAAGGAGTGGAGCGAGACTCTGCAGGGCAAACCGGCGGAAGAAGTTGCTGGCGTCTGGCGGCAATATAACTTTGTGCCCGCTTTTGGCGAGAGCGAGCGAAGTGGTTAATTGTAGTGAGGAACGATGCGGACGGATTTTCCGTTTGTCAGATCGAGTCAAAGCGGATCACATATAGTATTTGTATTTCGGCTCTGGTGTTTCGCCTGACGGCACTTCGCGTAGGATGTCACCAACCAAGCGCGAGAAGCGTAAGGTAATCGGCATCAGACCAGAGAAGTTAGCGGAGTTCCAATTCATCTTCGTCAAAATTAAGCTCTCACGAAGTATCTGACTTCTCGACGAATCGCCAACGTGATCGGCGATTTGTAAAGACGACGGCACATGCCCGTGCGGGTAAGCCGCGAGCGTCGGCAGATAACCGCTCGTATAAAGGTACAAGATGTCACCGACGGTGAATGCCGTCCCGCGAAGCGGCGGATACTGACCGAGGCGAAGCAGACGCACCTCGCTTGTCGGCGTGAGAGCCAGCAGATCATACTGATTAACTTTCGACAAAGCCTGCTCGAACCCTGCTCTTTCATCCGGCTCGAAGCGCGATGTCTTGTGCAGCACGACACGCTGCGGCAGTTGCCCGCGCTCTTTCTCATATCTATCCAACACTATTCCGACTAGCTTTCCCGCCATGTCTTCGGTGAGGTGCGGCGCGCGTCCGTACTTATCCTCATCCCATTGAAAATCATGCCCGCGCAAAACAAGACCTTCTCCGTTCTCATCAAAGGCTTGCACGACGCTGGTGCGAAGCGTTGAACGTTCGCCGAGCGGACGAAAGAAGCTGACTCCGATGAAACAACTCGCGGGCGGCAAGCCTGTCGGTCCCCACGGCAGACCGTCAACCTTGAAGTACAAACCCGTGAAAAGATTCCACGCGATTTTCGATTTATGATCGAGCTTGCGATCTCGGCTCGAAAGTCCGAGCGTCGTTGCTTCCTGTAAGATTTGCGTCGGCTTATGAAATCGCATCGCCATCGCTTTGAAGGCGCGCCGCAGGTTACGATGCACTTCGCCGACGCCTTTCTCGTAGTAATCCGTCACGCGGCATTCTCTGTATAAATCTTTCGGAAGAACGAGGACGACGTAATCGAGAGGGTGGTCTTTCTGAGTCAGTATTTCCATCTTGCTTTGCAGCAAGCCGACCATCGCTTCAAAACGCTGGCGTTGATTTTTGATGCCGAGTATCTGCAAACTCTCTTGCCGTGTAATCAGTTCGACGGTGTTTGCATCCATTGACAGATCGCAGCGAAACCCGCGATCCGCTTGGCAGCCCGGAAAAGGTTGGTGATCTTCATCGCCGTCAACGCCTTCGGCTAACTCTGTATAAAAGCTTTGCGCGTTCTCGACCGCTTCGCCTGTGCCGATAAAACCGAGATGCACTTCGCGTTTGTGTCGTCCTGTGCCGAGCGAGCGCGGACCGTAAAGCGGAATGCCGACTTTCGGATCAGGATGCAACATGCCGTCAGCGAAGACAAGATTCGGCTCTTCCATCCATTCAGAGGAAGTACGCGGGCGCGCGAGCGTGAGCGGGGCGATTTTAGTATTCGACGAATTCTGCCTCTTCGTCGTGCGTCTCTTCGTTTGCATCTTCCTCCGTCTCGTTCCAGTCTAATTCTTCTCCGGCGATAGCTTCTTCGCGCTCGGAGAGCGTGAACAAATCCTCTTCGTAAACTTCGTTCTTAAACTCTTTCTCGTCACCCGGAATGCCGATCCACTCAACATCGAGCGCGACTATCTGCACGTCAACGACTGCCGATTGACTTCCGAAGTTGAGCACGAAGCGCGGTTGACCTTGAGAAAGGTAGTCACGCCAAAAGACGACTTCTTTGAAGTAGAGGTCGTTGTACATCTTCGCCTTAAAGCTTGTCACACGCCGACCGATGCGGTGCGGCGGCATCGGCGTCTCGCTGTCAGTCGTCAAATGTCTTTCTGGTCGGATTGAGAGACACCACTGATCGTCGCTCATCTGATGAAAGCGAAGGCGCGCGGCTAAGTGCCACCAGAAGCCTTTGCCTTCGCCGGTGCTTTTCTTCTTCGGCTCCCAAGCAACCAAACGTTCGATACGATCCCTGTTCGGCGAGCGATACCAAACGCTCCGCTCCTTTCCCTTTTCTTCAACCGGAAAATAGAAACGAGTGTGATCAGGATCGTATCGCATGCCCAACCGTGCGGTGTATTTGTAGAGCGAGCGATTGAGCAAGGTGACGCAGCGGCGTTTGCCTTCAGCATCCTGCCACATCTCTGTCGTGCGTTTCATCTCGACTTTGTTATTGTCAATGACGGAGGAGAAAGGATTGCCGGGCTGACGCAGGTTGTGAAACGCGAAAAGTTTACCGTCGCGCAGAATAAAGGGGCAGAGTTCATACGGAGCATTCTCGTTCTTGCGCTGCGGATAAGCGATGCGCTTTTTAACTTCCGCTTCTTCGGTTTGCAGAAAAGCGCACGGAGCAGCAAATACGGCTTGCGGTAGGTGTGTGATGGGAAGAAGCGTGCTTTGGATTCTTTCGTTTTTAAGTTGCGGCTTAGGTTTGGCAACAGGTTTCTTCGCAAGTGTAGCGATACGCTCTTCGTTATCGGCTTTCATCAGCCGGAGCACGGCGACGCTATATGTTCTCGGTTGCTTATCAATAATCGTGTGATGATCTGGACAGACGAGTATCAGATTCGTATGTTTATTACGCTCGCTTTCGTCAAGCGGTTCGTCGCCGCGTGGACCTTGACGGCTATCGGCAACGATGTGCGCCATCTCGCCGATGATCGCGTCGGCGTCGCCTTTCTCATCCAGCTCGATCAAACTGCGCTCGCAATCGCGAAAGGCGCAGACGCTGCCGGACTTGAGAAACAACAGACTCTTCTCCTTGTCCGGTATCGATTGTCGCCGCGTCTTCTTGTTGACGGATTGATTTTTCCTACTCTTGCTCGTGATAGCTGCTCCTTCTTATTTCACGCACCACTATCATTCTGACTCGAAGAGGCAGCCGTAAGGATACTGTTCCAATCTTCAGGGTAGAAGCCAGCACTTAATTGTAAGGTTGCTTGTTCAAGTGTGTAGCCACCCTTCAAGAGATCAGCTACCATTGTCGAATACTCGACAATTTCGCTTGG
>JAIVJJ010000426.1 GCA_020200095.1 Acidobacteriota bacterium | reverse complement strand
CGCTCGGCGGTGTTTTGATGATTGTCAGCCGTCTTGCCGGGCTCGTTTTGCCGGCTTCTTCAAAATATCTGATTGACGAAGTTATCGCCAAACAGCATTTTGAGATGCTCAAATGGATTGCTTTAGCAATCGGTATTTCAACCCTTGTCCAGGCTCTGACTTCTTTTGCTCTTACGCAAATTCTAGGTATCGCTGCGCAACGTGCAATTACGGAAATGCGCAAGTGTGTACAAACCCAAATCGAGCGTCTGCCGATTTCCTTTTTTGATTCGACGCAGTCCGGTCAACTAATTTCGCGCATTATGAGCGATGCCGAAGGCATCAGAAATCTCGTAGGGACAGGTTTAGTTCAATTAGCCGGAAGCATTGTAACAGCGGGAATCTCAATTTGTGTTTTGTTTTATATCAACTGGCGTTTGACGAGTGTAACAATTTTGGTTCTTGCCGCTTTCGGCGGAGTTTTAGCTTACGCCTTCAAAAAACTGCGCCCGATTTTTCATGAGCGAAGCGTCATAAATGCCGAAGTTACGGGACGTTTAGGAGAATCGCTCGGCGGCATTCGCATCGTCAAAGCATATACGGCGGAAAAGCGCGAAGAATTATCTTTTGCACGCGGAGCGCACAAACTTTTTCGCAACGTTGCCAAATCAATGACCGGCGTCTCAGCAGTGACGGCTTTTTCGTCTTTGATTATCGGCGCAATCAGCGTCGTTATGATTTTAGTCGGCGGAAACTCGGTGATTGCCGGAACAATGACCATCGGCGACCTTTTTATGTATATCTTGTTTACCGGACTAATGGCATTTCCGATTATCGAATTAACTTCAATCGGAACGCAAATTACTGATGCCTTTGCTGGTCTTGACCGCATCCGCGAAGTTTTGAGCAAAACAACTGAAGATGAGGAAGACGAAACGAAAAAATCTCTGCCCGACATCAAAGGGAGAATTACTTTTCAAGATGTCTGGTTTGAATATGAAGAAAGCACGCCGGTTTTACAGGGAATTTCTTTTGATGCGCCTGCCGGAACAACGACGGCTTTGGTTGGTTCGAGCGGTTCGGGAAAATCAACGATTTTAAGTCTGGTTTTGAATTTTATCCAGCCGAGCAAAGGAAAGGTTTTGGTTGACGCGGTTGATTTGCAAGCAATAAAACTGCGTGATTACCGACAACATCTCGGCGTAGTCTTGCAGGACAATTTCCTTTTCGACGGAACAATTTTGGACAACATTCGGTTCTCCAATCCACACGCCACGTTTGAGGAAATAAAAGAAGTCTGCCGCGTTGCTTACTGCGACGAATTTATCGAGAAGTTTGAAAACAAATACGAAACCGTTGTCGGCGAGCGCGGCGTCAAACTTTCCGGCGGTCAACGTCAGAGAATCGCAATTGCGCGAGCTTTGCTTGCCGACCCGAAGATTTTAATTCTTGACGAAGCGACATCGAGTCTTGATTCGGAAAGTGAGCAAATGATTCAAGAAGGGCTAAACAATTTACGGCAAGGACGCACGACATTTGTCATCGCTCATCGTCTTTCAACCATTCGCAGTGCCGATAATATTTTGGTTATCGAGCAGGGAAAAATTGTTGAAAACGGAACGCACGAAGAATTACTTGCTTTCAGCGGACGATACCGTCAACTTTATGACAAGCAATATCAATTTGAAAAAAACCTTTTTATTAATCCGGGCGAGGATTTCACGCCTGACGCATCGCAAATTGAAAAAAGAAAAACTTCAACTAATTTATCTCAACTATAAATAGTTTTTTTTTGTTATCTAATTG
>JAIVJJ010000301.1 GCA_020200095.1 Acidobacteriota bacterium | reverse complement strand
AGAATGAATTTGAAGCGGTTGAATTTGAGTTGAGCGAAGTCGTAATTTACGAAAGCAAACTTTTGCCGCAAGGTTCGATTTATTCGGTGATTTCAAAACATTTATTTAGTGGTCAGTCGTGAGTGATGAACGGTGAGTAAAAGAAAATGTTTTAGTAACAAACAAAAACTCACAACTTATCACTTATGTTCACCACTAAATAAAATCCGTGTCCTATTTTTTATTCAGTTCTTTTTCAATCGCGCTCATTACGGCTTCGCTTACCGGTGTGTCTTTCGACGAAAAACGCGCTACGATATTTCCTTTGCGGTCAACTAAAAACTTATTAAAATTCCAAGTAATATCGCCCGCAAATTTCGGATTTGTTTCCTTGTTCGTTAAAAATTTATAAAGCGCGTCCTGGTCTTCGCCTTTGACGGAGATTTTGGCGAACATCGGAAACGTAACTTTATATTTCGACTCGCAAAATTCTTTGATTTCCTTTTCCGTTCCCGGTTCTTGACCGCCAAAATTATTTGCGGGAAAACCCAAAACGGAAAAGCCTTTTGCTTTATATTTGTCGTAAACCACCTGCAAGCCTTCGTATTGCGGCGTGTAACCGCATTTGCTTGCCGTATTGACGATTAGTAGAACATTGCCTTTATACTTTTTGAGATTAACGTCTTTTCCATCAATGTCCTTCATTTTGAAATCAAGAACTGATTTTGGTTTCTCCGTACTTTCATTAAATCCAAAAACGGCAATTCCGATTAAAGAAATAAGAACGCTGATAATTATAAATTTAAACATTTTAATATCTCCTTGAAAATTCTATTTCGACAATTCGCGGCGCGGCGCAGTCGGCGGCAGTTTTTCGTTTGAAGATTTCTCGCCGGTTTCAGCAAAAACTTCTTTAAGTGCGCCCACGCTCGAAAGCATACTCGAAGTTTCCATCGGCATAAAGATAACTTTTGAATTGTTCGTGCGGGTCATATCGCGCAAAGATTCGATGTAGCGTGCCGTAATCAGATATTGCGCTGTCTGCGCCGGGTCGCCGATGGTTTGCGCGATTTGCGCGATTGCCTGTGCTTCCGCCGAAGCCGCTTTTAGACGCGCTTGCGCTGCTCCGTCGGCTTCCAGAATAGCCGATTCTTTCAAACCTTCCGAGCGCGTAATCGCCGCCTGTTTTTCGCCTTCGGCGCGTGTAATGGAGGCTTGCCGGTCGCCTTCGGCTTGCAAAATCAAAGCGCGGCGATTGCGTTCCGCAGTCATTTGTTTTTCCATCGTGATTCGCACATCTTCCGGTGGGTTGATGTTTTTTACGTCCACGCGCGTTACCTTGACGCCCCATTTGTCGGTTGCTTCGTCGAGAATCAGACGCAACTTGGCGTTAATTTGGTCGCGGTTTGAAAGCGTGTGGTCTAAATCCATCTCGCCCATTACCGCCCGCATTCCGGTTATCGTTAATTGAACAATTCCGCCGACTAAATCGTTGACTTCATAGACCGCTTTTATTGGATCTGTGATTTGCCAATAAACAACCGAGTCAACGTTTATCGTTACGTTATCGCGCGTAATGACGGGCTGCGGCGGAAGGTCAATATACTGCTCGCGCAAATCAATTGAAGTAATTCCGGGATGCACATTTGTCCAGTAAAACGCGCGCGGAGATTCGAAAAAAGGAACGATTATGTTCAAGCCGCTTGCCGCGACGCGGTGAAAACGTCCGAGCCTTTCTATCAGCAAAACGGACGATTGCGGAACAATTTTGACAGTTTTTGCCGCAACGACCAACAAAGCAATTCCGATAAAGACGAGAAAAATGAAACTAAACGAGAAAATGTCCATCTCGACCTCCAAACCATTTTTTACAATTACACTGCAATTATAAACAATTTTCTTCGGTTTGTTAATCTAAAATTGTTAACGGATAATTGACAACTGATAACTGATAACTGATAACTGATAACTGATATGACCGTCAAATTATCCGATATCCAAGACGCTCGCAAAATTCTGCAAAACATAATTCTGCCGACGCCGATTCTTGCCGACAACCGTATGTCAAATGAAATCGGCGCGAAAATTTTTCTGAAAGCCGAATGCTTGCAGCGCAGCGGCTCGTTTAAGATTCGCGGCGCATACAACAAAATCAGCCGGTTGTCAGAAGCGGAAAAGCGGCGCGGTATAATTACGGCTTCGGCGGGAAATCACGCGCAAGGCGTCGCGCTCGCCGCGCGTTTGCAGGATACCAAAACGACAATCGTTTTGCCCGAATTCGCGCCTTTGACGAAAATTACGGCGACAAAAGCACAGGGCGCGGAAGTTATTATGAAAGGCGCAAGTTTTGACGAAGCCGTTGCTTATTCGCGCGAGTTGCAGGAAAAACACGGTTATATTTACGTTCACGCTTTTGAAGATGAATTGGTAATTGCCGGGCAGGGAACAATCGGCTGGGAAATCGTCGAAGATTTGCCGGAAACAACCGTTGTTGTTGTGCCGATTGGCGGCGGCGGCGTTATTTCCGGAATTGCTTTAGCAGTCAAAAATCTTCTGCCGAATGTGCGCGTCATCGGCGTGCAAGCCTCGAACATCGCGCCGGTTAATCGTTCATTAAAAGAAGGTAAGCCGATTGAAATTCCTTTTCAATCCACGATTGCCGACGGTATTGCCGTCAAGCGCCCCGGCGATATGACTTTGGCAATTATCAGAGATTATGTTGACGAAGTTGTCGAAGTTTCGGAAGAGGAAATCGCGCGCGGAATTTTTCACTGCGTTCAAAACAATCATTTAGTTGTCGAAGGCGCAGGGGCGGCGGGCGTAGCGGCGTTATTATCGAAAAAAATAAATATCAAACCCGACGACACGGTTTGCGCCGTTTTGTGCGGCGGTAATATTGATGCGAATTTGCTGGCGCGAATTTTAGAACAAGTTCTCGTGCGGCAAGGTCGTTACATTATTTTGAAATTGCTCGTGCCTGACCGACCGGGAATGCTTGCCGCGCTTTTAAATCATGTTGCCGAATCGGGCGCAAATGTTGTCGAAGTCTTTCACCAGCGGGCAATGTGGCTTGCGCCTTTAGGCAAAACCGGAATCGAGATGCTTTTGGAAGTCCGCGATGAAAAGCATGGACGCGAAGTTTATAAGCATCTCGAAGAAGTCGGTTATCACGTTGAGCGCGAAGGACAAGGCGATTGGGAAGAGTAAGGAAATTACGAATTAACAATTACGAGTTACGAATTGAATGTTGTTTCAATTCGTAATTGATTTTATGGTTGTGCCGTAAAGTTCAAATTTTCTCTCTTATTTTTCTTCTTTAGATGTTGATGGACTTTGCTTGTAGGACAATTTTCTGGATTGTCGGCTGGAAATCACTATATGAAAACTTTATGAAAGAAGAAATGCGCTGAGTTTTGTTCAAACTCAGCGCATAATTCATTCGATTACGGCACAAAAGCACTGGCAATCGGTTTATCGGTTGCGATGCCGAATAGAAGCGCTGTAAAACCTTGTGAGCTTCTCAATTGATACCAAGTTCCGTCTCGATAGACTAGCGCGTCAGCGCGTCCGTCGCCGTCGTAATCTTCCGGAACGGGAATATCGGTTGATAATCCAAACTGAAAACTCGTAAATCCGTCTCTGCTTCTGAGCAGAGACCAAACGCTGCCTCGATGGACGGCTAAAGCCGTCACTGCGGAACTGCGTTAATTGATGGCATCTCAAAATCATCGGGTTTTTCAGCCGCGAATTAGGCATCGCCTGTCATTCCCCAATAGACAACTCGCGCTTGAGTTGTGTCGTAATTGTTGGAACTCAGCAGAATAAACCAAATCAATTGACCGCTAATGTTGCGCCGCGCTACAAAATCGGTCTTGCCGTCACCGTCGTAATCGCCAAATGCCCGCACATCCATATCCAATCCCCATGGCAAGACAAGCATCGAGCGGTCGGAACTGCGCTGAATGAAATAAGTCGTTTGATTGCCCATTGTTGACGAATCAGGATCACGGAGGACCATTCGGTCTCGAACTCCGTCCCCGTCAACATCAACTTGAATCCCCGGGAAAGGGCTATCTGTTGCGCCCATCACTCCACCGCCCCAATAATCTACGACCATCGCGCCGTCGCTGCTGCGGCGAGTGAACCAAGTCATGGGGCTGCCGGCACCGGTGGAGGGGCGAATGACAGTCAAATCGTTAATGCCGTCTCTGTCGAAATCGCCGACCGCTGCGATGTCGTTTGGCGCTCCCCAATACTCCGCCCGCATCTGATTGGTCGAGCTGAGAAGGATGTACCAAATTCCCTGCGAACCGCGATAGACCGCAATATCGGTGCGCCCGTCGCCGTCATAATCGGCTAGCACGGGTGCGTCGGTTTGGAAGCCCCATTGAAGCGTGCGAACCGTATTGCTGCCGCTCTGCAAAATACTCCATGTCCGCACGCCTCCGGCAAAGGAGCTAAAAGCCATTAAATCGCTTTTGCCGTCGCCATCGAAATCATCCTGCGGGTGGGCGATAAACCAGCTGGCGACCGGTCCTCCGAAGGAAAAAACTGAGTGGCTATTGTTGGCGCTGTTCAAGACATGAAAATCGCCGGTGCTGTTCCGAATCGCTCGGATGTCGGAGCGTCCATCGCCATCAATGTCAAATGGCGTGAAGATGTTGCGTCTGGTTACATAAATATCGGCGGCACCGGAACCGCCCGGACGGTTTGAGTGAAAGTAAAGCTCGCGCCCGTCAAACGAGAGCGACGGACGACTTTCGGCTGACGCACTGTTGACGTTTGCGCCTAGATTGATTGGCGCCTGCCAAGGGCTTGAAGTGCCGCCGCGAGCCGAAACGTATAAATCGGATGAGCCAAGCGTGCCTGTTCTGTCCGATTCAAAGAAGATTTCCAATCCGTCACGCACGCGGATATTCGGACGTTGGTCATTGAACGCGGTGTTTAGTCCTTCAACCAGAGCGGGCGCGCCAAATTGTCCGCCCGGCTGAAGCGTGCTGACGTAAATATCCGTCATTCCGGGTCCGCCCGATCGGTTGCTGCTGAAATAGAGATTAGTCGTTCCGCCCACATCCGTGAACAAGGAAGGCGACATCTCGCTTTGCGGGCTGTTGAGTTGGCAGCCGAGATTCACCGCCGGTCCCCATTCGCTTTGATTATTCATACGTTGGGAAACATAAATGTCATTGCCGCCGCAGCCGCCCGGCTTATCGCTGATGAAATACAGTGAAAGTCCGCCCGGAACGACGGTCGGGCAAAGCTCGCCGCCGGTTGTATTGATGTTTGTGCCGAGATTGACCGGCATTCCCCACGGCGCGTTAGCGTTTGGGCGAGTTGAAACATATAAATCGAAGCCGCCTGTTCCTCCGGCTCTGTCCGAAGCGAAGAACAGACTTAAATTGTCCGGCGCGATAAACGGACAGACTTCGGATGACGTTGTGTTAAAGGTCGGTCCGAGATTCTGCGCCGCCGACCAAGCGGAGAATCGCTGCCCAAAGGCAACCGAGTTTGCCAGAAACAAAAGAGCCGACAGTGTGAATAATGCGACGATGTTTTTTCGATTTGTTAATTTGTTCATATTTTTACTCCTTAGTTAAATTTTTTATCCGTGTTTTGGTGTTTCGACTGCCGGTTTCATCAGCCTTTCTATGATTCTTCATTGCTCCGCGCTTGAAGCAGTCAGACAATCCAAACAGATGAGACCGCCGTCGGTTTCGCTAAAATGCACCTTTCCCGCCTCGATTAGCCGGAAGATTTGGCGCACCGGCTTTTTGCTTGCGGCTGTCGCAAACTGCGGTGTCAGCATATCAACGACAATTCCGCAGAGCGGGCAGAATTCCCTTGACAGCTTTTCGCCTTGTCTAACGACGATGGTTTCCTCGATCTCAAATGTAATCTCCGCTCTTTGTTTCATATCGAAATAACCTCTTGTCCCAGCAAAAAAACTGGGTTAGAATCGTCGTATTCTCATAACGAAGATTCGCTGTTTTGTCTTGCAGCCTCATTCTGCACGGCACGGCGTTAAAAAGTCTTGCGGTTTTTTTGGCTTTTTTTTGACTTTTTTTTGACTCGATGGAAACGGCTGAGAATAAAAGATTTGTCTATGAGTTCGGGAAGTTCGTGCTTGACCCGCAGGAGAAAACTTTGTTCGCCGACGGCAAGGCGATTCATCTTCCGGCGAAGGAATTTGAGACGCTCCTTCTGTTGGTTGAAAACAACGGCAAGGCTTTATCGAAAGACGAGATGATGCAGGCAATCTGGGAGGACGCTTTTGTTGAAGAAACAAATCTGGCGAAACAGATTTCGCGGCTGAGGAAACTTTTTAACGCCAGCGGTGAAGAATTTATCGAAACTCTGCCGAAGCACGGCTATCGTTTTTCGGCGGATGTCAACCACATCGCTCAGCCTTTCGGAGAAACGATTCTTGAAAAGCGCACCGTCAAACGGCTGACTGTCAAACTCGAAGAAAATTCTGAAGCCCTGCCGCCGCTCTTGCCCGCCGCGAAAAGAAAGTTTCCGCTTCCGGCAATTTTCGGCGTCGCTTCGATACTTTTAGCGGTTGTTTCCGTCATCTGGTTTTGGAGCGGAACAAAGACTCCGGCGAAAATCAATTCGATAGCGGTTTTGCCTTTGCGCCCTTTGACCGAAGCAGAGAACAGCAAGACTCTCGGTTTGGGTTTGACCGACACGCTGATTATGAAAATTGGCGGGCTTCGGCAAATCACGGTGCGTCCAATCAGCGCGGTGACGCCGTTTGCTGACGCGCCGCAGGACGCGCTGGAAATCGGTAAAAAATTAAATGTGGACGCGGTTCTCGAAGGGACGATTCAGCAATCCGAAGGGCGCGTCCGTCTCAACGCCCGTTTGCTGCGAGTAGAAAACGGCGAGCAAATTTGGGCGGAGCAGTTTGAGAGCGAGGCGGCGCAGATTTTTGATTTGCAAGACCGTTTGACCGCGCAGACCGCGCAGGCTTTGAAATTAAAATTAGGCGCGAGCGAAACAGAACAAATTACAAAACGTTTTACGAACAACACGGAGGCTCTCGACGCTTACTTGAAAGGGCGGTATTTTTCCAATCGGCGGACGGTCGGCGATTTGAAAACGGCAATCGGGTATTTCAACGAGGCAATCGTGAAAGACCCGAATTATGCTCTTGCCTATGTGGGATTGGCGGACGCATACAGCCTGCTCGCCGATTACGACGGCGCGCTACCTGCGGATGCGTATCCCAAAGCGAAAGAGGCGGCGACGAAAGCCCTCGAACTGGATGACGAACTGGCGGAGGCGCATACCTCGCTGGCTTACGTCAAGATGTTTTATTACCACGATTGGCAGGGCGCACAAGACGGATACCGCCAGGCAATTGCCCTTAATCCCAATTACGCTACGGCGCGCCATTGGTATACGCTGTTATGACCAAAAAGCGATGTATCGTGAGGCGATTACCGCACGGCAGAAGCGCCGAAAGCTGGCGAGGTGGGACGCGACCGAAACGGCGGCGTTAAAAAGCGCGGCTTCGGCTTCGGAATCGGCAGTTTACTGGAAAAAAAGACTGGAACAGGAGATCAAAGAAGCGCGAACCGAACTGCCCATGCCGTTTGAAATGGCGTTAATCTACGCTCAACTCGGCGAAAAAGATTTAGCCTTCGAGTGGCTGGACAAAGCAATCGAAAATCGTAATTATCCGGTAATGTTTCTGAGAGTAACTCCGGATATTGATCCGCTACGGGCGGACCCGAGGTTTGCCGACGCTCTGCGGCGCGTCGGTCTATTGTTTTGAAATTTGATTTCAGTGTTGGAGATTATTTGAAATCAAAAGACTGGAGCGCCCGGCGGCTCGCTTGCATGCGTCGCCGGGTTTCGGCGGGCAATCGCGCTCAATCCTACTACGCGACCGCGCACCAGTGGTATGCCGAGTATCTAACGGCAATGGGACGTTTCGACGAAGCTCTCACCGAAATAAGGCGAGCGAAAGAGATTGATCCTCTTTCGCCCAACGCCAACGCCGGAGAGGTGTGAATTCTTTACTTCGTGCGGCAGTATGACGAGGCAATCGAGCAGGGTCAAAAGGTCGTCGTGATGAGTCCTGAATTTGCCGAGATTAACGAATATCTTAAAGTGTGGACTCGGCTTAAGGCAGAGTAGTGCTCTACTACTGCATTTACGCTAGTGTGTCGGTTAAGCTGCCCGACAAGTTATACCTAGCCAATTGCTCACGGCAGGTTTTTATTGAGAATTAGGTGCTTTCAGTATTTTGTGTGCGCCGTTGTTTAATTGCGACGCTAGGGGCAGCGCTGCGATAAGGACACTACTTAAAATTATGTAATGTTGCAAATTCCAACTAAACAGCCTTGAGATATTATTAGCCTTCGGTTTTATTTTCTCCGTAAGTCTTCCGTATAAAGCTCACGATAAACGCGGTAATTGTTCATAACTTTGAAAACGTAATTTTTCGATTCGGCAAATCCGACTTCCGATGCGAAAATCGCCGCTTCCTTCGGTTTGCTTCTTTCGAGCCAGCGTGCGGCGTTGTCCTCGCCGCCGTTGTAGCTGGCGGCAATCGCTTCATACAAACCGCCGAATTGGTTTTTTAATTCGGAAATATAAACGCTACCGATGGTGATATTCACATTTGGTTGGTACAAATCATCCGGTTTCATATTCGGAAAACCTGCTTTTGTGTTGTATTTTAGAGCCGTATCATAGACGAGTTGAAGAAGCCCGCGAGCGGCGGAAGGCGATTTAGCACTAGCGCGGAAACTGCTTTCCTGTTTCATAATCGCCAGCACAAAACGCGGGTCAATGTTTTTTGATTTTGCCGAGCGTAATAATTCGGCGCGATACATAACTGGATAACTTTGCGTCGAACTGTTTGAGATTACCGAAGCGCGTTGTGCGGCAACATCCGACAGACCGAGCTGTTTTAGTCTTTCGGTGGCGAGACCGCCGTAATAAGACGATGCGTTGTCGGCGATTGATTGATATACGTTAATTGCTTCGACTTTGCGCCCCGCTTTTTCCAGCACAAACGCTTTCAGATATCTTACTTCATCGGCGCTCGTCATCGAATCGGAGAATTGCCGCCGATTCAATAAAACATCCGCCGCCGCGATTGCATCGTTCCAACGCGAGCGAAAAATTTCCATTCTGAGACGCGCATGCAGAGCGTTTGTTTCCGCTCGCTTGCCGGAAAATCGCTGTCTGGTTTTATCAACCCAGAAGTTTGCTTCATCATATCGTTTCGCTTCGCGCAAAGCGTCAATAATATTCAAAAACGAACTTTCGATGCGCTCGCCCAACGGAAACATTATCGTATATTGCTCGTAGGTTTTAGCGGCTTCGAGGTTTTTATTCAAACGAACGAGCGACGCGCCTTTAAACGCCAAACCTTCGCGTCCTTCTTTCGTGTTAAGATAATCTCCGGTTAATCTGTCAAACCAAAAAACCGCCTTTTCGTAGTCGCGTTCCCACATATAAGACCGCGCAACGCCGAACAAGGCTTTCGGCAAATTCGCATCGTTTGGATAAACGTCCAGAATTTTTTGCCAATGTTCACGCGCCTGCGGAAATTGCCGATTGGTCGAATAAACATCGGCGCGCAAAGCGTGTTCGGCGGCTGACAAAGTGTTTAATTTTCCGTTTGCGTCGCGGCTTGATTTGTCTTGCAAAGCTACGCGCGACAGCGTTGCGTCATTATAAGTTTGGGCAAAAATATTAAAAGCAAAAACAGTTAAAACGGCGATTGAAAAGATAATTTTTTTCATTGTTGATAAAGGGTTACAGAAAACTGTGGGAGAACAGAATAACCGATTTTTAGACGTGAGAAAAATCGGAAAGGTTGCGAGGTGAAGTAAGCCGGATATTTTATTGTCGAGAAGGATTTGTAAAAGGGACATTTATAGGCGCATTAGATTTCCGCTTCACTTTTGGGCGGAATAGTTAATGCATACATTCCGGCAATCCACGCCGCTAAATACAAAACTGCACGCACCCAATTTAAGCGCACCCACCAATTTGTCAGGCTGGTTATTTCGCCCGCGCTCATAGTCATTATGCCTTCGCCCGTTAATTTAATGATGTTCGGTATAAACCAAACAATCGTGAACGCAAAAATGATAAGAGTCAGGACAGTTGCCACAATCCGCCAATTGCGATGCTCCGGGCGCGTCCTCAAACCCGAAAGCAAAGTTCCAATCGCCAACAAGCCGGTGAGCGGCGTAATGAACGCCCAAAATCTGCCGCCCTGGTTCGGCGCAAACTGCGGATTGGCGATCATTGTGCTGATAGTAAGCTGTCACCGAGTCGGGCGGCGCGGTCTGCCACAAAGGCATCACAACCAATTGTTCATACAATCCTCCGCCAATCATAATGCCGAGCGTAACTACGAAAAGCCACAGAAAGATTTGTGCGATTGAAAGTTGTTTAGACATTTGTTTCTCCCGCAATTTGTGATTCCGCTAAATTATCGCCGCGCCGCTTCGCCCAAAGTTCGGGACGGGTTAGAATTTGCCAGCCGATTAAAGCGAACGCGGCGCCTAAAATGATGTCGCAGGCTATTATTGCCCAAACTTGACCGGCGGCGCGTCCGATTGGAAAAAGAACGCCGCCGAGCGCAAGAAGCAATCCAATCCACCAATGAATCGGACGCTCCCACGCGAGCGCGAGTCCGAGCGTGATTAAACCGATGGGGAAAAATATTCCGATTGGAACAATGCTTGTCCAAACCGTCGGAGCAGATTGCATAAGCACTTCGGAAAAGTTTGGCGGAACGGCTGCGACACCGCTTTCCGAAAGAGCCGACAGTTGAATAAGCACTCCGATTCGGGCGGAGGCTGTCCAACCGACGAGCGCGGACGCGCCGCCGAGCAAGCCAATCCAATCTGCCCGCGCTCTGAGCAATTGCGAGATTCCGAAAACAGTGGCAATCATCAGAACAGCGTTAAGCACCGCTCTGTATCCGCTGAGCGCAATCATTGTTTGCGACGGCGCGAACATTCCGGTATTTAAGCCGTCTAACAGATTGAGCAAAAAAGAAACGCCGATTAAAACCGCGCTTGCGCCCGCAATAATCCTTCGGCGGTTGTCTGTCTTAGATAAATTCATCCGAATATCTCCTTGTAATCATGTAAAGCCACAGAAAAAAATGTGTGACTGAAAATTGTTTAGCCGTCGGTTTCTACTGTAATTCCCGACTCCGCCGACCAAACGCGCAAAGCGATAATCGAACACACAAATCCAAACATTTCGACAATCAACCTGATTCGATTGCCGAATTTCCAGGCGTCAGCGCGGGTAATAACTTCGGCGGCAGAAAGTGTATCCAGCCCCCGGTCAATGCTCCAGATAAGCGGCGCGAGATACAAAATTAAAGCAAGGCAAACGCCAAAACCAATAATTGTCGAAAGCACCAGCCATTTACGAGACCGCCGCGCCCATCGCCACGCCGCAATTAGTGCGGCGAACGACACAAGAAATATCAGAGGATTGCCCGGAAAAAAGAACGGCAACTCGCCGTCCATCGGAACAGCATTGTAAGCGGCGACCGACTCTGGCGGATTCGAGAGCTTTTTCGGAATAATGCGGGCTTCGTTGAAATACTGTCCGCCGCACCAAATTCCCCAAACTACAACTGCCGCAATTAAAAAGAAAGACGCAATTTGTTTTCTCATAATTTTCTCTAACATTTATCGCCAAATAGTTTCGCCGAGAGCCGCACTAAAAGGACTGTTCGGCGAGAGTAACAATTGCAGCGACCAAACTAATCCGGTGACGGCGGCGAGAATTAAAAAGTTAAGCAGAACTACGGCGGCAGCGAACGCCGCTTCGGTTTCCTGAAAAGTGTTTTCGTTTTTTTTGTTCGTTTTTATTTCCTCCAAAATGATTGATTTGAGTTTCCTTCAATTATTAACGCGACAGTCTTTTGCCGAAACGCTCATAAAAGTTTTGCGCATTTTAATTTCCTACCTGCGGCTGGATCGCCGTGTTTTGAAAAGCGGCGATGCTCCATTTGCCTTTGTCCTTTGTCATCACCAGCGTGACGAAACCATTGCCTTTTTTCTCTTCGCCGTTAACTTTGAAAGTTAAATTCGAGACGCCGTGAACGACGGCAACATCGGGGCGCAAAAAGCGAATTTGCCTGATGGTTGCGACAAGGCTGCTGTCTTTGTAAATTGTGTCGAAAATACTCTGGTGCGATTCGGCGTTGGCGGCGCGACCTTTGATGTGCATTCCGTTGATAACGACGTAATCCGAATCTTCGGCAAAGGGCTTGGCAAACTCCGCGCCGCTTTTCATATTCCAGCCTTTAGCCATCTGCTCGACATTGGCGCGAATCGCCGCTTCGTCCTTGCTCATTTTCGACGGTTTTGCTTTTTCCTGCGCAAAAAGGCTGATTGTTGAGCAAAGCATAATAATTGTTACTGCAAAAATAGTTAGTTTCATTTTTAATCCTCATTTTTTGATTGTAAATGTTTCGTTACGTGAATAGTCTGTCCGCAAAATGGACAAGTCGTATGTTTGTCCGCTAATTGGTCTGTTTTGTTTTCGATGTTTGAAGTTTTTTCCGTTAGCCGAACGGCGACGGTTTCTTCAACTTCGACCAAAATTTCGGTTATTGTTCGTTTCATTTCTAAAAAAGACCGTTTATCGTCGCCGGTCGAAAACCCGGAAGACAATAAACGGTCGAAACGGGAACTCAATTCGCCGGGCAACTGAGTTTCGGATTAAAGGGCGCGAACATTCCCGAAGGATTGTGTCGCCACGCCCAAACATGCAAAGTGTATGCGCCTAAACGCGAGTCATAGTGAAATTCCTGACCGAACAATGTCGGCGCGGGCGGCGTGGGCGGTCTGAAACGCACATATTCCAAACCGACAAGGCGCAAATTGCCGTTTTCGTCAGGAATGTAAAGCAGCGTTTCCGGTTCTGCCGCGTCGAGATTCAGATTTCCGGCGCGGGCAAAATTGGAATAATGAATTCCCATAGCCCCGAGTTGCGGAACGGCGACGCACGGGCTGACCGGCACAAAGCCGTCGGCAATCGCCTGGTCAACATTGTGGTATCTGGCGGTGGCGGCGCGCGCCGAAGCCAACGCTTTACGACAGCCGCGGTCGCACTCGCTTTCTTCGTCGTGCGCTTGGACGGAAGTTTGGTCGAAAGCAACGAAAGCGATTGCCAAAACGATGGAAAGAACAGTTGAATTGATTAAAAGTTTTCTAAACATTTTTTTTCCTCTTTAATTAAATTTTGCGGACTGGAATGATTACCGAATCGTTTTTGAAACGTATGTTTTCGCCTTTCAGCAATTAAGGACGGAAGAGCGCGGAAGACTTTTCTTGCCCGATTGCGTGTTTGGCGTTACAATCCGTTTCATTAGAATTTAAACTCGGTGAAACATCTGACCGCGAGCATCTTCGCACGACCGGAAAACAAAAGTCCTTGAAGATTTCTTGGAAAAATCTTGGATTTCCGAAACGCGGCTATCGTTTTCGCGCCGAAATTGAAGAAACCGAACCGGAGACCGAAATTTTACTGACGCGGCGCGTGACGACCCGCGTTTGTCAAATAACCGAGGAAGACGAGGCGACATCGCTTCGTTTGAACGAAGCCGACCGAATGAAATCAATCGCCGTTTTGCCGTTTGTCACGCTCGGAATGGAGACTGACGAAGAATATCTCGGCTTGAGTTTAGCCGATGTGCTGATAACCGGTTTTAGCCGCGCGAAACAGTTAGCCGTGCGTCCGACCAGCGCGGTTCGTCCCTTTGCCAATCAATCGCGCAGTTCCGCCGAGATTGGGCGCGAGTTGCGCGTCGGTGCGATTCTGGAAGGCAGCGTTCAACGTTTGGGCGAGCGCTTGCGCGTTAACGTCCAACTCGTCAACGTCGCTCTTGAGTCGCCGATTTGGGCGGAAAAATTTGATTTCAAATTCACCGATATTTTTGATTTGCAGGACGAAATTACTTTGCGTGTTGTCGGCGCGTTGCCTTTGCAATTGTCTGCCGCCGAACAGCGAAAACTGACGGCGCGGTGGACGGAAAACGCCGAAGTTTACCGGCTTTATCTCAAAGCGCGTTTTTATCTGCCGCGAAACGACCCCGAATCGCTGCAAAAAGCTATTTCGTTTTTTCAACAAACCATTGCGCTTGCGCCCGAAGCCGCGCCCGCCCACGCCGGACTCGCCGAAGCCTGCATTGTCGGCTCTTATTTTTTTGCGCCGCAAGAAATGATGCGCCAGGCGCGCAGCGCGGCGGCGAAAGCTATCGAACTTGATTCACAATCGTTTGAAGCCCACGTTTCACTGGGCGCGGTCAAATCCCTTTACGATTGGGAGTGGCAAGAAGCGGAACGTGAATTCAAACGCGCCGTCCAGCTTAATCCGAATTACGCGCCGATGTATCGTTGGTACGGAATGTTTTTGACTTCGCAGCGGCGATTCGACGAAGCCTTCGCCGTGTTTGAACGGGCTTTGGAATTAGACCCGTTATCTTTACCGCTCAACGCTTATTTCGGATTGGCTTGCCTGTGCGCCGGCGAACCCGACCGCGCCATCGAGCAATGTCATAAAACATTGGAACTCGACGCGCGTTTTCTGCCCGCGCTCGGTTTTTTGGGAATGTCTTATTTGGAAAAAGGCGATTTTGCGCGTGCCGTTGCGACATTTGAAAAACAGTGCGAAACTCAACGCGCCTCATTTCCTCTGGCAAATCTCGCTCACGCTTACGCTGTTGCAGGGCGCGAAAACGAGGCGCGAAAAATTCTCGCAGAGTTAAATCGGATGTCTCAAAAACAGTCCGTTTTGCCGCTCTTTCTCGCATTGGTTTACGCGGGATTAGATGAGAAAGAAAAGCTATACGATTGTTTGAAGAAGGCTTTGGACGAGCGAAACGTTTTGCTTCCGTCGTATCTCAATACAGACCCCAGATTTCAGGGACTCCGCTCCGAAACTCGCTTTCAAGAATTACTGCGGCGCGTCGGGCTGACAACATAAAATCGAAATTTTCTGATAATGAACGATAAACAAACAATCATTTATCGTTTCGGGCGTTTTGAAATAAATGCGGGCGAAGGTCTTCTGC
>JAIVJJ010000300.1:3266-13878 GCA_020200095.1 Acidobacteriota bacterium | reverse complement strand
GCTCAAACTTAAAGCGTTTTGAACGCTCGCGCCGAACCATTTGCTCGGAACGCCGACCGATTTTCCGTCCGGCGCGTAAAAGACCGTTTTTGTAACGCGCTCGCCGCCGGCTGAAAGCATTTCATTAAAAACTCCTAAATCTTCAAAATGCCTTAAACATTCGGGCGAGATAAATTCACCGCACAACTTTTGACGCGGAAATTTTTCACGCTCAATTAAAACGACATTAAAATTTTCCTTTGCAAGGCGAATCGCCAAACTTGCTCCGCTTGGTCCCGCGCCAACGATGACGATTTTGGATTTTGGATTTTGGATTTTGGATTTCACTTTCAAATTATATTTTAGCTTTTCAGAATGCCTTTTGCATTTTCTTTTGTGCTTAATTCGTGTTATTCGTGGTATTCGCAGCTAAAATCTTATGAAAATAATTCCGCTTACTATTCCGACACCGTTTTACGTCGGCGATGTCAATGTTTATCTCATTAAAGAAGAACCGCTTACATTGATTGATGTTGGACCGAAAACTGATGAAGCGGCGAACGCTTTGCGCGAAAAATTACAGCGTAACGGCGTTCTGCTGGAAGACATTCGGCGCATCATTTTGACGCACGCTCACGAAGACCATTGCGGTTTGGCAAAACAAGTGCGCGACAGCGCGAAAAACGCGGAAATTTTGGTTCATAATTGGGAAACCGGACATCTTTTCGGAAGGTTAGCGCGTGAGGAACATCAAAATTTAATGACGCGAGCCGGAGTTCCGTTAGAGGTTTTCCGCGAGATACAGGCGATTTATAAAGATGTTTCCCTTTTGACCGATGCTCTTGAAGAAGGTGAATTTTCGGAGTTAAAAGACGAAATGCAGCTTGAATTTGCAAGCGGAACGCTCAAAGTTTTGCACACGCCCGGACATACGCCCGGCTCGTGTTCGTTTGTGCGCGAAGCAAATCGGACTTTGATTTGCGGCGATTGCGTTTTAAAACGCATCACGCCGAATCCGATTATCTCGCCAGACCCGATTAACCCGACACGACGTTTCAAATCTTTAGCCGAATATCTCGTCAGCCTCGCGCGTATAAAAAGTTATTCGCCAACGCTCGTTTATGGCGGACACGGCGAGCCGATTTACGATTTTGATGAAATTTTCAATCGTTATATTCGCGCCATTGATGAGAGACAAAAGCGTGTAGTTGATTTGATAGATAAAAACGGAGTAACGGCTTGGGACACGGCGCAAAAACTTTTCCCACAAGCTATTGGCAAAGACGTTCACGGTTTTCTGGCGATTTCCGAAGCGGTCGCGCATCTCGATTACGCCGAAGCAGAAGGTAAAATCGTGGTTGAATTAAAAGAAGGTATCGAGTTTTACCGAAAGAATTAAACGACTCTCTTTTACAAAGAAACGGAAAACAGATTTAGACAAATTTAAGTAATTCGGCGCGGATAATTTTAGAAAAATCAGTATCAAACCTTTCGTTTCAGTTTTTATCTATGTCTTATTTCTCTTAAAATTAAACAATTAAAGTTTGTTGTGAAACAATCTGACCTATTTTATCGCTAATTTTCGTTAAGCCTTCAAAACCCGGCAAACATTGAATTCTCGGTGAAACATTTTTATCAATCGAATCCAGACCATTTTCGCCGCCGAAAAGTGTAGCAATCGTATAATCCGATTCTTTTTTCGGTTTCGCTCCGCTTCCGACCGGCGTCCAAAAATTTTTGACGATAAAGCGCGAAAGTTTTTGGGCGAATTCCGAATTTTGTAATTCAATCCGCGCCACGCTGCGGTAAAAATGCGTGTGCGCTGATTCTTCGCGGATAATTCCCCGAAGGATTTCCGACAAAACCGGATGACCGGCAAGTTCCTCTAAACGGCGGTAACCCTGCGTGGTGGACATTTCGTGAATCGCGCCGAAAGTCATATGCGTTGCCGTAAATTTTTTGCCGATAAGATTTGTCAAACAGCCTATTAAATAATTATTAACCGTATAAAAGCGCGAAACGTCGCGCCTTACTTGTGTCTGCCATTTCTCGCCGGTTTCAAATCCGGCTTCATTCAAAAAGCGATTAAGAAGTTCGCCGTGCGTTTGTTCCTCGCTGCTCCAACGCTCCATAAATTTGCTGATAATTGGGTCTTTTCCGGTCGGCGTGCGGCGCAATTCGTCATAATACATATCAGTTAAAGCTTCTACATCGCGCATATAAAGCAATACCGGAACGAATTTTTCATCAAACGAATAATTTTTAACTTCGTTCCAAGCAATAGCGCCCATAAATTCTTTTGTCAAAGTTCGCGGTTGTTTCTCATACCAATCGAGAACATCTTTTTTCGTTTCAAAAGTCATCTTTCTAGTTTCCATCCTTCAACTTATTTGTCGGGAGTTAATTTAATTATTCGACAAAAGGTAATTTTCGGATGCGGAATGTAAATACTGCTTGTGAAATCAAACAAATTTACGGTATTAATAAGTATTGTTTCAATTTTTGCGATTTATCACGGTTTTTACGCCGCCCGTCGGATTTGATTTTTCGGTCAAGTATGAAATTAGCTCTCGAACGACAAATTCAATTAGCTTTTTTATTCGCCTTCCTGTTGCTGCTAACGATTGGCTTTTTTGCCTATCGCAATGCAAATTCGCTTAACGAAGCCCTAAAATTGGAAAAGAACACGCAGGAAATTTTGCTGCAATTGGATGATACGTTTATTTTGGCAATTGACGCCGAAGCTAGCGGTCGCGGATATGTCATTACCGGTAACGAAACTTTTTTAGAGCCATACGTTCAAAGCGAAGAAAAAATCAGCCAAAATTTAGCCCGCTTGCGCTTGCTCGTTGAAGGCAATCCAAACGAAAAGGCAGAACTTGCAAAGCTCGAAGCTCTGCTGACCGAAAAGCTCAATTTTACAAAAAATTTAATTGACACGCGCCGCCGTCAAGGATTTGAAGCGGCAATTGAAAAGGTTAACTCTGGCGAAGGCAAGAAATTAATGGATGAAGTTCGCTTTTCTATTAACCGAGATTTCGCAGAAAAATGAAGAATTAAAAGAGCAGATTCGGCAGCGCGAGCAAATTGAAAATCGCCGCCGCATTGCTCTTGAATCAGGAAGTCTGGGAACCTGGACATTAGACCCAAAAACTGACAAAGCAGAAATTGATGAACGAAGTTTGTCGCTTTTCGGACTTTCCGCCGGAGATTTTGACGGTTCGGGGCAAAACGCGTTTAGCCGAATCCACAAGGAAGATTTTCCCTCAATTGAAGAATTACTTCAAAAATCAATCGAAGAAAAGACGACCTTTAAATCAGAGTTTCGCGTATTGATGCCTGACGGAAAAGTACGCTGGAATCACTGCAACGGACAACCGCAATTTGATGAAAACGGTGAGATTACGCATATTATCGGTCATTGCCGCGACATTACGGAAAATAAGGAAAACGAATTGTTTCTGCGGCAGAGCGAGCAAAATGTTAGAAACATAATTGATAGTTTGTTTGCGTTTGTCGGCGTTCTAACCCCGGACGGCATTTTGATTGAAGCGAATCGTCCGGCGCTCGAAGCCGCTTCCCTTAAGTCGGAAGACGTAACCGGCAAACATTTTGCGGACACTTATTGGTGGTCGTATTCGGAAGAAGTTCAAAAGCAGTTGCTCGATGCAATAGAAAAGGCTAACAATGGCGAAAGAGTGCGTTACGACGTGACGATTCGGCTCGGCGAAAACAAATTTATTCCGATTGATTTTATGCTCGCGCCGCTTTTTGACGAAAACGGGCGCGTTACGCGCTTGATTCCGTCGGGTCTTGATTTAACGCCGCGCAAAGAAGCCGAAGACCGTTTGCGGAAAAGCGAAAATTTCGCTCGCGCTATTCTCAATTCACTCTCGGCGCATATTTCCGTTCTCGACAAAACAGGGAGAATTATTGCCGTTAATGAAGCGTGGCAAAATTTCGCCAAAGCAAACTGCGTCGAAGAACAAATAAGTGCAACCGGTACTGGGCAAAATTATTTGAAGGTATCTGAAAAATCAGAGGCTTTTGAAGAAAATACGAAAAAGGCTGTGGAGAATCTGCGGGCAGTTTTGAGCGGTGAAAAAACAAGTTTTTCACTTGAATATCCGTGTCATTCCCCAACGGAAGAGCGATGGTTTTTGCTGCAAGCCAACGCAATGCAAGGCGCGGAGGGCGGCGCGGTTGTTTCGCACATTAACATTACCGACCGCAAAAAAGCGGAAGTTAAATTAAGAGACAGCGAAGAATTTAACCGCAGCATTTTTGAAAACAGCCCGGACTGCATTCACGTTTTGGAACTTGACGGAACGGTTCATTCAATCAACAACCACGGATTAGAATTAATGGAGATTGACGAAGTCGAGAATTATATCGGCAAACGATGGGTGGATTTTTGGGAAGATGAAGAAGCGGAAGTCGCATATCAAGCTGTTCAAACGGCGGCGAAAGGTAGTAATGCCAATCTCGAAGGCTTTAGCAAAACAGCGCAGGGAACGCTCAGATATTGGCACTCATCGGTGGCTCCCGTTTTCGACTCAGAAGGCAAACCGAGCCGTCTGATTTCAACTTCACGCGATATAACCGAGCGCAAAAAAGCCGAGCGCGAGCGCGAGGAATTATTGAAACGCGAGCAAGCCGCTCGCAAAGATGCGGAAATCGCCAATCGTCTGCGCGATGAATTTTTGGCAACCGTTTCGCACGAGCTGCGCGCGCCGCTCAATTCAATTTTGGGTTGGGGACGTTTACTGGAGAAAGGCAATCTTGACGAAAGAACAACAGGGAAGGCAGTAAACACAATTGTTCGCAACGCCGAAGCACAAAATCGTCTGATTGAAGATCTGCTGGACGTTTCGCGCATTATTTCCGGCAAGTTGCGGCTCGAAGTGATGACCATAAAACCGATAAATGTCGTCGAATCAGCGCTCGAAACCGTGCGCCCGGCGGCGGAAGCCAAAGGTATCAGACTCGAAATAAAAGAGAACCCGGACGTTTCGCATATTTCCGGCGACCCGAACCGTTTGCAGCAAGTGATTTGGAATCTGCTCTCGAATGCCATTAAGTTTACGCCGAATGAAGGCAGAGTTGCTTTGGAAATCGAGAGAAACGAAAATTTTGTTGAAATTCGCGTGAAGGATTCGGGCGTCGGTATCAAAGAAGAATTTCTGCCGCACGTTTTCGATCGTTTCACACAAGCCGACGCTTCGAGCATCAGAAAATTCGGCGGTCTCGGTTTAGGTTTAGCGATTGTGCGACACATTACGGAAATGCACGGCGGAACGGTTCATGCTTTTAGCGCGGGTGAAAACAAAGGTTCGACTTTTGTTGTCCGCCTTCCGCTTGTCACCTCACCCAAGGAAGAAGAAACTGAAATTCAAAAGAAAATCCAAGATTTAAAAGCCGAACTCGCGTTGAGCTTGGACGGACTTTTAATCTTGGTTGTTGATGATGAAGAAGACACACGGCAGTTACTTGTGCAGTCTCTAACTTCTTACGGCGCAACTGTTATCAGCGCCGCTTCCGCCGGCGAAGGTTTGTCGGAATTGGAAGACAAAAAACCGGATGTTTTAGTTTCCGACATCGGAATGCCCGACGAAGACGGTTACTCTTTGATCCGCAAAGTCCGCGCTCTTTCTGATGGAAAATTAACGCGCATTCCGGCGATTGCGCTGACGGCTTTCACACGCGCCCAAGACCGTATGCGCGCGCTTTCGAGCGGTTATCAAAGCCACGTTGCAAAACCTGTCGAACCTGATGAATTGGTTACGGTAATTGCGAGTTTAACCGGACGCTTGCAGATAAATGCTGCGGATTAAGATTTGAGTAAGTATATTTTTTATCGTTTCTCGATTTTCATTTTCATTCCGAACCTCGGTCTCAGCGTCATTAAAGCGTTAAGCTCGATTCTCTGTTCGGGAAGAAGACGCAATTTCCATTTTCCGGTAAGCGCAGCTAATAATAAGATGCCTTCCGTCCAAGCAAAACTCTCACCGATGCAGCGCCGAATGCCGCCGCCGAAAGGAAAATAGACGAATTTTTGATTCGCTTCTTTGACGGCATTTTCGTAAAGCCAACGCTCAGGTTTAAAGATTTCCGCATCTTCCCAAAAGCGTTCGTCGCGGTGCAGAACATACATTGAAACTAAAACCAGCGCTCCTTTCGGAATTTTATAATTATTAAATTCGTGTTCTTCGACTGCCAGCCGACCTAAAGCCCAAGCTGGCGGAAAAAGCCGCATTGATTCGGCTAAAACGCTTTCCGCGTATTTCAAATTTGGTAAATCTTCGATTGACGGGATTTTTCCGTCCGGCAGAACTCGGTCTAGCTCTTCGTGCAGTTTCACTTCCTTCTCGGGATTTTGTGATAACAAATAAAACGTCCACGTTAAGGCGTTCGCGGTTGTTTCGTGTCCAGCTAAAAGCAATGTCAGACATTCGTCGCGCACCTGTTTGTCACTCATTCCTCTTCGGTCGCCTTCTTCGTCCTGCGCCGTTAAAAGCATCGAAAGCAAATCGCCCTTGTCCTCACCTGATTTTCGGCGTTCATTGATAATGCCATAAATCACCGAATCCAAAGTTTCTTTAGCGTGATTAAAGCGTCTAGCTTGCGGAATCGGTAATTTTTCCAAGATTTCCGAAAACGGTAAAAGCAAATAATTGAACATTTCAATCATCGTGGTCAACGCCGCACCCACTTCATCAGCTTCATCTTTGACGTTTGCGCTGAAAAGAGTTTTGCCGACGATTTGCAGTGTCAGGCGCATCATTTCTTTATCAATATCGCGCGTTTCTCCGTCTTTCCATTCGTTCGCCATTTTTGCCGCAAATTCTGTCATTGCTTCGGCGTAAGATTTTATTTTTTCACGATGAAAGGCGGGCTGAATCATTCGGCGCTGGCGCAGATGCGCTTCGCCTTCGCTTGTCAGTAAACCTTCACCAAGCAAAGATTTAGCGCGTTGCAAGGCGCGACCTTTAACGAATTTATGCGCGTTGACAATTAACAAATCACGCACCAAATCAGGATGATTTAAAAAATATGCGTGTTGACCGCCCATTTTGAAATAAGCGACATCGCCAAGTTTTGAAAGTTCAGTCAAAAATCCGGTCGGATTTCGGCGAAATTTTCCGAAATGCCCGCCAATCCAATTTGGCTTTACTGACGGCGGCAGATTTTGTTGCGCTGATGCTTTCATTTGTTCATTATTTTAACAAATAAAAATTAAAAGCCAATAGTGCACTGATATTTCGCACTACTGTGTGTCATAACTCGTCTCATAATTAAACCGAGTTATGACTTTTGACACTCTCCTAAAGCACCTTTTCTTAGCCTAATAACAATTATTCTCCAGCAGTTTGAAAAAAAGATACACTTCTTTATCCAAGTGATATAGACTACTGTTTATCAGCTGTAATGCTTTAATTGAATGGTTTGCCGAACTCGGTCGAGTAGTTCAGACGCGAGTTTGGCAGATTGAATGCACTTACCCATCCCGTCTTGATTTGGAATTTTTCTAATACTTAAGGAGTTTAAAAATGTTCTACAAGATTTCTATTACAATGTGCGCGTTATGTTTGCTGTGCTTAAGTGTGCCGGTACGAGGTTCTAGTCGACCAGCCAAGTTTGATTTTGACGGCGACGGACGTGCGGATATAGCTGTTTTTCGTCCGTCGAATGGAGTGTGGTATATCCAGAGAAGCAGAGATGGGTTTACTGCCATACAGTTCGGGATGAACGGCGATAAAATCGTCCCTGCTGATTACGACGGTGACGGTAAAACGGACTTATCAGTTTATCGCAGGGCTATCATCACAACACTAGGTACTTCAGGCGATAATATCTGGCACGTTCTCAGAAGCTTGGATAATACAGCTTACGCCAGACAGTGGGGAATAACCTCTGGACTTTTCTTCGACATAGCTGTTCCTGCTGACTTTGACGGCGATAGTAAAACCGATTTAGCGGTTTTACGTTTACGAGACTTTATCCCGGCGCCGGGTGACTACAGTATTTTACAAAGCTCAACCGATATGCCGATCACCAAGCGGTGGGAATATGCTGGCGATAAAAGTGTTCCGGCAGACTACGACGGCGACGGAAAAGATGATTTAGCAGTTTTTCGAGCCGAACCTTATTCCGGGGAGGTGTCTGGGACAGGAGTCGGTGTTTGGCTGATTTTACAAAGTTCAAATGGAGAGAAGAGAGTTGAGCATTTTGGACTTCCGACCGATAGAATCGTTCCGGCAGATTACGACGGCGACGGGAAAGCCGATATTGCGGTATATCGCCCGTCAAACGGATTTTGGTATCGGCTCAACAGCAGTGATGGTTCTTTTCACGCCCAGCAGTTCGGAACTTCTGAGGATAAACCTGTCCCGGCAGATTACGATGGCGATGGAAAAACAGACATTGCCGTGTTTCGACCTTCGACGGGCATTTGGTATCTACAGCGTTCAGCAGAAGGCTTTGCGGCACAACAGTTTGGTTTTAGTACTGACATTCCGATACCAAATGCTTATGTTCGTTAATTATTTTAGATTTAAGAATAAGCAAAGCCGTAAGCGTAAAACTTGCGGCTTTTTTTGCTTTTAAGGCATAACAGGGACTGATAAAGTCCACACATCTTAACCTTGCCCGCAGCAAACGGGCAAGAGAAAAAACGGAGCAAATAAACATAGATAGTTTTAGCGAATAATGAAAAGTGATTAGTGGAAAATAATTGATTACTCGTTTATCGCGTTCTTCACTTTACACTGATTAAGTCTTTGTCTGTTTGTCTTCATCTGTGGATAAAAATTTCTTCTTGCGCCGTTTAGAAATCTCTCTAAAAACCTGTTATTTTTATAGGCGTCTATGAAAGAACAAACAGCAAAAAAAATTAAACCCGATATTCGAGCTATTACGCGCCTCGTTCCGCCGAGCGGAAATCTTGTGCAAGGTCAATCCGAACTTCCGATTGACCCGCAACTTGCAAAAGAAGCCTTTGAGATTATTGCCGCCAGCCAAAACCATTACGGCGGTTCGGAAGGTGATGGAAATTTGCGGAAAGCCGTTGCGGAAAAAATCAAAAAATACAACAGAATCCAAATTGATATTGACGCAAAATCGCTTGAATTGATGATAACTGTCGGCGGAACAGGCGCGCTAATCGGCATCGCGCAAAGCTATCTACGCGGCAAATCCGCACTCGTTTTCGAGCCATATTACCCATATCACCGAAGAATTATTGAAGAATTCGGCGGCAAGACGGAAACTTTTAGTTTGGACGCAGATTTATCTTTTGAAAAGGACGCTTTGCGCGAGCGTTGCAAAGATTTGGTAAATCGAAATGAGTTTCCGTTGAAAGCAATTATTGTCTGCACGCCCGCGAATCCGAGCGGAAAAGTGATGACGCAAACCGAACTTGAAGCGGTTGCTGATGTTTGCAAAGAATTCGATTTGCTTTGCATATCCGACGAAGTTTATGAACATTTTGTAACCGGCGAAAATCCGCATATTCCAATCGCCACTTTGCCGAATATGTGGGAAAGAACAATTACGGTCAATTCTTTCTCAAAATCCTGGAACATTTCCGGTTGGCGACTCGGCTATGCTTACGGTAAAGGCGAACTTATCGCGCCGGTAAACAACGCGGCGAATGTCATTTACGTTTGCCCCGCAACACCTCTGCAAGCAGCACTTTCTCGTGTTTTGATGCGTGATGAAAATTATTACGACAAACTGCGCGAAAAATTCGATGAAAAACGCTCGTTCGTTTCCAGAGTTTTGCGCGAAATCGGTTTTCAAATTTATAACTCCGGTTCGGCATTTTACATCTGGGCGCGAATTCCAGAAGATTTTAATGATGCACTGAAATTCAACGAAATGCTGATGGAAAAAGCGGGCGTCGCAGGCGTTCCCGGAAGCGCCTTTGCGGATTCGGACGATTGGGATTCGTATATGCGAATCTGCATCGCGCGTGAAGATTCGATTCTCGAAGGTGCGTTAGACAAACTGCAAACTGCTCTGAAATAAACTAAAAATTATTAAGTTTCACATTTTCGGATACGTAATCTAACTCGAATAGCAAAAAAATGCACTACCACTTAATCGGAATTTGCGGAACGGCGATGGCGTCGCTGGCGGGAATGTTGCAGGCGCGCGGGCATAAAGTTACCGGCTCTGACCAGAATGTTTACCCACCGATGACAACGCAGCTTGAAGAACTCGGCATTGAAATCATCAACGGTTACAAAGCCGAAAACGCGAAGGTCGGCGCGGATTTGACAATCGTCGGCAATACCATTTCGCGCGGTAACGCTGAACTCGAAGAAGTTTTGAATCGCAAACTCGCGTATTGCTCGCAAGCCGAAGTCGTTAAAGAAGAATTTATCCGCGGCAAGCGTTCTCTGGTTGTCGCGGGAACACACGGAAAAACAACAACTACAAGCATTGCAACTTGGATTGCAGAAGTCGGCGGGCTAAACCCAAGTTTTTTGGTTGGCGGAATTGTGCAGAATTTCGGCGCGAGCTTTAGAGTCGCCGATAGTGATTTTTTTCTCATTGAAGGTGATGAATACGACACGGCTTATTTCGACAAAAAGCCGAAGTTTATGCATTATCTTCCCGAAATCGCCAT